>DASTLJ010000341.1:0-20748 GCA_035715125.1 Verrucomicrobiia bacterium
GAATCGTTGAATCGTTGAATCGTTGAATCGTTGAATCGTTGAATCGTTGAATCGTTGAATCGTTGAATCGTTGAATCGTTGAATCGTTGAATCGTTGAATCGTTGAATCGTTGAATCGTTGAACCGTTGAATCGTTGAATCGGGATAGCCCGCTGCCGATTCAACGATTCAACGTTTTAACGCTTCAACGATTCCAGTAAGTGCCTTGAAAGGAGCATGATTCATCAAGTCGCACGGGTCCCCAATTTTCAGCGAGAATTCTTTGCGGACTCTTCGGCCGCCCTGCGCATGTAGAGGTGAAAGCAACGATTTTCATGACTGCATCGACACTGAGCCTTCGAGCCGTTCCGGGTTGGCACGCCGAATTGTCGAGCCGCCGGGGCTTGCGGCTCCAATCGCCGGTCAGGGCGGTCCGTCGGGCCGACCCTGCGCCGGCCGAGCCAGCGGCGCGCTCGGAAGAACTTGACGATAGGACCTGGGTCGCCCGCGTGCTCGAAGGCGACGAAGCGGCTGCCCGCTCGCTCGTCCAGCGCCTTTACCCGACGGTCATCAAGTCCGTCCGCAGCCACCTGCCGCGCCGCACTCAGGAGGAGGACTTGACGCAAGCCGTGTTCGCAAAGATTTTCCGGAAGCTCGACCAGTTCTCCGGGCTGGTGCCGCTGGAACATTGGGTATCGCGCATCACCGTCAACACTTGTATCAATCAACTCAAGCACGAGGCGGCGCGTCCCGAGTTGCGCATGGGCGACCTGAGCGAGGAAGAAGAAGCCGTCGTGCAGCACCTTGCCTCCTCGAAGACCGAGCTGCCGGGAGAGCGAAGCAGCGCGGCCCGGGAAATCCTCGAAAAACTCCTTGCCCGCCTCAAGCCTGACGAGCGGCTGGTCGTCACGCTCCTGCACCTCGAGGAACGGAGCACCGAGGAGATCAGCCGCCGGACCGGCTGGTCCGTCGCTCTCGTAAAAGTGAAAGCGTTCCGCGCCCGGCACAAAATGCGCAAGATTTGGAACAGCCTTTTTGGGCAGGAGGAGTGGTGAATCGTTGGATCGTTAAAGCGTTGAATCGTTGAAACGAGCAGGCCCGCGCTCATTAATGATTTAACGTTTCAACGATTTAACGCTTCAACGGACTCCCTTGTCCCCGCACTTCGCTCACTGCTGCGTCACTTTGAGACCGTTCTTCTCCAGCAATTCGATGACGCTTTGCTTGCCGGCGAGATGGCCGACGCCCACGATGATGATCGCGTCTTTGTCCCCGCGGACTAGTTCCTCGATTTTGGGAACCCAGCGTTTGTTCCGGTCCACGACGAGTCGCTTGTAAAGAGCAGGATCTTTCTCCATCTCTTCGTTGAGCAAGTTGGCCAGGGTTTTCATGTCGCCGGTCTGCCAGGATTTGAGCAACTGCGGGAGGTCTTGCTTCAAGGTGCGGATGTCCTCGAGGGTGCTTCTGAGAATCGCCTCACCCTCTTCTTTGGATAGTCCAGTCAGTAGTTCCAAGTGAAAGTCGGGCGTGTCGAGCCCAATCATTTCTTTGCCTGCTTTACGGGCTCTCTGGAAGAAGTGGTAGTCCACGCCAAGCTTCTCATCCAGGCCTAGCTTCTGCATTTCGAGATGCTCGATAGTCAGCGCGGCGAGTCCCGCTTTGAGTTTTTCGATGGCTCCGGAGGGCAGGCCACTCTCCTTCGATTGAGTGGCTAACTGCTCATACAATTTCGGCGACAAGTGGTTGCGGAGCGTATCCCCTTCGGGCAGGGCGCTCTTGCTGAGGAGCTTCATTTGGAACTCCGGCTTTTCGAAGGCTTCAATGTCTGTCTCGAAGACAACCACCTTTGCTCGATCGAAGGCCGCCTCAATCGGGGCCGCCAGGGGATAATTCTCCTTTTTCAGGAGGTGAACCGAGCCGAGCAGATAGACCGTGGCTGCTTTGCCCTCGATTTTCCAGAGTGGCTGCCGTGTGGCGGTGGCACTGCGCTGCTGCGCCGCCACGGGCTGAAGCAGGGCCAGGAGAAGCGCAAACAGGGCGAGGATCCTGGGCCTTGGATTGTTCACGTCCAGAGACTACTCATGGGGCAACAGCCGGTCAATCTGCGCCGTGGACCTCGAAGCCGCACCTCATTTCGGACAGAAGGCTTCAACCACGAATGAACACAGCGCGGCTGACGCCGCAACCAAAGTCGCTAACCGCAAAGAACGCAGAGAACGCAGAGAGTGAATGGCTTCTCTTTGTGGTCTTTGCGTTCTTTGCGGTCAAAATTCGTGCACGCTGACAAAACTTTCACGGATAGTAGTACGAATAGACACGAATCGGGTGGACACGGATTTCACCGACTTTCACGGAACGACTCCGTGTCAATCCGTGCAATCCGTGTTTCCCCTCCGCCCGGCCTGATTCGTGTCCATTCGTGGTTGAAATGAATTTCTTGGACATCCTCCACGGCGAACTCAAGCCTGGCGTGTCACGGAGTTCTCCGCTCCGGCTTGCGTGGGACTTTCTCGTCGGCCATCGCGGCCTGGTAGACGAAGGCGGCCATCACCACGGAGGCTTGCATGAGGTCCTCGGGCACGACGCGTTCGAGCGTGTCCATGTTCGAGTGATGCGCGAGGGTCCAGTAGTCGAGCGCGTCCTGGATGAACTGGAAGCCGGGCAGGCCGGCGCCGTCGAAGGATTGATGGTCGGTGCCGCCCGTGTTGGAGAGGGTGAGGGTCTCGGTGCCGAGGTCGGCAAAGGGAGCCATCCAGCGGCGGAAGATGGGTCGGGTGGCTTCGTTGCCCTGAAGATAGATGCCGCGAATCTTGCCGGCGCCGTTATCGAGATTGAAGTAAGCGGAGAAGTTTTCGTGTTCAGGGCCAGGCACAAGTTTGCGTTCGGGGCGGCGGCTTGAACTGGTCTGGCGCAGACGTTCCTCGCTCTGTTCGCGGCTGCGAGGCGATTCGGCCCGCGCGGCCAGCCGTTGGTCGCCCGTGACGTTCGTGTAGTAGCCGAAGTGTTTGGTGACGTAGGCGCGGGAACCGAGCAAGCCTTGTTCTTCACCGCTCCAGAGGGCGATGCGTATGGTGCGGCGCGGATGGAGCCCGGCGGCCTGGAGGATGCGGACGGCTTCCATGCACACGGCCACGCCCGCGCCATTGTCGGTGGCGCCCGTGCCGCCGTGCCAGGAATCCATATGGCCGCCGAGCATGACCAGTTCGTCCTTGAGGTCGGAGCCGGGGATTTCGGCGACGGTGTTGTAGGCCATGAGGTCGTCGGTGTGGTATTGGGCCTGGAGTTCGATCTGGGCGCGGAGCTTTTCGCCGCGCTGGGCCAGGCGGACGAGGAGGTTGTAGTGCTCGGCATTGAGGGCGATTTGCGGCAGGAATGGCGGGGCGTTCGTGGACCATCCGGAACGGCCGGTCAGGTTGGTGGCAGTACCGCCGGTCGGGACAACGGCAGAATCCGCAAAGACCGACCCGCCAAACCCGGCGTAGCTGGGAGTGACAAGCATGGCGGCGCCTTCGATCATGAAGAATGGGGTGCGGGAAAACCCGCCGCGCGAAAAACCGGGCGGTGCGTTGGTGCGAGGTGGGGTGTTGGTGGAAGTCGCCGTGGAAGTATTGGTGGATAATGTGCGGGGCGGGCGTTCAATTTCTGACGGGGGCGGGCTGCGCGGGCCGGGTTCCCCGGCGTTGGCGAGGCGGAGGAGATTGGTTTCGCTTATGCGCGTGGCCATTGGCTCGAAGCGGGGCTTCAGTTCGTGGGGCGGCGCGGTGAGAATGATCGCGCCTTTGAGTTTGCCTTTGTATTTATCGAGGTCGGATTCCTTGCTGGCCTCGACATAGACGACGTCGCCTACGATCGGGTAATCGACGCCGGGTGACCAGGCCTTGGGGACGCCGATGAGGGGCATGACGCGCGGGGAGAGAAGTTGCGCGGAAAAGTGCTTGAGGGACCAGCCGCGGCCGAACGGTCCCCACGGTTCGAGCTGGGCATTGGTCAGGCCCCAAGAGGCGAGTTGGTCGCGGGTCCATTCGTTGGCCCGTTTCATCCCGGGCGACCCGGTAAGCCGCGGCCCGATGACATCGGTGAGATAGCTCACGGTCTTCATCACTTGCGAGCGGTTCAGCCCCTCGTCGCGAATGCGGGCGATGGGGTCCGTCGGAGCCTTGGTGGAACTGGACTCCTGGGCGCAGAGGAACGGCGCGGCGGCCAGCAATGGGAGAAGTAAAGCGGGGCGGAGAACGCGGCAGTGCGGGATCATCACGCGCCGAAGCATACCGGCCGGAAGGAGCCGGGCAAGCGCGGGATTGCACTGGTTTGGCTTCCAGGGCGCATCATGAAAAGACCACGACCGTTGAGATTGCGGCTGGATCGTAGGGTAGGCGTCTCGCCTGCCCAGCGCCGAAGGCGCCACCTCGTTTGGCCGCTTCGCGGGCAGGCAGGCGAGACGCCTGCCCTACCTTCACTCCAATCGGTGCCCTTTATCTGAGCGGCTGCAAGTCGGATTCTGACGCATGGACCCAACTGTATAGATGCCGCCACTTGGACAGGTTAGTCGGAAACGGAGAAATCCAATACCACCGTTCGTGCGACAGAGGTCGTCCTCCGTAGGAACGTCACCAGCCAGTTTGTTATTTGCTTTCGCCCACTGAATCTTCGCATCCCGGATCATCCCCAGGTTGTAAATGCACGCGTTCCGATAAGCAGCAGGCCGCGCCGGAATGGCACTGGGGATTGAAACCGCAGCCAGAAACAAGAACACCAACGCAATTGGAACTGCCAATGAGAGTCTTTTCCTCCCGAGGCAGATAATCACGGTCGTGACCGCAAGCGCAATTACGGTCAGGACGGTCTTTCCGCGCTGTGGCTCATCGGCAAACCATTCAGCAAACCACTCCATATCGCCTATCTCCCAGGCTCAAGCGAATGCCCGGCGCTGAGACGGGTTGCGATTGGGCCCTCGCCAGGCCGAAGGCCTGAATTGATGACTTCGATCCGGCAGTTCTGAATCCACATGGAGGACCGGCACTGTCAAAGCGCTCGTGCGATGTTGCGCCCTCGCTCTCGCGGCCAGGAAATTGGTGACGAAAATGGAGAGCAGCAGGCCGTTGATGAGGATGCCGACAAGTGCGGGCGCAAGGATGTGCTTCGTGCCGTGCCTCCGAATGCCGAACAAGCTGATGACGCCGAGGGCCAACCCAACGAGCATTAGCGCCAAAGCTATAAGCTCGATAACGACAGTCGCACCCGTGCGTCTCCCGAAAGCGACGAGGATAAACACAAGCGCAGCGCTGGCCCAGCTCGCCTTCGCGGCCTGGTGCGGGAACGCCTTGACTTGTTGAGGAGCTGTCGTGACAGGTGGCGGCGATGAATCGTTCATAGGAGTAGAGTCGTGTAAATGCAGCCAGCCCAATCAGTTGTCGCCGAAGTCGCCGCGCAGTTCCCGGCCGCGGTAGGGAAGGCGTGGATGCTGGATGCCGGTTTGCCGTGCAGGCGCGTCGAACTCGGGCGAGGTTTCGTCGCGAGGCACCGGCTCCGGGTCCGCGCTGCCGAGCAGGGCTTCGTAAACGCGGCGGCTGCGTTTGACGCCGGCAAAGAAGCCGTGGCAATAGAACACGAGAGCCGCGAGCCCAATCAACCCAAGGTAAACATAATCCATGATCGTCATAACGCTGCCGGGCATTGCCTGTGCACGATTCAAGATTGAGCATGAGTGATGCCGAGAGCCGGGGCCGGGTGGATTGGAAGCCGTCGGCGGGCAGTTCAGTCAATCCCGAAGGGATTGCAGCCTTCAGCCCAGGGTTGCGAGGCACGAGCTACCCTGGGTCACGTATCCGAAGCCGGGCCAACCCTGAAAGGGTTGCATCCGATCTTCCTCCGCGCGATTCGCGCCCTCGATTCAACCCTTTCAGGGTAGACGGAAATAGTTGTTGCCGGCTAACCCAGCGTAGCTCCTTCGTCGCAACGCTGGGCTGAAGGATGGAATCCCGTTGGGATTCAACAGCGGACGCTGGACCCTGTGCGTAAGGACAACCCGTAAACGGCACGCCCCGACCGCGTGACGGCATTTCTATCGGGTGGTGCAGAATGGAGATTAAATGAACCAATCCGCGACCTCACGGTCGCAGCTACACCAGACACGCACCGGCAAGAATTGCCAGCCGGCGCGGCGTGCGTGGGAAGGATTTGCCGGTCGAAGGCGGAAGGGAGCCTGAACTTTACCGAATCCTTCTCAATCACGAATGGACACGAATAAACACGAATGAGGACCCGGCGTTCATCGATTCTTTCCGAATGAATGCGTGCCAATCGGTGCTATCCGTGACTTCCATCGGCGCTTCCAGATTCGTGTTCATTCGTGGTTCGAACTGCGGTGGCAAGTCGGACGCGACGCCGCTTTTCGTCGGGACGGCCACTCGATTCTGCACGTCTCTGCCGGTTGACTACTCTCCCGGATCACGCGCCCGCCGGCACCAGCACGCTTTTGGCCGACTTCCAGGCTGCCGTGGTCGCCAGCGCTTCGTTGGCCTCCTCGAGCCGGAACCGGTGCGACACCATCTGCGCGAAGGGGAACCGGTCCCGGTTGTCGCGCAGGAAACCCATCGCCGCCTTCAGGTGGCGCGGCTCGCTCGACCAGGAGCCAATCACCGTGAGTTGCTTGCGCGTCACGACGTGCGGGTTCCACGACACCGGACCCGCGTCGCAATAGTGCCCCAGGATCAGGTAGCGCCCCCCGTCGCGGCACATCTCCATGCCTTCGACCACGGCGGCCGGAACACCGGCGCATTCGAGCACCGCGTCCGCCCCGTGGCCGCCCGTGAGCCCGCGCACGGCATCGATGCGGTCGGCGGGTGTCCGCGCTTCGTCGATGTCGATGACATGATCGGCTCCGAAACGTTTGGCGAGTTCCAGCCGCGGTTTGGGGGCGCCGAGGACGATGACCCGCGCCGCGCCCGCGCTCCGGGCTGCCGCGAGGGCCGAGATGCCGACCGGCCCGGCGCCCTGGACGACCACGATGTCCCGCCAGGAAATGCCGGTGCGCTCGACGCCGTGGATGGCGGTGTTCAACGCGCAGCCCGCGCCGATGATCGACTCGGTAGGCAAGTCGTCCGGCAGCTTGAAAATGGTCGTGCGCGGCCGCAGGTAATGGAACTCCGCGTAACCGCCCAGAAAGTGCGGCGCCTGGTCGCACCGATAGCCGATGCCGTAGGCCCGCCGCGAAGTGCAACGGGTCGGCAGCCGTTTCTCCGCGCAATAGTAGCAGGCGCCGCACGCGGCGGACGGGTTCCACGTCACGCGGTCGCCGACCTGGAGCGGCGCCCCCGTCCAATCCGACTCGACGCCTTCGCCCAGTTGTTCGATGCGGCCGACAGTTTCGTGTCCGAGGATGACCGGCAGGGCGATGGGCAGTTCGCCCTTCCACAAGTGCACGTCCGTGCCGCAGATGCCGGCCATCTCGACGCGCACCAGCGCCGCGCCCGGCTCCGGACGCGAAGGCAGCGGAAAGCGGCGGAGCTGGAGAGGCGCCTTGAACTGTTCGAGGACGGAGGCGCTGGCGGTGGACATTTCCGCCTTACGGGAAAAAGACGCGGTAGAACCGATGCGGCTGGCCGCTGGTGTCGGTGAAGGGATTGGTGGTGCTCAGTTGCGCCCAGGTCGGATCGGCAAGATTATCTTTGAATTCGAGCTGACCGCCCGCCGGGGTCCAGGAGATCACGGGGTGGCCGCCGGAAACGGTGACGCTCACGCGCGCAACCGACGTGGGTTCGATCGCATAGACCTGGTAACCCATCGTCAGGTCGGAACTCGTCAGGCTGGCTTGTTGATGCAACGAGAGGGCGAGCAGATTGTCTCCGGCCTGCAATTCGGGCGGATGCGCAATCAGAATGCGGTCCCGCGGGTCAGGATCCCCGACAATTCCGGTGGAAAAAGTCGAATGAGTGATCTCCGTCGGAGCCGCGGGCATGCGGATGCGCTGCAGTTCCGTCCCGTTGAGGTAGACGACGGCGCCATCGTCAGCCTTGCCGATGAAGAACAGGTCGCTGTTGTTCCGATCCCCGGCGAAGTTGAACTGCGTCCAGAAGTAGGCGGTGATCAGGTTGGTCAGGGTGATCGGTGATTGGAGGGAGAGGCAGGTGCCGACCGCGCCGAGTTCATACAGGGTGTTCGCGCGGCAGTCATCCAGGCCATTGGCGTGAAGAATCCCGCCATCCCGCTTGGCGTCGAAGGGGCCGGGTCCCGTCGGGAAAGCGCCGGCCGGATCGGTGGCGAACCAGTTCGGTCCGGGATCGATGTCCTGATCGTCATAACTCCAGATCTGGTCCAACGGCACCAGTGGAGTCACCACCCGGTAGGTGCCCGCAGTCATGACGTTTTGGGCGACCGCCGTGTCGAACAAAGGCTGCTGCATCGTGACTCGGAGCGGCAGGGCCGGGTCATGAGGGGAAAAAGTCATCAGTCCAAGCGTCGTCTGTCCCCGAAAATCAGTCGCGTTGGTGAAGCTGGCAACGCCGAGCCCGCTGCCGCCAACGTCTTCGACCAACCAATTGATGGCTTCAGTTACCGCGCCTCCGCCGCCCACCCCCAGGCACGAGTCGTTCATCGGCTCGGAAAAGACGACGATGATTTCGTTCAAGTTCGCTCCAGGGTAGGCGTAGAGTATGGTTGGCGCGGTTGTGTCCGGCGTGACCGTCAGCGTGGCCACGACGCTCGACTCCGAATTCAAGAGGTTGGAGACGACGCATTGATAATTGCCACTGTCGAGCGGTTCGACACTGTTGATGCGCAGCGTGGCGGAGCGGGCCCCGGTGATGATGCGGTCGTGGCCGTGGCCGTTGTCGCAGTTCGTACCGTTTTCCATGGGCACGCCGTCGTGAAACCATTGATACTGGATGGGATTGCCCGTGGCACTGATCGAATAGATGAGAGGTTGCCTTTCCAGGACGGTCCGATCGGTCAAGTTGGTCTGTTGCGTGATCGACACCGGCACTTTGGGCCCCGTTTCGATGGTGATGGTCATGTTGTCGATCGTGTAGCCAGGGTCCGCGACGCCATCCGCATTGTCATCGAACCACAACAAATACATCTGGCTGCCGCTGGGCCAGGAATCCAGGTTCAATGCCGCGCTCATCGGGCCGGTCGTCTCGACGCCGGACAACTCCGGAATTACCTGCCAGCTTCCGGCGTCGCCCGTCACACTGAAATAAACCCGATACCCCGGCAACTCGCCCGCCGCCGGACTGCTCACCTCCATGTCGTAGCCCAACACGATGCTGGATTGGTCAACACCCGTATCGTTCAGAAGCGTCGCCATCATGACAATGCCGGCAGAGTTGGGACCGGTGCCACTTACCGTCGTCGGCCTGGACTGCAAGAAAAGACCTGTGGTGTTGTGACGGAAAGCATACGCGTAGGGGTTGGGCGGAACCGTGGAGGCAGTCGCCAGCACGAAGTTAGGAAGCAGGTCCGTGGACGCGAGGTCGGCGATGGCCGCATCCATGTCCGCGACGGTGAGGAAGGTCGCACCGACTCCTTGATAGTAGGCGCTGAGGAAATCCCCTCCGGTTGGCTCCGTGTCGAAGGTCAGCGGACCGGCGCCGTCCGGCCCGACGGAAATCGCCGCCCTGGCACTGGACACGAGGCACGCCATCGCCAACAACGAGGTCAGTACGTTGAGTGCTTTGAATGAAATTCGATGCATAACTTTCCTGTTTGATTCCCAAATGCCCCGGCCACGTCGATTCATCGAACACACCGGCCCAATGGCGTGCCTGCGGCCTGGCAAGGGACATGTTCGATTTGTACTGGCAGGAGTCTAAGCATAGGCCGAGGCCCGTGGCAATCGCATTCGCCAGCCAATTGACAGTGCCTCTTGACATCGATCCGTCCTGTCCTCATTTTCGGCACTCTCGCCGAAGCGCCGTCGCGCCGCGGCGAACGACGCCTTTTATGAGCCACAATCCGTTCGATTCCCTTCGCTCCTTCGATCTCGGCAACGGCCAACAGGGAAAGCTTTGCTCCCTGCCCGCCCTCGAAAAGGCCGGAGTCGGCCCCACCTCGACGCTGCCCATTTCGATCCGGCTCGTGCTCGAATCCGTCCTTCGCAACTGTGATGGGAAAAAAGTGACCGAGACGAACTTAAGGGAGCTGGCCAACTGGAAACCCGCCGCGCAGCGCACCGCCGAGATCCCGTTCGTCGTCGCCCGGATAGTGTTGCAGGACTTCACCGGCGTGCCGTTGCTGGTGGATTTGGCGGCGATGCGCTCGACGGTCGCGCGGTTGGGCAAAAACCCGAAAATCATCGAGCCGCTCGTGCCGGTGGACCTGGTGGTCGACCATTCCGTGCAGGTCGACTTCGCCGGTTCGCCGCAGGCCTACCAGCGCAATCTGGCGATCGAGTTCGACCGCAACCGCGAGCGTTACCAATTCCTCAAATGGGGTATGCAGGCGTTTGACACTTTCAAGGTTGTCCCGCCCGGCATCGGCATCGTGCACCAGGTGAACCTGGAGTATCTGGCGAAAGGCGTCCTCTCCTCTCAACTCTCAACTCAGGACCGCTCTCAACTCTTCTTCCCCGATACTCTGGTCGGCACCGATTCGCACACCACGATGATCAACGGTCTGGGCATCGTCGGCTGGGGCGTGGGGGGCATCGAAGCCGAAGCGGGCATGCTGGGCCAGCCGGTTTACTTCCTGACGCCCGACGTGGTGGGCGTGTACCTCACGGGCGCGCTCCGCGAAGGTGTTACCGCGACAGACCTCGCGCTGACGGTCACCCAACTGCTCCGCAAGGTGAAGGTCGTCGGCAAGTTCGTCGAGTTCTTCGGGCCGGGCGCCGCGGCGCTCCCGGTGGTGGACCGCGCCACGATCGCTAACATGGCCCCCGAATACGGCGCGACGATGGGCTTCTTCCCGATCGACGCCGAGTGCGTGGATTACCTTCGCGCCACTGGCCGGAGCGAGGAGCATTGCCGGCTTTACGAGAATTACTACAAGGCGCAGGGCCTTTGGGGCATTCCTCAAAAGGGCCAGATCGAATACTCGCAAGTGGTGGACCTCGATCTCGCCAGCGTCGTCCCGAGCGTCGCCGGTCCCAAACGCCCGCAGGACCGCATCGAATTGCCCAAGCTCCAGCAGGAATTCCTCGCCGCGTTCTCCCGTCCGGTCACGGAGAATGGTTTCGGCAAGGCCCCGGACGAGTTCGACTCGCGCGTGCGCGTCTCCAGCGACCAGCATGGGCACGAGGTGGACCACTCCTACGGCCACCGCAAACCCGTCGTCGAGCCCAGCGAAAGCGAAATGCGCGACCAGCATCCAACGCCCGACCTGCCCCAGGAACTGCCGCTGTCGGCCTTCCCGAAATTCAACACCACCATCGGCCACGGCAGCGTGCTCATCGCGGCCATCACGAGCTGCACCAACACGTCCAACCCTTCCGTCATGCTCGCTGCCGGCCTGCTCGCCCGCAAGGCCGTCGAACGCGGCCTGCGCGTGAACCCCGTCGTCAAGACCAGCCTGGCGCCCGGCAGCCGCGTCGTCAGCGACTACCTTGCGAAGACCGGCTTGCAACCCTATCTCGACCAGCTCGGCTTCAATCTCGTCGGTTACGGTTGCACCACTTGCATCGGCAACAGCGGGCCGCTTCACGCGGCCGTCGAGGAAGCCGTCACCCGTCACGATGTCGTCGCTGCCAGCGTCCTTTCCGGCAACCGAAACTTCGAGGCCCGCGTCCACCAGAGCATTCGGGCCAACTTCCTCATGTCCCCGCCGCTGGTGGTCGCCTTCGCGCTCGCGGGCCGGGTGGATATCAATCTGGCCATTGAACCGCTCGGCAAGGACAAGGAGGGCCGCGAGGTTTTCCTCAAGGACATCTGGCCCACGCTGGCCGAAGTGCGCGACGCCATGCAAACCGCCCTCAAGCCCGAGATCTTTCGCAAACTCTACTCGGACTTCGCCGGCCAGAATCCCAAGTGGAACGAAATCCCGTCCAGCTCCGGCGACGTTTACGAGTGGGACGGCCAGTCCACCTACATCCAGGAGCCGCCGTTTTTCGCGAACTTCTCGATGCAGCCCGGGACGATTGCGGAGATTCGCGGCGCCCGCGCCCTGGGCATCTTTGGCGACTCGGTGACGACCGATCACATTTCGCCGGCGGGCAGCATCAAGAAGAGTTCGCCCGCCGGCCGCTATCTGATCGAGCACGGCGTGCCCGTCGAAGACTTCAACAGCTACGGCAGCCGGCGCGGCAACGACCGCGTGATGACCCGCGGCACCTTCGCCAACGTGCGCATCAAAAACCTCATGCTCGACGGCGAAGAAGGCGGCAACACGATCTACGACGGCCCGCCTCCCGGCTCACGCACCACGCAACACGCATCGCGCCTCGGCGAAAAGATGTCCATTTACGACGCCGCCGAACTCTACAAATCCGACGGCGTCCCCCTCGTCGTCTTCGCCGGCCACGAATACGGCACCGGCTCCAGCCGCGACTGGGCCGCCAAAGGCACCAATCTTCTCGGCGTGAAGGCGGTCGTCGCGCGAAGCTTCGAACGCATCCACCGCTCGAACCTTGTCGGCATGGGCGTGCTCCCGTTGCAATTCAAGGAAGGCGTCAGCGCGCAGACTTTGAACCTCGACGGCACCGAAGCCTTCGACGTTACCGGCCTGACCGCCTCGCTCAAGCCCCAGCAGGATCTCACCTTGCGCCTCACGCGCAAAGACGGCGCGTCCCAGGAAATCGCCGTGACCTGCCGCATCGACACACCCATCGAAGTGGAATACTACCAGCACGGCGGCATCCTGCCGTACGTCTTGAGGCAATTGATGGCGGCCAAGTGACATTCTCCCACCGTGGGTGCTGACAGATGGTACTTCAAATTCGACGTAGGACGAGGGATGCTGTGATTCGCCGGAAGCCGATGGGTCCGGGCTTGTCGGCCACGAGTTCCGGGCCGACTGCCGGAGAATGGCGGCCCCAAAAAAGATCGTTTGCATGACTAAAGAAGCCATCAAAGAACAACTTGATGCCGCACCCTTCCGGCCTTTCACACTGCGCCTCACCGATGGGCGCTCCTGCCCTATCCCTGCTCGGGATTTTGCCAGCCTATCCCCAAATGGTCGCATTCTCGTCGTCTACACAGCCGAAGGCGACGGCGTTCGCTTGCTCGATGTCGCCCTCGTCGTTGAGATCGAAACCTCCGCTGCCGCCTGATGCGCCCCGCTCGACACTCGATTTTGAACTGGTGCTGGTCCTGAATCCCAACGGGATTCCGTCCTCCAGCCCAGGGTTGCGACGCAGTCGCTACCCTGGGTCAACCGCCACGAATGCCCCCAACCCTGAAAGGGTTGCATCCACGCAATCCGCCCTCGCGTTCCGGCATCATGTGGTGTCATCCGACGCAACCCTTTCAGGGTTGACCTTGATTATTGCCGCGTAACCCAGGGTAGGCGCTGCGCGCCAACCCTGGGCTGAAGGATGGAATCCCGTTGGGTTTCACCACGGGCCGGGGAAGCCAATGCGGGGCCGGGCCGGATGAGAGAGACGCATCGGCCCGAGGCAGATCGCTGAGAAATCGGAGCAAATGCGTGGCAGCTTTTGCCGATTGACTGGCAGGTGCCTCGGCCGAATCCTCGTCCCACCCCGGAAAGGATCGCCTGCAATAATTCTTGATCGAACCACGCCCAATCCCTTTCATCCTCAGTCTATGCAATGGGCTTTGAACCGCTGCACCTCTTCGAGGAACTGTCCCGATCTCCGCCTCTTGCTCCTCGTCTTTCCGCTGCCCTTTGTCCTGACCAGTTGCATCGGTTTTGCCCTTTCCATGGGACATCTGAATGATCCTCCCGCGCCCAGGTCGCGCTCGGATATTGCTTGGGCGGTCTCAGGAAATACTGATCTCAGGCTATCCGCGCTGAAGCTGGAGGATTTTCCTGCCCTCAAGAAGTTTTACCGGCTCCGCGATGTCCATTTTAACAGCGGCAGCGCCACCGATGCCAAGATAGAGGCACTCGCCGATGTCGGATTCACCAATTTACAATTGATCGTCATCCACAACTGCCCCTTGGTCACGGACTGCGGCATTGAGTCGTTGAGCCGGATTGGTTCTCTTCGCTCCTTGGTATTGCGGAACACGTCCGTAACGGATCGAGGGCTGGAGATCCTCATCGCCAAGATGCAACTGGGACATGTGAACGTGGCCAGATGCACAAACGTCAC
This sequence comes from Verrucomicrobiia bacterium, assembly GCA_035715125.1. Lineage (GTDB taxonomy): Bacteria > Verrucomicrobiota > Verrucomicrobiia > Limisphaerales > JADJPG01 > DASTLJ01. The sequence continues at coordinate 14,186 of DASTLJ010000341.1, forward strand.
CGCGCACGGCCTGTTGAACTTGGTCCAAAGCGAGACGCTCGCAAGCCTTGGCTTCTCTCCCGAGAACCTCACCGAGGCTGAAGTATCAGAGATCTTTGAAGCTGCTCGGAACGTCAAAGAGTGTTGGATCTATTATCCCAACAGCAGGGCCAGGACACCGGCCGTCGCCGCCGTCGCACAAAAAAAGGGCATCAAGCTCGTTTTTGAGGGAGTGACTTTTTGGACTCACGAAGGGTGGGAGCTTTCAGAACGGCGCCCGCTTTCTCCCGAAAAGTCGCAATGAAGCCTTTTTTTGACAGGAGGAACCAGAGATAAGGGAGGTTTTTTCAAACAAGCTGCCAGCAACGTGGAAATGCCCTCTCTGTTTCCTCCGTTGTCTCCAGTTGGCACTTCATCGCTGAAGGGCGACATCGCCTCGTCATTCGTGACCGCGGCAGAAGCTCCGTCAGGAGAGGCATCTTTGTAGAACCCAACCGCAAAAGGGCGCAAGCCCCGGAGGGGCGGCATCTGGCTCATCCTGAATGGGTGCGAATGATTCGCTGCCCATCCGTCCCGATGGCGCTCCTGACGGAGCTTGGAATGGTTTGGTGGGCGTGGTTCTACAAAGAGGTCGCCCCTACGGGGCTGGTCCGCCGTCATTCATCGTCTGTCTTGAAGATGTTCAGGCTACAAAGAGGCCGCCCCTGACGGGGCTGACGTATCGAACAAAGGGAAGGCGGCAGTCACATGTACGCCCGCTCCGGATTACTTCTCGTCGAACAACGGCCCCAACAGCCGCCGACCCAGCGGTTGCTCGGGCTGTGCGGCTTCGAGACGCTCGAAGAGCTGTTTGGCAGCGCCGCGCTCCGCGGCGGCCATGACCTGGATGATGTTCACCAGACGCGCATAGGCCGGTGTGAAATAGAGGCTGCGGCGAGTGGATTCGAGGTAGGCTTCGATGGCTTCGGAGAGTTTTCCGTCGGCTTCGATCGCGAGCCCGCGAAGATAGAGATCGCGCGCGGCGATGTAGTCAGTCAACCGCGGACTAAACCCGCTGGCCTCCGCAGGAAGGAAAGAGCGCGAATCAGTTGCGCACCGTGCCAGGAGCGCGAGAAGCAAATCGGCGGGGCGGGTATCGCGTCGCGCCGTGTAGCGGGGCGCGGCGAAGGCGACGCGCGGAAAGTTGTCGGTGTTGATCGGCGCTGCGCCGGCGAAGGCGGCCAGCGTTTCCGGCCCGGCGACGTGGCAGCCGAGCAGCGCCAGCGTGCGATCGAAGCCGGCATCCTTCATCCGGGTGCGGAGGGATTCGTCGTCCAGCCGGCGTTCGAGCCAGTTCGGCGGGAGCGCCAGCGGTTCGAGCGTTCCGACGAGTCCGAGCACCGGGATGTCCACGTTGACATGAAGCAGGAACGCGTGCGCGTTCGAGAAAACGTCTAGAAAGGTGCGGACGATGGTGCGCAGCGTAAACTCGTCGAGTTGATGAAGCGGCAGCCACTGGCAGAAAAGTCCGCCGGGCGCGAGCCGCTGGCGAACGGCGTCGAAGTGTTCACGGGTGTAAAGGAAGCCCGCGCCGTCCTGGCCTGGGTGGAAAAGATCGGCGACGATGACGTCGTAGCGCCGATCGGTCGCCCGCACGTAGCGGCGGGCGTCGGCAATAATGATGGTAGCCGCCGACGTGAGGAGGCGGTTGGTCGAGACGCGAGCGCGGTCCGCCTCCTCACGTCGGCGGCTACGAACGGCGGAGCCGACGCCCTTGTTCTCCGGCTCGAAGTGATGCATCAACGCGACGATTTCAGGGACGAGTTCCACGCCGTCTGCGGCCAATCCAGGATGTTCGAGGGCCGCGCCGAGGGTGATGCCGGTGCCAGGGCCGAGGAACAACGCGCGGTGCGGCGCGGGATGGAGGAGCAATGGCAGATGGGCCTGCCGGCGTTGAGCGAGTGCCGCCGCGGTGCCACCCATTTGAAAACGATTGTTCACGCGCAGGCTGCGGTGCCCGTCGGGCGTCTCGATCACCGCAACCGAGCCCATCACGCCTTGGCGCCAGGCGCGAAGCGTCGCGTTGGGCGGGAGCCGGACGAGGCGCAGATCGGGAGGCAACCCGAAAACCAGCCCGCCACAAAGCGCAACAACGAGCGGAATCCACCCGCTCATGGCCGGCAGGACGAGCAGATAGCCGGACGCCAGCGCGACGATGGACCATTTCGCGCCGAACGCCGGCAGCGCCGCCAGGCCGAACACAGCGCCGGCCAACGCGCCACCCAGCGTGTTCACCGCGGCGGCGCGGCCCACGCCGCGGTGGCGTGTCTTCGCCGCGCCGATTAGGTGGCTGAACGTTGCGCCCATCAGCAGCGTGGGCAGGAGAAAGACCGCAAGAGCGACCGTGAACTCACTGAGCGCGACGGCGGATGGCTTGTCACCGAGTGAGCCGCGCAGCGAGTCATAGATCGAGGGCACTCGCGTCATGATCCACATTTCGGCCAGGCACGCGATTGCCAGTGCGCAAAGCAGCCTGCCAAGGCGCGGGCGAAAGGGCTGCGGCTGACGGAGGCGCTGGTAAGCAGCCGCGCCCAGGGCAGTCCCGAGCAAGTAAACGGCAAGCGCGGCGGCGAAGGTGTAGTGCGTGTTTTCGAGCGCCTGAGACAGCACGCGCACGCCTACAATTTCGAAGCCGATGCCGAGCAAGCCGGTCACGAAGGCGGTCAAAAGCAGGCGAGTTTGCGAGAACGGCGGGGCAAGTTGGGCTGCGGGGCGGGCGCGTTCCGGGGTGGCCTCGACCTCCAAATTCGGACTCGCATCGGGGCCATGAACCGTACTCCTGGGAACGCCGGCATCTTGCCGGCGATTTTCCCGACTCAAAGCCAAGCCACTCGCCGGCAAGATGCCGGCGCTCCCAGGGCAGGCAGGCGAGACGCCCGCTCCAGGTTCATGGCAAGGCGCGAGTTGGAAATTCCACGCCAGCGCGCCGCAAGCGAGGCTCAGCGCGCAGAGCAGCAACGCGCTCGCGCGGAACCCTATCGCGGGCGCGAGAACGAACGCCGTGGCCAGCGTGCCTGCGACGGCGCCGGCGGTGTTCCACGCGTAAACCTTGGCGAGGGTCCGCTCTTCCGCGGTTCGCGTCGAGAGCCAGTGTTCCATCGCCGGAAGCGTCGCGCCCATTGCGGCGGTGGCCGGGAGCAGGGCGAGGAAGGGGATCGCGAATGCAATGAGCGCCTGGCGAAGGGGCGAAGCGTCCACGCCCATCACGGCGATGGCCAGTCGATTGAGTTGCGGAACGAGCAACGTGACCAGCGCGGCCCACGCGCCGATGCACAGTTGCAGTCCCCCATACCAGCGGCGCGGGTCGGAGCTGCGATGGATCCGCCCGTCGAGCGTCCACGCCCCGAGCGCCATCCCGCCAAGGAACGCGGTCACCAGCGCGAGCATCGCCGGCGCTTCGTGGCCGAGGCCGGCGGAAAACATTTTGGTCCACGTAATCTGGAGGCCAAGGGCGGCGAAACCGCTGGCCAGGAAGAGGGCGGGGAGGCGCGCGTGTTGCGTGTTGCGTGTTGCGTGAAGGCGCGGCGATTGCGCGTGGCGTGAGAGCCGCATCACAGGACCATTATGCTTGTGTCAGCGGCTGCAGGCCAATCGTCCCGCGGAGTTCCTTGAGATACGCGGCAGATTTCACGCGCTCAAGCTGCACTCGGGCCCGGCGCTGTCGGTCGGCAATACCCAGCCGCGCGGCTTCACCCGCGTAGTTGGGCTTGGCGAGGAATTTCTCGAGCGTGGCGGCGTGGCGCAGCCACAGTTTGCGGTCAGCGGCTTGCTGGGCTTCGAGGCGGGCGGCGTACCAATCGCTCTTGAGCAGGCTTTCGCGGGTGAAGAGCGATCGCAACTCGGGCGAAGCCAGGTCGCGGCCTTCGTGCTGGCCGTCGCGCATGACGTGCAACAGGGCGCGCAGCGGCGGGCACGCCATCCCAATGCCACCGTCCTCGAAGTAAAGCGCCGCGACGCGCTGTTGGGTTTCGACGATGTTGTCCACGGCATCGGCGAAGATGGCCGGATCTTGCGTCTCGGGCCGGAGCATCCGGTCGGTGAAAATGACGTGCGGATGGTTGAACATCCGGCCGAGGTAGGTGCGCACGAATTTGGCTGTAATCCGGTAGCCGAGCCGGCTGGCGAGGATTTTGCGCCCTTCGAACTCGGTGTCCTTGCATTTTTCGAGGAAGCCATCCCGAATGAGCGCCTTCGGGTCGCGTTCTTCGACCGTCATGCGGCACCAGACTTCGGGCACCAGCAGGCTCACGTCGTGATCGACGCGGCAGTGCGGCCCGACGTAGCCCGCCGCGGTGACGAACCCGCCGTATTCGGTGAGCAGGAAGGAGACGAGCGCGGCGTTGAGATCGAAGATGGGCGGCAGGGCGTTGAACGGTCCCTTGGTGAGCGCGCCCTCCGAGCCGGCGCCGGTGGTGGAAGGCGACTTGCCGGTCATGGAACAGATGAACTCCATGAACAATTCCGGCAATTCCATGAAATGGATCGGATTGTAGGCGCAGAGTGGCCGCACGCCTGGCTCGGGCGGATTATTCCGGCGGCCGGGCAGCACGGCATTGACCGGCGTGGGCACCGGCTGGCCGAGGGGCGCGCGGCGGTGCAATCGCGTCGCCATGTCCGCCAGATAGACCGAGCGCGGATCGACGAGGTCCGGGCGGGTTTGGAGGTAGCGCGGGTTGCGGCTGGGCTGGCCGTCGATGAGGCGGGGGCGGGCGTTGGAGACGAAGAACGCGGGCCGGCCGCTATCGGCCACTTGCCGGATGAACCGCTGCATCGCCGGGGTGTAACGGTCGAAGTGCAGCGCATCTTCGACTTCGTCGCGGGCCTGCGCGGGCGTCAACGCTTCGTAGTTGGACAGGAAATTACCGGGCTGCGCGAAGTCGCCTTCCGTCTGCTTGTCGTAGCCGCGATGAATGGCGTCGTCGGGGCGCTGGAACAGGCGGTACTCGCAATTCTTCACGAGCTTCACCGACGGATTGGCACACTCGGCACCCAGGTGCGCGAGCGCCTCGGCGGGCACGACGACCGACGCGGTGATGTCGTCCTCCATCTGGAGTTTGACCGCGGGATGAAAATCCTTGCGCATCCCGAACGTGCGCCACGCGCCGTCGGGGTCGAAGCCAACCCGCAGATACGTGGTGACGAGCCTGCGGTTGTCGCACTTGAGTTCGTTGCCGGGCGTGCCGTTGATGTAGTCGACGCTGAAGTGCGGACGCCAATCCTCGCCCCACTCGGGCTTGTAACAGCGCTTCACGACGAAGACGAGTTCCTTGATGTATTGCGGAATGCTCTCGATCCATTCGTTGTATTCGGCGCGAAACTGGCGCGGCGCGGGCGTCAGGAGCTTGATGACCGAGCCGAGCGAACGGTCGTGGCTGAGGACGGGGCGCTTGTCGACTCGTTTGCTGCTGGCCGGAAAGCGGCCCGAATAGTCCCGGTCAATCAACTCCGCGACCACGTCGAAGTCACTCTTGAAGTCTTTCACAAACACGGGCCCGGTAAGGATCGCGTCGGAGATCGGCTTGGAGATCTCCGACTTGCCGCCGCCGGACACGGTGCAGGGTTTGTGGCAGAAGGCCGGCTCGGCATGGATGCCGACCAGGCGCCACGGACGGTCGTAACCGGCCGGCTTTTCCATGCGCACCTTGTAGCCGCTCGGGCGCACGTAGGTTTTGCCGGGCAGCAGCTTGATGGTTCGAGGCTGCCCGTCGCACTGCCAGGCCACCGACTGCGAGTGCAGGTCGAAGTAGACTTCTTCGGGCACGTAGATGATGTCCGGGTAGTTCCTGTCCACCGCGTAACCCTCGGGCTTCACGTCCATCACGGCGCCGCAGAGCTTTACCGCTTCGTCGAACGAATGGCCGAGATGCTGCACGTGCAACTCGCCGCTGAACTCCTCGCCCAGATCGTAGGTCGGATAGACGAGTGCGCCGCCGGCGTGTTCCTCCTCCGCGAGGCCGAACAGGTTCGCCGCGAAGCTTAGTTGCGTCTTCACCTCCTTCTTGCAGTAACCAAAATAGTTGTCGGCAATCAGCGTGATGATGACGCCGGACTCATCGCGCGCGCACAGCTTGAAGGCGTTGCCGTCGTTGTAGAGTTCGGCCTCGTCGCGCCAGCAGGCGTCGTCGCGGCGCTGGCGTTCCGTGGCGGCGTCCCACGGCGGCAGGCCGGCCTCCTTCTTCGTCATCGCTCCGAGGTGCGGCGCGAGAATGACGCAGCCGGTGTGGCCGGTCCAATGCTCGGCGTCCAACCCCGCGTCGTTCTCGGGCAGATACGGGTCGCCGGCGTTGCCGAAGATGCTTTCGACGAAGTCGAGGTTGCTCACCAGATTGCCCGGCGCGAAGAAACGAATCTCCATCGACTTTTCCGGCGTGAAGCCCGGCACCTCCGGGCATACCACCGGCCGAAGCAACAACGACACGAAACATTCGGCCTGCTCTTCCTGCGACGCCGTGAACGGCAGGCGCAGCAGATCGCCGGGCGGCTGGAGAGCGCGCCGCAGCAGGTTCGCGAACACCCGCTTGGGCACCGCCACCTTGTCCGCCGGG
>DASTLJ010000342.1:0-7922 GCA_035715125.1 Verrucomicrobiia bacterium
CCAACAAGTGGCTGACCTCACGCAGCACGGGCAGCAGTTGGTTCTCTGCAAAGGCGGCCGCGGCGGGCTGGGCAACCGCAACTTCGCGACCGCCGCCCGGCAGACGCCGCGTTTTGCCCAACCCGGCGAAGCGGGAGAGGAAGGCGAATTCTATTTCGAGTTGCGTGTCATCGCCGACGTCGGCCTGGTCGGCTGGCCGAATGCCGGCAAGTCGACCCTGCTCACCGCCATTTCGCGAGCGCGACCGAAGGTCGCCGCGTATCCGTTCACCACTCTGACGCCGCAGGTTGGCATCGTGGAATACGCGAAGGATTACCATCGCCTCACGGTTTGCGATGTGCCCGGCCTCGTGGAGGGGGCGCACCGGAACGTTGGTCTTGGCCACGCTTTCCTCCGCCACATCCAGCGCTGCAAGGTGCTGGTGCTCCTCCTGGACATGGCCGGCGCCGACGGACGCGCCCCGTGGGACGACTACCGGCAACTGCTCAAGGAACTTGAGCTTCACGACCCTGCCCTCCTCGACAAGCCGCGCTACGTCGTCGCCAACAAGATGGACGAACCCGCCGCCGCGGCGAACCTCAAGACTTTCAAGCGCAAGGTTCGCAAAGTGGCCGTGCAGCCGATTGCCGCGGGTTTCGACGAGGGCATCGACGAGTTCAAGGAACTCATTCGCAACGCGGTCGCGAAGGTGGAACATGCCGGGGCATGAAGCTGCCAAACGCTGGAGAGGCCGTCGTCCCACTGAATGGCTCATTGAAACCGGTGAACTTGCGCCACGCCTGATAAGCGCCTACCCTCTGGACGCATGATCACTGAATTGGATTGTGTCGCGTTGAAAGTCGCCAGGCCGGAGCACGGCCTGGCGGCGGGTGATGTGGGTGCGGTCGTGCACACTTGGAAGAACGGGCGCGACTACGACTTGGAGTTTGTGACATTCGACGGCAAGACGGTGGCCATCGTCAAACTCGCCGCCGCCGAGATTCGCCCCCTCGCCCAGAACGACATTCATCATGCCCGTCCTTTCCAACCGGCCGGCCGGTGAGTTGGGAGGCGAGCCCTTCCCCTTATGCTGAAAGCCGGAATCGTCGGCTTGCCCAACGTCGGCAAGTCCACCCTGTTTAACGCCCTGACCCGCACCCGCAAGGCCGAGGCGGCCAATTATCCCTTCTGCACCATCGATCCCAACGTCGGCATCGTCACGGTGCCGGACGACCGGCTTGCCCCGCTGCGAAAAACCGCCAAAACAGACGTCGTTATCCCCGCGGTCATCGAGTTCGTCGACATCGCAGGTCTCGTCAAAGGCGCCAGCGCGGGGGAAGGCCTGGGCAACAAGTTCCTCAGCCACATTCGCGAGGTCGATGCCATCGTGCAAGTCGTTCGCTGTTTCGATGAAGCCGACATTCTTCACGTCGCGGGCCAGATTGACCCTGTGCGCGACATCGAGATCATCCATACCGAGTTGGTCCTGGCCGACCTCGACGCAGTGAAGAAGAAGCGCGCGAGCATCGCCAAGGACGCCAAGCGGGGCGACAAAGCCGCTCTGGCCCAGGACACCGTGCTCGCCAGGATTGAGCCGGTTCTTGACGCAGGCAAACCTGCGCTCACGGTCCGGCTCACTCCGGAGGAAAGGGTCATCGCCCGGCAATTCTTCCTGCTCAGCGACAAGCCGACGATTTTCGCCTGCAACGTCAAGGAAGGCGATCTGGCGACGGCGGACCAGAATCCCCACGTTTCCAGCGTCCGCGACTACGTGAAGACCCACTTGGCCTGCGAAGCCGTCGTCATCAGCGCCCAAATCGAGAGCGACCTCATCGACCTTCCAGAGAACGAAGCGAAGGCGTTCCTCAAGGAATTAGGCGTGAACGAAAGCGGCGTCGGCGCGCTCATCCGGGCCACCTATCATTTGCTTGGCCTGCGCACTTTCTTTACAGCAAGCGAAAAGGAAGTCCGCGCCTGGACCATTCACGCCGGAGAAACCGCGCCACAGGCCGCGGGGGTGATTCACACCGACTTCCAGCGCGGCTTCATCAAGGCCGAAACGGTGAGTTGCGAGCACCTGGTGCAATGCGGCTCTATCGCCGCCGCGCGCGAAAGAGGGCTCTACCGGATGGAAGGCAAGGATTACGTCGTCCAGGACGGCGACGTGCTGCTGATTAAGTTCAATGTGTAGGCCGGAGTCACTTCTTCATCCCAGGCGGATTGGGTGCGAATGCCTTGATGCTGAAGCCGTCGCTGTTGACACTGCCGGACCACACGGTGATGTAGAAATACTTCGAGACCTGATCGAATGGCGGCAGCAGGGAGAAGTCCACCCAGTCTTTGAATTTCTTCGCGTCGTCCGCCATGCCCAGACGGCCCGCCATCGGCAAACTGGAAAAGATGTTCGCCAGCGGGTCGGAGTCTTTCTTCAGAATCTCCATCAGGCTCTTGAAAGTCTCGGCGGAGTTCTCGTAGCCGAAAAGGCCGGTGCCCATGCCGCCGACCTTTTGCGCGGCGTCGGTCATGCCCGGCGCCTCGCGCAGGGACTTGCCGGTCCCCTCCCCGCTGCGCATGAACTCCTCAAGGGTTGCAGTGTCCGTGGAGACCGCCAGATAGCCGCCGCTGGCCGCATAGCTCAACATGCGTTCGCTCCCCTTGGCGCCCGGCTGCATCTGCGGAAGGCTCATCGAGTATACTTTGCGGCCCAGGAACTCGCGTTCCTTGAACTTTCCCCCGCCCGTGGGCATCAACGCCGCCAGGGCCTTGATGGAGGCGGCGAGCTGCTCGGGCCGCGGCGAACTGATGAGCGTCAGCGAGGGCGGATTCTGAAGATCGTCCAACGTCTGTTTTCGCGGGCTTTTTTGGTACGAGATCAAGTCGTCGCCGAGGTTGGCGAAAAGCTGCTTGCGGATGTCGAAATCGGGGTCCTTGTCCTTGCCGGCGCTGTCGAGGAAGAGCTTCAGCACGCCCGCCACCTGCGGGATGGCTTCGACCAGCGATTGTTCGAGCGTGGTCCAGGATTTGCCCAGATCCAGGCGGAGGCGAAAGAACTTGACGGCGTCGCTCGGGACGAACGTCGGCGGGTTGGCGTCCCGGGCGTCGAACGCAAAGGCCTTGATGAGCCCTTTGCGGGCGGATTCCGGGACGTTGACATTGAAGGTGACGGCGCAGCCTTCGGGGACGTCGCGCATGCTGAATGAGAGATCCTGGAGGGCGCTGAGGCCGAGCGTGCTGAAGATCTTGTCCAATTGCGGAAACGCGCCCTGCGGCGCGCCTGCTTCACCCGCGTTGTCCTTGGCCACCTGCTTTGCCAATTTGTCCAGGAGCGGCTTCAGATGAAGCCAGCCGTAGGCCTGGGACTCGCGAAAATGAGCGGCGTGGCTTTTTGCAAAGGCGGGGTTCTCCGAAAGCGTCGCAACGCTGCCCCCGCCCTGGCTGGCCAGGACGCGCTCGATGTCGCGGGTGTTATTGCCGAGAATGACGAGTGAGCCGGACTGGCCGAGCATGAGTTCGACGTTTTCCGTGGCCTTTTTCGGCTTGGGTGGTTCGAGGCTTTCGTTGCCGGCATTGGGATCGGGAAAGAGTTTGTCGAAGGTCTTGCCGAGATCGTCCGATTTGAAAATCAGCGTTGTGAACTCAACGTCGCGAATTTTATCCGTGCGGGTTTGCTTGCCCGCATCGGTCCATTTCTTTTTGAGCGTGGCAAGGTTGGTCTTGAGCACGTCGCTCTTCTCCCGGCCGTCCATCAGGAGGAGGAAACCCACGTCGTCCCCGGCTTTTTGCGGGGCAACAATGGCCAGGCTGACCTGCCCCTGCGCGAGACCGGAGTAGTCGGCGAACTTGATGCCCAACTCCTTTTCAAGCGGCGTGACGATGTCGCTCTGGAGCTTCTTCATGAATTTGTCCCGGAACGGTTTCATGGACGCGTCGTTCCAGAACAGCGCGCCCGGCATTTGCTTCCACGAGGCGCTCGATTTGGCGTAGTCGGGGATGGTCAGGGCAAACAGGGCGTCGGCGGGCAGGAGTTTTTCCGGCGGCGGCACGGTCGCGGTGGCGGCGGGCAGCGCAAAAGCGCACAGCAGACTGAGATGGAGCAAAGGGCGTTTCATGATTGTTTCGTCTTAATGCGAATGTCGCGTTCCCGTTGGCTTAACAAACTGTCGCCGCCAGCGGAAGCACAAAGCACAGGCCGAATTGTAACCGGGCGCATCGGACATTGGCACCAAGGCGATCGAAGAATCCGGCCCTGGGCGCGCCGGCATCCTGCCGGCGTGTGTTTCGCGCTTCCTTCACTAACGTTTCCGTTGTCGGAAACTCTGTCGGAAACGTAGTCGACGGTGCGTTCGCCGACAAAGTTTTCGACAAAGTTTGCGACGAAGACGGAGCGCGCAGATGGAGACGCCAAACATAAACTCCTGCCGGGGTGTGCCGTCGGGCTAATGGCGCGAACTCGCCGGCAGGATGCCGGCGCTCCCAGTCGCCTTGCCCCTGCGCCCGGCCGTCTTCAGTCCCGCACCGTGGCTGCATCAATGCCCTGCGCGGCGCACCACTGGCGGTAGGCCGAGGGCGCGATCTCGCTGGGCTTAATCTCGCTGCGGCCGCCCCAGAAGACGTTGGTGTAAGTGAAGTCGATGCCCGCCTCGCGGAGGTGCTGGTCGATGGCGGCCTTGTGAGCGAGAACGAACTGTTTGTCGATGCCGTGGGCCACGCCCATGATGTTGACGTTGCGAAATTCCGGGCCGCCTTCCCGCCAGTAGGCGTGAGTCATGATGTGATGCCGCCCGACTTCACGCCCCGCGTCCAACTCCCGGCCGGGGGGCACCGCCCAGTGGAACAGCGCGTTGAAGCGCGTGACGCGCTCGCCGTCAGACTGTGGCTTGACGTGTTCGAGAAAAGTGGAGAAGCGGCCGATGATTTTGCGCCGATCGAAGTCTTCAGCGGCTTCCAGAAAGGTCTGCAACGGCACGCCGGCTTCGCGCGCGCGCGCGTCCCAGAGGCTCGGGACCAGTTCCTCGGGATCGAACTCCCGCTTGAGCGCGTTGAGAATGCGCCATTCCAGGTCGTTCAATGTCGTGGTCGTCACCTCAGTGACCTCCGCCGGTGCGCCGGCGCGGCTGCCCGGTTCCATGCCGCGGCGGCGCACGTGGCCAACGCCCAGCGCAAAGAGTTTTTTGGCCGGGAGAAGGATGAATTTCTCCGCCCCGGTCCGGCTCGCGAGAAGCTCGCAGTGCTTCCGCATCGAAAAACCCTGCGGCACCTTGAGCGTCGTCCACAACTTGTAGGTCGAGCCTGCGGAAACCGTGTCCGTCGAGCGTGTGACGACGTGCCCGCTGAACGGATCCTGCTGAAACATCCAGTCGAACGCCGAATTCAGCCTCGCGTCGGGCACCTGCCAGGCCACCAGTGCGCCGTTGGCCAGGTTCGTGGCCAGGAGCGTCTGGCGCACCCGCCGGACATTCCCCGCCACCTGCATCGCCCGGATGCGTTCGATGACGGTTTCGAGCGGCACGCCGGAGAGCCGGGCGATTTGCCCGAGCGGATCGCGTTGAAATCCCTGCACGCGATCCTCGGAGATCGCGAGGATCTTCGCGTTGATCGGGTCGGTGAATTCAACCGGCACTGTCATCGAACTCATGAATTGGATTTTTTAGCACAGATGGGAGGTGGAGCGCGCGAAAAAAATCGTGCCACCGCGGGTGTCGAGTGTTTCCAGGTAGTGATCAGTAATCAGTAATCAGTGTTCAGTATTCAGTGTTCGTATTCAGTGGAGTCGAGGCGATTTGTGCTCCGTCGATTGCGGCCTCAGCTCGAAGACTGATTACTGAATACTGATAACTGAATACTGATTACTGATTGGCCTGCGACAGCGCGGGCAGAAGCATCGCGGCAAGAATGGCAATGATGGCGATGACCACCAGCAGTTGATTACAAATGCGGCCAACCTATTATTTCATCTGGACAACGGGCGGCACTTCGCCAATATGTCACATAATCGTAACACCACTAGCAGCGGCAGCGACTTACATTTAAGTCTTCAGAACCAGACCAAGCATTCGCCGGGCGCGGGCGTCGGCGAAATCGCTTGTCTCTTCACCCAGAGGCCCGCGGGAGAAGGCATGAGTTTATGAAGAGCTATCCAGTCGGTTCGTGGTCGGGGTTGATTCCAGCATTTTGGCTTTGCCTGGCGTTGCCAGCCAGCGGGGCCACCGAGCCGGTCGTGGCGTTCGGGCTGACCAACACGCCCATCGGCTCGGCGCTGCTGGACTTGCGCGGCAACGACCTTGTCGTGCGCGATCTCTCCTACGGAGGCGGAGGGGGCGCTCCCGGGCTCACCAGGTTGCCAGCGGGGTTGGAAGGCGCCTACGGCGTGTCCATTCAACTGGGCCAGTCGGATGCCGGTGTCTTCGTTTATCCCTACACTTACAGTGAACCTTACTCGGGCTCGTTCCTTGTGGGCAAAGCCATCGGACAACTGGACGGACAGGAGAATCAATTGCTTTCCGTCGTGGCCGCGTCCAAGGCGGATTACGGCTCCTACGTGGCGCACGTGGACTTCAGCGGCATCGGCGCGTTTCTCCTGCGTTACGAGTTGTATGACCGCGACCGGCTCGTGGTCGCCAGCACCAATGGGGCCGGCGACATCTCCATTCTCACGGAATATGAATACTCGCCGCGCGCCAACCCGTTCTGGCGCCTGCCCGATGGCAGTATCGCGGCGGTGATTGAATTCACGGCCCCCTGGGTCGTGCGGCTTCCGGGCATTTCTCAAGACGCTCCTTACACTTACGGTGACCGCATCGTGGTGCGACCGTTGGATGTGCAGGGCGAGGTCGGCCGGGTTTCGCGCGTCGAGGTCACCGGGGGCGGCGCAATGACCGAATTCGTCGTGACGGACGAACGGTTGGGCGCGTTCCAGCACGCGCACAAAGCGCTGGGCCAATCGCTGTTCAACACGACTGCCGACAGCCTCACCGTCACCAGCCTGGGCCAGGCCGCCGGCGCTGAGTTGGGCGTGTTGGTGGAGTTGGGGGAGCCGCGGTCGTTCTCGGTGGACCTGGCGCCCTTGAACCTCTCCAGCAATGGCGCAACCATCCTGGCGGGCGCGGTGGGAAGTTTCGAACACGGCGACAGCGAGTTTCTTGGTTACATCGGCGTGCGCCAGTCCAACGGCGCGCGAGAAGTGTTTGGGGATTTGTCCCTCTTCGAAGGCGGGCTGTCCTTGAGCGTGTATCGCGACGGCTGCCAGAGCGGAGCCTCAGGGTCGCCCACATTGTCGCCGACTGTGGGAGTCGCGGGCACCGCGCGCGTCGTGGGGTTCGGCGCAACGGCCGATACGGGCAACCGGCGGCCCAGCCTGTCCGTGCGTTTCGAGGCCGTGGCCACCTTCACAATGCCGGACGGGTCCGTCTTGACGGGGGATGAATTGCGGTTCCGCTCCACCGGGCCATTGGCGGCGGATCACCTGGTGGCATTCAGCCTTCTGGGCACTAATTTGCCCGCCATCACGATACTGGGTGAAAGCGGCGCGGATGTCATCACGCTGGTCGATTACCTGCCGGAACTGGCCTCGGCGGCTTCGATCAAGCTCATCGAAGGCACGGCGAATGGCGGCGCCAAATCGTTCCATCAATCCGCCGCACCCACCCAACGCAACGGCGTCTCCCTGGTGGCGCTCAGCGATACGCTCCCGCCCGCGGCGCCGCGAACGAGTCTTTTCGCCTGGCACGACGACGCGCTTTGGTTCCACGGCCGCGAAAACGGGGGGATTGGATTGTTCAGCGGCGCCGGAGTGCGGCTGCTTCCCGTGCAACCGGGTCGGGGCCAGAGTTACGCCGGCGTCGGCAGCTTCCAGTGGCACGACCCGGTCTCGGGGAATGACACGCCGGTGCAGGTTACAGCCACGTCGCGCGCGGCCGGCTTCGAGCGCGTGAGCACGCCGGCCG
>DASTLJ010000343.1:0-17547 GCA_035715125.1 Verrucomicrobiia bacterium
CCGCATCCTCCAGGAGGCGCTGGGCAACATCGAGCGGCACGCCTGCGCCGGGGAGGTGGCCGTGCGGCTCGCCAAGGAAGGCTCGATTCTCCGCGCCTGCATCGGCGACGATGGCCTTGGCTTCGATCCGCAACGCCCGCGTGCCGAAGGCGAGCGGCTCGGCATGGGACTGGTGGATATGCGCGAACGGGCGGAATTCGTCGGGGGCCGCTGCGCCATCGCCAGCTCGCCCGGAAATGGCACAGAGATTGTGATTGAGATACCGCTGCGTCGCGTGGAAGATGCCCCGGCATAGACTGACTGACCGCAAACGACGTTCATCATGGCGGCCCACAACGCCCGAAAAGCTCGCGAAAAGAAAATCCGGCTCCTGCTTGTCGACGACCACCCGATCGTCCTCGACGGCATCAAATCGCACCTCTGCGCCCAGCCCGAGTTCGAGATCGTCGGCGAGGCCGCCAACGGCCTCGACGCGCTCCAGAAGGCCAGGCTGCTCCTGCCCGACGTGGTGCTGATGGACATCACGATGCCGCAGATGAACGGCCTGGAAGCCACAACTGTGCTGCGCAAGCAGGCCCCCCTCGCCAAGATCCTCATCCTCACCATGCACAACAGCAAGGAATACATCGCGCAGATGATCCGGGCGGGCGCGCGCGGCTACTTGCTCAAGGACGGCTCGCCCGCCGAACTGGTCCACGCCATCAAGGCCGTTCACGCCGGGGAAGTGTTTTTCGCGCCGTCCGTCTCCCGAGTGATCGTCGACCAGCTCGTCGACGGCGGCGGGCGGGTCGCCGAGCCGGTGCAAAACCTGACGGACCGCGAACGCGAGGTCCTGTCGCTGATTGCCGAGGGCCTCCTCAACAAGCAGATCGCCGACAAGCTCGGCATCGGAGTCCGTACCATCGAAACCCATCGCGAGCGCATCATGCGCAAGCTCGACATCCACACTGTCGCCGGCCTGACCAAGTACGCCATCGCCCAGGGGATGACGACGATGCCTTAGCCGGAATATTTGATTCGCGTCGTAGCCGCCGACGTGAGGAGAAACGAGGGCCTGTGGCCGGGCATCTTCACCTTGACCCGGTAGGGCGAGGCTCCTGCCGAGCCGAAACCTCCGGTTTGATCACGGCTCGGCAGGAGCCTCGCCCTACCGGCGTCATGGATAGGCGGATGCGCCAAAAGGGGTAACGAATCCGCCTCTCCAGGAACCTGGTAGGGCCGACCTGCTGGTCGGCCTGGATGCGCCACAGCGCGTCCCTACCGGTTCATGGAACGAGTCCGCCTCCTCACGTCGGCGGCTACGGGCCATGGGCGTTTCATGCGCGCTGACCATTGCAGGGCTTCCGTAATCCGCCCGACTCAAATTCCGTATTCCTTTGGGTTGCGGAGATCAGGAATTCGTTGAGGCTCTTCCTGCGTCCCGGACACTGGATGCACGGCCTCTCGGGCCTCCGCCTGCGTTGCCGCCCGGGGCCAATGCATCCGAAGCCATGGAAGAAAAACGTATGCGAAACTCGCTGCTGAACCGGTCCACCGAGGCGAATCAATGGGAACCCAAATACCCCTTCGACCTCGTCGTTGCTTACGAAGACCTGGCCACGCGCAACCGCGCAATGCGGTTGCACGACCACTTGGAACGGCAACTGGACAGCGATTTCGATTTGCACTGCGCCTGGTGGAAATTCGAGCATCTGCGCGAACCGACGCTGTGCGAGCAGGCGGTGGACGACGCCATGTCGGCCAACATGATCGTCCTTTCCATTCATGCCGAGTCCGAGCTGTTTCCGGCCGCCCGCGCCTGGATCGACGACTGGTCCCACCGGCTGGACCACCACAAATGCGCGCTGGTCACCTTGTTCGCCGAGCCACACCCGCGGAAGAAATCTTCTCCGCTCCTGGCGCGCCTGCAGCAGGTCGCCCGGCAGGCCCGCATGGATTTCTTTACCAACATCACCGAGGCCGCCCAGGCCGCCGAACTCACGGTCGAGCAACTCACCCAACGCGCCCGCGCCCTCACTCCCACCCTGGAGGAGATCCTGGAACACAAGATCCCGGTTCAGCGGTGGGGCTTGAACGAAATGTAAGGCGCGGCGGGGCGGGCAGTCCTCAATGTAGCCGCCGACGTGAGGAGGCGGACGACGTGGAAGCACCGTCCATCCGCCTCCTCACGTCGGCGGCTACGATCGTCGGTGAAAAATCCGAACTACGCCTCGGACAGCCGCTCGAAGCTTTCTTCGATAAACGTGGTGTTCTGAATCCGGGCCAGCCGCGCGTACAGTCCGTCCTGCCCGAGCAATTCCTCGTGCGTGCCCCGTTCGACGATTCGGCCATGGCGCAAGACGAGGATTTGGTCCGCGTTCCGAATCGTGCTCAATCGGTGCGCGATCACGAAGCTGGTGCGGCCGGCCATCAGCCGTTCCAGAGCCTCCTGGATGAGCCGTTCGGTCGCCGTGTCCACACTGGCCGTCGCCTCGTCCAGGATGAGCAGGGGCGCGTTCTTCAGCAGCGCCCGGGCGATGCTCACCCGCTGCTTCTCGCCCACACTGAGCTTCACGCCGCGTTCGCCAACCCGCGAATCATAGCCCTCCGGCAGACGAACGATGAACTCGTGGCAATTGGCGGCGCGCGCGGCGGCGATCAACTCGGCCTCGGTGGCATCGAGCCTCCCGTAAAGGATGTTCTCGCGAAGCGTGCCGTTGAAGAGAAACGGTTCCTGGCTCACGATGGCAATTTGCGCGCGCAACGAGTCCAGCGTGACCCGCGAAAGGTCCTGACCATCGAGCATGATGCGACCCGCGGTCGTTTCGTAGAACGCCGGCAAGAGGTTCACAAGTGTCGACTTTCCGGCGCCGGTCGGCCCGACCAGCGCGACCATCTGTCCAGGTTCGGCCCGCAATGAAACTTCGCTCAGGACGGTGGCCGATTCGGCGTAATTGAAGCTGACCGATTCGTAAACCACCTTGCCCTTCACCGGCATCCGGAGGCGCTCGCTGCGCCGCGGGTTCGCCGCTTCCGCGGTGGTGTCGAGGATGTCAAAGACGCGTTCGCCGGCGGCGCGCGCGGCCTGGAGCATCTGGTTCAGGCCGTGCAGGCGGCCGATCGGCTCGTAGAACAGCGCCAGGAAAAAGAGGAAACCGACCAGTTCGCCGAGGGTCATGGCGCCGCTGAGCACCCTTGCGCCGCCGACCCACAGCACGAGCACGCTGCCCAGCGCCGCCGCGAAGCTCATCGCCGGCGAGTAACTGGCCCAGACGCGCATGATGCCGAGCGTGCCACGGCGCACGTCGTCCGCGCGTTGCGCGAACCGCCGGTCTTCGTGCTCCAGTTGGTCATAGGCCTTGATCTGCCGGATGCCCTGGAGGTTGTCCATCAGGAGGGCGTTCATAGCGCTGGCCGCTTCGCGCTGGGCGCGGTAGCGCCGGTGGGCCGTCAGCGTGTACCAAAGCGCGCCCGCGGAAAGCAGCGGCAGGGGAATCATCGCCACGAGGGCGAGCGTCGGATCGAGCGCGAAGAGGAACGCCGTCACCCCCACGACGCTGAGCAGCGCCACGGTGCCCTGCTCCGTGCCGTCGATCAGGACGCGCTCGACGGAGTTCACGTCTTCGATGATTCGCGTCATCAGGTCGCCCGAGGCGCGCGGGTCGAAGTAACCCACCGGCAGCCGCTGCAGCCGGGAATACACGTCTCGGCGCATGTCATAGATCACGTTTTGCTCGAAGGTGTTGTTAATGCGGATGCGCAGGCTGTTGAACAGGTCGCGCAACAGGAACGCCCCGAGCAGCCCGAGCATCACTCGCGCGAGCCGCTCGGCGTGCCGTTGGCCGATGACATCGTCGATGATCATCCGCGTGAAGTGTGGGAAAGCGAAGCTGCAGGCGGTCGCCAGCAACGCGCAGAGCACCGTGCCCACCGCCATCCAGGGATATGGCCGCAGGTAAACGGCGACGCGCCGGACGACCTCCCACGTCGAACGGGCCTTGGCCTTGAACGTCGGGTCGGCGGCGGAAGTGGGAGGGTGATGGCGATTGGACATCGGCGAGAGAGTAAAACGTAAACCGTAAAACGTAAATGCACCGCATAGCCGCCGGGCGGGCGTTTCCAGTTGGCAATTCAGACGGCATTCAAGACAGTCCTCCGCGATATGCGTCTGCCTGAATCAGTGGTCCTGTTCGCAATTGGCGTGGGGCTGCTTTTCGCTCCGCTTTCGGCCCATCCGCAATCCTCCTTCAATCCTGCGAAACTGGCCGAGATGGAATTCGCCATTACGATCGCCATTGCCGAGAACCATCTGCCCGGCGCCGTCCTCTGGATCGAGCGCAATGGACGGGTCCACAGCAAAGCTTACGGGCGCCGCGCCCTCACGCCACAGGTTGAGCCGATGACCGAGGACACAATTTTCGATGCTGCATCGCTCACGAAGGTTCTCGCCGGCATGCCCGCGGTGATGTTGCTGGTTGAGCGCGGCCAGATTGATCTCGAGGCGCCCGCCCGCCGCTACCTCCCCGAGTTCAAGGGCGACGGCAAGGAAGCCATTACCATTCGTCAACTTCTCACGCACACTTCGGGCCTGCGCCCCGGTATCGCCCGGAACCCGCCGTGGAAGGGCGCCGACGCCGCCATCCGGCTGGCGTGCGCGGAGAAACTCCAATCGCCGCCCGGCGCTGTGTTTCGTTACAGCGACATCAACTTCTTCCTCCTCGGCGAAATCGTGCAGCGGGTCAGTGGCCGCAGGCTGGAGGAGTTTTGCGCGCGGGAGATTTATCAACCGCTTCGGATGATCGACACCGGGTATCTCCCGCCCAGGGAGAAGCTTCAGCGCATCGCGCCGACCGAGCCGGCTGACGGCGTGATGCTGCGCGGAACGGTGCATGACCCGACAGC
This sequence comes from Verrucomicrobiia bacterium, assembly GCA_035715125.1. Classification (GTDB taxonomy): domain Bacteria; phylum Verrucomicrobiota; class Verrucomicrobiia; order Limisphaerales; family JADJPG01; genus DASTLJ01. Next base: position 4,882 of record DASTLJ010000343.1, read on the forward strand.
GCGCCTCATGGGGGGCGTCGCGGGACACGCCGGAGTGTTCACCACCGCCGCGGACCTCGCGCGCTATGCCCGCATGTTGCTCAACGGCGGAGAGCTCGATGGCGCGCGCGTGTTCAAGCCCGAGACCGTCGCGCGGATGATCGCGGTCCACACGCCGACGAACCTGCTCGCCCGCCGCGGACTCGGGTGGGACATCGACACCGGTTATTCGCGTCCGCGAGGCAGGCTGTTCCCGCTCGGCTCGTTTGGACACACGGGCTTCACCGGCACGGCACTTTGGATCGATCCATTTTCGAAGACATTTTGGATTTTCCTCTCCAACCGCGTGCATCCGGACGGCAAGGGCAACATCCTGCCGCTTCAGTACACCCTGGGGACGCTCGCGGCCGAAGCCATCGAAGGGTTCGATTTCGCCAATGTTTCCGGCGCGTTGCCTGCGCGGACCAATTATTTTGCGGGCCTTGCGTCATCGAACATGCCGCCGGCAACGAACCAGGTTGCGCCGGCCGTCTCCGCGCCGAGGCCATTGTTCGTTCCGACTCCGGCACATCTCCAGATTCCCGTCGTCCTCAACGGCATCGACGCGCTGGCGAAGCAGAACTTCGCGCCGCTGCGCAAGCTCCGGATCGGCCTGATCACGAACCACACCGGCCAGGACCGCTGGCGCAACCCGACCATCGACCTGCTCAAAAACGCGCCGGGGGTCGAGTTGAAGGCGTTGTTCAGCCCGGAGCACGGCATTCGCGGAGAATTGGACGAGAACGTCAGCGACAGCGTCGACGCGCGGACCGGCCTGCCGGTCTACAGCCTGTACGGCACGCGGCGGGTGCCAGCGCCCGAGCAACTGGACGGGCTGGACGCGCTGGTGTTCGATGTGCAGGACATCGGGTGCCGCTTCTACACCTACGTCGCGACGATGGGCAACTGCCTCGAAGCAGCGGCGAAGGCGGGGCTGAAATTCTTCGTGCTCGATCGCGTGAACCCGATCGGTGGCGTTGCGGTAGAAGGACCGGTTTATCAGGGCGATCCCCAGTTCGTCGCATGGCATGCCGTTCCGCTGCGCCACGGCATGACCGTGGGTGAGCTGGCGAAAATGTTCAACGCCGAGCGCGGCTTTCACGCGGACCTCACGGTGATACCCTGCGAAAGATGGAACCGTGGCGCGTGGTTCGACGAGACAGCGCTGCCCTGGCGCAATCCTTCACCCAACATGCGCAGCCTCACGGCCGCCGCGCTCTATCCGGGTCTCGGCTTGCACGAGAGCGCGATCAGCGTGGGCCGCGGGACGGACAAGCCGTTCGAACAGCTCGGCGCGCCGTACGTCGAGGACGTGCTGCTGGCCTCCGAGCTGAACAAGGCGGGACTGGCCGGCGTGCGCTTCGTGCCCGTGCGCTTCACGCCGACTTACAGCACGTTCAAAAACCAGGAGTGTGGCGGCGCGTCGATTGTTGTCACGGACCGCGACAAGCTCCAGGCCGTCGACCTTGGCATCGTCATCGCCCTGACGTTACGGCGGCTCAATCCCAACGAATACGCTTTGGACAAGATCGCGCCCCTGCTTCGCGATCCCGCGACGCTTGAGGCGATCAAGTCCGGGCAGACGCTTGCCGCCATCAAGCGCAGTTGGGAGGTGGACTTGAAGGCGTTCAAAAAACGGCGCGAGAAATTCCTGATTTACAAATAGCGGCGAGAATTTGGAGTGCGGTGACTTGTCCCCGCTATTGCCGCTTTGGCGACTTGTCGCCAAAGCAGGGCCGCGTCCAGCGGCCCGGGAAAGTTCGACGCTTTCTCGCATTCGACGGCGACAAGTCGCCTGCCGAAAGCGCGGACAAAGTCCGCGCACTCCAAAGAAGTCGCGGCTTCGCCGCCCTGGGAGAAATGCGAGTGAAGCGTCACTGGCGCAGCCGAAAGAACCGGTTTCCGCTCGATATCGGGACACTGACTGAGTTCGTGCCGTTGGCGGTCATCACCGGACTGGAAACTGAAGACCACGTCATCGCCGGATTGAGCGAAGACTTCGCTTCCAACGCGTAGTTCGTTGCCGCCGCCGGCCATCGGATTAGAACATTCGCGCCCGAACGGGCAATGACCAGCCTCGGCGACGAGGAGCAGCAGGTCACCTGGGATCGGAACAAGTCCAAACTCCAGCCGCCGGCAATCACCCCTTCGTCGTCCTCCAGATCGTCGACCACGTAGAGACTCCAGACGCCGTTCGGATTGACGCCTTTGAAGGCGGCAAGGGCCGTCGGATACGGCTCCGCGGGGGCGGGCGCTGGAAACTCGTCGGGCGGAACGCCTCCGTAGTCCCGCGGCCCGAACACGCCGCTGGTCAGCGGCCCGTCGTCCGGGATGCCAGGCGCCGCGTCGTCGAACGTCAGCGTCACGCCAAAGACCGACCCGGTGCCACCCGCGTCGGACATCAGCATCGTCTTTTGTCCGCCCGGACCGACCAGCAGGATGTCCAGATCACTGACGAATGAGTGCGAGAGATTGCGCAGCGTCACGGTCACCTTGTTGATCGGGTCCGAGACACCCGTGACAGTGATGGCCGACGGATAGGGCGAGGCTGCAAAGGGCGCGAAGGCGCGCTGCTCGGTAATCTGAATGGGCGTCGAGTTGGCAAAGGACTGGCTGAGGTCCAACATCACACCGAGCGGCAACGGGAACGACACCACCCCCAGGTCGGAAGGGCCGTCCTGGAGCCGAAGGGACGCCTGGACCGTGCCGCCGCACGGGCCGGACGCAGTGAACATGAACGGACGCGCGACCGGCGCGCCCCCGCCCGGCAACGCCCCGTATACCTGCGACGGCCCTGGCGACAAGACGCCGCCCGACTCAAGAAGTGTAGCGACCAGGTTTGTAGTCATAGCGCGGCCGACGTTTTGCAGCGAGAAGTTCACTGTCACGCGTTCCCCCGGGTCGACTACCCCGTTAGCGGGCGAACAGTTCTCGGCCATCACGGCGGTCCCGGCGTCCACGAGCAACGGACTGCCGGCGTTCACCGTCACGCGGGCCGTGTAGATTTCCATCCGCGTCGCGCCGTCCGGGTTGTCCCCTGTGCTGTTCGAGTTGTCGGCCCAGACGGGATGAAACGTGCCGTTGTAAAACGTCAGCGCGGTGTAGTCGGCAAAGTCTTTCGGATTGGGTGAAGCGCTTTCCGTCGACGTGCCCGGGCTGACCCGCACGTTGGGCGCCCAGTGCTCGCCGCCGTCGAAGCTGACCGAGGCGTAGAATTGCGCGTCGTTGTTCGCGCCCGGGAGCCGGTTCCCTGCACCGCCCAGACCGTCATCATTGCGGCAGTCATACCAACTGGCCGCCAGCAGACCCGAAGTCGGATCGACCGCCATGCGCGGTAAAAACTGGCTGCGGATCGTGTCGTCATCGTTGATGCGCACCGGGGCGCTCCACGAAGCGCCATTGTTGTCGGAAAAACGCAGCAGGATGTCCGTATTGTGGCTCTCGTCGGGAGACTCCTCCGTATAGGCCAGGTAGGCGCGGCCGAAATGCGGACTGGCAGGATGGACGTCGTAGGCGAGACTGGCGTTGGCATCGATATGGCGCTCTGGCTCGGCGGGAATCGTGTCATAATCCCCAACGCCCGTGGTGGTCACGAGCACCGGCTGTGCGAAGCCAGCGGGGCCAAGCCCGTCCGGATCCAGACTGACGAAGATGGACGACGGGCCTTCCCCGGTGCCGGTGGTCTGGTAGGCGACGAGCACCTGGCCGTTCGGTCCGACGGCGATGTCGCCGAAGTTACCGTCCATTGAACTCGGAATGGCCTGCGCCGCCCGGAATGCGCCGACCGATCCCAGTCCCGTCACCGACGCCCCCTGGGCCACGACTGGATAGCCCGCCAGCGACGAATCCTGATACGTGACCCACACCGCCCGATTCGAAGGACTGATGCGGCAATTGGCGGCGACGGTCGGCTGATCGACGCTATGCCCCGAACCCAGAGTGGCCAAAAGCCGGAAGCCTTGTCCGAAATTGGTGCTCAGCAGGACGACGATACCCGCAGGCGCGCTGGTCTTGAGGTAGACGAGGTAGAGGTTGCCGAACAAATCGCACGTGGCGCTGGGTTCGCAGCAAGCCAGGGGCAGCGTGTCGTTTCCGTCGGCGATCCTGCCATCCCCGCTGGTGTAACTCCACGACGCGCCGCCGTTGACGCTGAACGCGGCAAAGAGGCCATTGCCCTCCAGGTTTGAGGCGATGAAGAGCCGGTTGGGGTTCGTGGGGTCGATGGCGATCGCCGGTTCGGTCTGGTCCGTGTTCATTCGGCTGACGTTCACGTTTGAGCCGACCACCTGCGCCCGCGCATCGGCCACAAGCCAGGCCAGGGCGCTGGCGCCGATAAGGGAACAGATTGAAGGTGAAACGAAGTTCATGTGGCACGTCCGATGCGCATGGTTGCCCAGCCCGCCGTAGGAGGAACAATTCAGGATTTTACACCAATCGGGCCCTGCCGTAAAGCGACGGGCTGGCTTAAAGTGAGCTCGGGCTTGGGGGGGCAGGGCGTTGAAACGTTGAAACGTTAAATCGTTGAAGCGTTACGACGGCCTTCGGCCCTCCGTTTCAACGTTTCAACGTTTCAACGCTTCAACGCTTCAACACCAATTAGCCGGATTTAAGGATTGCCCGACCAGAGTGCCCGCGATGACGATGCTCGCCGTCACCCGTGAACACCGCACCCTGTCTTTCGCGCCGCCAGTTCCTGGCCGCCTCGGCCGGAGTCCTCGTCGAAGCGTCGTTTGGGCCGCCCGCCATCGGGGCCGAATCGTCCGCCACGCGCTCCGAGCCAATCATCGACATTCACCAACACACCAACTACGCCGGGCGCACGGACGAACAACTCATCCGCCATCAACAGATCATGGGCATGACCAGGACCGTGCTGCTGCCGGCCGGCCGGTTTTACGGGCTCGACGCCCAGTGCGGCGGCAACGACAGCGTGTTCGCCTTGGCCAAAAAGCATCCGGACAAATTCGTCACTTTCGCCAATGAAGTCGCGGACATCGAGGAAGCGCCGGGAGAAATCCGGAAGTTTCTCCGGCGCGGCGCCATCGGCATTGGCGAACAGAAGTTTCGCGTGCAGACGGACGGCAGGCAGTTCGAGCGCATCGCGAAGCTGGCGGAGGAATTCGGCGTGCCGGTGCTGATGCACTTCCAGCACGGCGTTTACAACATCGGCATCGAAAACTTCCACAAGGTGCTGGCGAAATTCCCTCGCGTGAATTTCATCGGCCACGCGCAGACGTGGTGGGGCAATGTCGACGCGAAGCATGATCAAAAGGTGCTGTATCCCACCGGCAAAGTGACCCCTGGAGGCATCACCGACCGGCTGTTGGGCGATTACCCGAACATGTATGGGGACCACTCGGCCGGCAGCGGCCTGAATTTCCTGACACGCGATCCCGAGCATGCCGCCGCGTTCATCGCGCGGCACCAGGACAAACTCCTGTTCGGCTCCGACTGCGATGACGTGCTCGGCATCGGTCCCGGCTGCCAGGGCGCGCAGATTTTGTTGAACCTCCGCAAGCTCGTCCCCAACAAGAAGGCGGAGCGAAAGATTCTCTACGAGAACGCCCGACGGCTGCTGAAATTGTAGGCGACGGTGCCGAAAGTAGGGCAGGCGTCTCGCCTGCCCAGCGAGCGCGTCAGCGCGAACGATGCAGCTTGGGCTTCATCCGCCTCGCTGCGCTCGGCGCGGGCAGGCGGGACGCCAGCCCTACTTTGGCGCCGCGCCAAACGTTCCCGCCGACGGACAAAGCTTTCGAATCTCGCACTGCACGCAGTCGGGTCGGCGCGCATCGCAACGGCGCCGGCCGTGCCAGATGAGCCAATGGCTCAAGAGCGTCCACTGCTCGCGCGGTACTAGTTTCATCAAATCCTGCTCGATTTTCTCGGGCTGCTTTTGCTTCGTCAGTCCAAGCCGCTGCGAGAGTCGGGCGACGTGTGTGTCCACGACGACGCCGACGTTGATGCCGAAGGCATTCCCGAGCACGACGTTCGCCGTCTTGCGACCGACGCCATCGAGATGCGTCAATTCCTCCATCGTTTTCGGCACCGCGCCGCCGTGGCGCTCGACGAGCTTGCGGCAGCAAGCCTGGATGTTCTTCGCCTTGTTGCGGAAAAAGCCCGTCGACTTGATGTGCTGCTCCAACTCGGCCAGCGGCGCGTTCGCGAAATCGGCGGCGCTGCGGTGCTTTTTGAACAACTCCGCGCTGACCATGTTCACCCGCTTATCGGTGCATTGCGCGGAAAGGATGGTGGCGATGAGCAGTTCGAGCGGGTTCGAGTAGCTCAATTCGCAATGCGCGTCGGGATAAGTCTTGCACAGGCCGGCGATGATTTTCTTCGTCCGAGCCTGGAGGTCAGGGAGCGATTCGCGGTGCATGGCGGCTCAGGCGCGGGGCGGCGTGGGCGGTCGAATAGGCGTTGGGACAAATTTCACGTTCGCGTAGATCTCTGAAAGGGCGATGGTGATTTCCAGCGATGGAAGAGTCAGCGTCGCCTCCAGTCCCGTCGCCTGTCGTAGCAGCCAGTCGCCGCTGGGTTGTCGGATGCATTGCTCGACGCACGGATCCTTTTGCCGGACGAGCAGGTATTCGCCCAGCGAGGGAATCTTCTGATAGTGGTCAAACTTGGTTCCGCGGTCGTAAGCCTCCGTCGAATCAGAGAGGACTTCCACCAACAGGATGGGGTTGACCAAAACATCCGTCTCGACAGTGGGATGCTGCCGTGGACCACAAACCACCGTCGCGTCCGGATAGGTGTAAAGGCCCGTGGCTTCGATCTTCAATCGCAGGTTCGGATCGAACACGACCCAACGGCTGCCTTTCAACAGTGTGCGCAGTTCGCCGATGACGTTGGCGGCTATGAGGCTGTGTTCAGGCGTGCCGCCCGCCATCGCGAACATCTCGCCCGCGAAAAACTCGCTCTTGAACTCCGCTGCGCGTTCGAGGGCGAGGTACTCCGCTTCGGTCAATTTGCGGACTGATTCGGCAACACTCATACGGCAGAAAGCCTAGCCTGACTCAGCGCCGAAACACAAGCTGGCCGTGACAGCTGGCCGTGACCAGGTTCACGCGTTTGTCGGTGCAATGGGCGGAGAGGATGGTGGCGATGAGCAACTCGACAAGGATCAAATAATCCAGCTCCCAGTCAGCGTCGGGGTAGGCGGTGCGCAGGCTGGCGAGAATCCTGTTCGTCCTGGCCGAAGGTTGGCGAGGGATTCGCGGGGCATGACGGCTCAGATAGGCCGCGGCGTCTGTGGGCGGATGGGGGCGGGAACGAACTTGACGTTTGCAAACACCCTGGCGAGTGAAACGGTGATATTGAGCGAAGGTATGACCAGTCCGGCGTCAAGCCCCGCCGACTGGCGCAGTAACCAGTCGCCGTTGGACTGCCTGAGGAACAGCTCGATGTGCGGCTCCCTTTGGCTCACAAGAAGGTACTCTTTGAGCGTGGGGATCTTTTGGTAGTGCTCAAACTTCTTGCCGCGATCGTAAGCTTCCGTCGAGTTCGACAGCACTTCCGCCAGCACCGTTGGATTCACAATCGTGTCGTCCGAATCGTTGGCAAACTGCAATTCGCCGCAAACCACGGACAAGTCGGGATAAGTGAAAAGTCCAGTCGCCTCGACTTTCATCCGCAAGTCGCTGTTGAACGGCACGCATGGCTGTCCCCGGAGCTGATTCGAGAACTCCACCGCCAGGTTGGTCGCGATCAGGCTGTGCATCGGTGTGCCGCCCGCCATTGCGAACATTTCGCCATCGAAGAACTCGCTCTTGAAATCGGCCGCGCGTTCGACGTCGAGATACTCCCTCTCGGTCAGTTTGCCAACGTGTTCGGCAACGCTCATAAGGCGGCAAGCTAACCTGATTCGGCGCCGAAACACAAGCCGACCGTGCACTACACCAGTTCCGGCGCGATGAAATCCTCCGACGGCTTGAACTGCGGACGCCCCTCGCGGTCCTCGGGATACTCGAACACTTTGCCCTCGAAATTGCGGATGACCACCCGCCCGCCGTGCCGGCTCAGGACGTACTCCGGGTTCACCGGCACTTTGCCGCCGCCACCGGGCGCGTCGATGACGTATTGCGGCACCGCGTATCCGGTCGTGTGCCCGCGCAGTGCCTGCATGATCTCCAGCCCCTTGCGCACCGGCGTGCGCAAGTGCGCCGAGCCGGCGATGAGATCGCACTGGTAGACGTAATAAGGCTTCACCCGGCACAGGAGGAGCTTTTGCACAAGCGCTTTCATCACCGTCACGTCGTCGTTGACGTACCTGAGGAGCACGGACTGGTTGCCCAGCGGAATGCCCGCGTCCGCAAGCCGGCCGAGCGCGTCGCGCACCTCGGTGGTCAGCTCGCGGGGATGGTTGGCGTGGATGCTGACGAACAGCGGATGAAACTGCCGCAACATCGCGCACAACTCCGGCGTGATGCGCTGCGGAAGGAAAATCGGAATGCGGGTGCCGATGCGGAGAAACTCGACGTGCCGAATGGCTCGCAGCCGGCTGAGAAGATATTCCAGCTTCTCGTCGCTGAACAACAGCGGGTCGCCGCCGCTCAACAGCACGTCCCGCACTTCGGGATGCTGCTCAATGTAGGCGAGCTGCTTGTCGAAATCGGCATGGAAATCGTATCCGCTGGCGTTGCTCACCAATCGCGAGCGCGTGCAATAGCGGCAATAGCTGGCGCAACGGTCGGTGACGAGGAACAGCACGCGATCCGGGTAGCGATGCACCAGGCCCGGCACGGGCGAGTGGCTGTCCTCGCCGCACGGATCGCTCAGTTCCCACGGCGCGGTGAGGGTTTCCTCGATGCGCGGGATGACCTGCCGGCGAATCGGACAAAACTCATCGGCGGGGTCGATGAGATTGAAGAAATAGGGCGTGATGCCCAGCGCCAGCTTCGTGTTCGCCAGCCGGGTGCCGGCGGTTTCCTCCGGTGTCAGCGTTGGCATCAGCGCCTCGAGCCGGGCCAGCGAGCTGATGCGGTTCTTTAATTGCCACCGCCAGTCCTCCCAATCAGCTGCCGAAACGTCCCTCCAAAAACCTCGGCCGGCGGAGCAGAACTCCTTGAGCTTCAACAATCGTGGGCCAGGATCGCCATCCTCGCCACCTGAGCTTGCATCGTGCATTGCGCGCGCAATATAGGACTCGATGCCGGGGTGTCAAGCGGCCCATCCTTAATGCCTTCATTCCCTTGCCCCCATTCCTCTGCCTGATTCCTCAGCCAACGAGACCTTCGATTCGGTCCGCCACGCTTTCGGCGCTTTCGTTCGGCGCCACGTCGATCCACCGAACCGGCAACTGATGCCGCAGCCAGGTCATCTGCCGTTTCGCAAACTGTCGGGTGCGCGCCTTGACCTCCGCGATGGTGTCCGTGAGGGACCGGGCGCCGCGCAAATGTTCGACGACTTGCCGGTAACCGATGGCTTGCATGGCGGTGCGATTCTGTGCCAGCCCGCGGCCCAGGAGCGACTCCGTCTCCCGCACCAGCCCCTGCTCGAACATCCGGTCCACCCGCGCGTCGATGCGCGCGCGCGAGTCGGCGGCGCTCCGGCGCAATCCGAGGACAGCGCCCGGCGGGGAATCTCCCGGCCATGCTGCCCTCTGGCTGGAGAATGGCCTGCCGGTCAGCCGGATGACTTCCAGCGCGCGCACGACGCGGCGGGGATTTTGCCGGTCGATCTGTTCGAAGGTCGCCGGGTCGCGCTGCTCCAGTTCGCGCAACAGTTCGGGCAGCGGCGACCGTTCCAGTTCGGCCCGCAGTGCAGGAGCGGACGGCGGTGAGTCGCCCAGCCCTTCGAGATACGCCTTGAAATAAAGCCCGGTGCCGCCGCACAAAATGGGTCGCCGGCCCCTGCCCTGGATTTCTTTCACCGCCCGCCGGGCCAACTCGAGGAAGCGCGCAGCGTCGAACGGCTCACTTAGTTCGACCACATCGATGAGGTGATGGGGCATTCGCTCGCGGTCGGCAGCCGAGGGTTTTGCCGTTCCGACGTCCAGGCCGCGATAGACCTGCATCGAGTCGACCGAGATGATTTCGCCGCCCAGACGACCGGCCAGCAGCAGGGCAACCTCGGACTTGCCGACGGCCGTCGGGCCGGCCAGCAGCAACGGAGGAGGAGAGCTGCCATCGGGCATGAGCGTTTCAGTGGCCCAAATTTCTTAACCACAAAGAACACAAAGAACGCAGAGAGGATATCCATTCATTCAAGTCTCTTTGCGTTCTTTGTGTTCATTGCGGTTGGCATATTTGGTTGCGGCGCCAGCCGCTCTGCGTCCATTCCTGGTTCAACCGCTTTTTCCAGGTTCAGCCCTGGGCTGTGGCCGCGGGAGCTTCCAGAACAGCACCAGTCCGGCAATCAGGATGCCCGCACTGACCAGTTGCCCGGGCGTCGCTTCGCCGCCGAGATAACGCACCGGATAATCGCCGCGGAACAGTTCCGCCACTGACCGCAGCACCGCGTAGCCGATGAGGTATGCGGCGAAGACTTGCCCGTCGAACTTTTTCCGCCGGTGCAGCCAGCCCAGGAAGAACGAGAGGCCCAAATTGAGGAGCGCGTCGTAGATTTGGACCGGGTGCACGCCGACGCCCAGTGTCGGATGATCCGCCGGGAAGTGGATTGCCCAGGGGAGCGAGGTCGGCCGGCCATAGCAGCAGCCGTTCATCAGGCATCCAAAGCGTCCGACGAAGTAGCCCAGCGCAATGCTCGGCGCGATCGCGTCGGCAAACTTCCACAGCGGCAGCCGCTGGCGGCGGATGTAAAGGATCCCCGCCAGCGTCGCGCCGGCCAGTCCGCCATAGTAAACCAGCCCGCCTTGTTGCACCATGAAGATCTCCGTCCACGGCTTGTCGGCGAAATGTTCCTTCCAGTAGGAAAGGACATAGAGACCGCGTGCGCCCAGGATCGTCCCCAGAATCAGCCAGACCCCCGCGTCGGAAATCTTCTCGGGCGGCAGGCCATCGCGCGCGGCCCGGCGGGAGGCCGTCCAGAGGCCGATCAGGAACGCCGCGGCCACCAACAAGCCGAACCAATGAACCGGGAGCGGCCCGATCTTGAACGCGACCTTATCCACAAGGCCGCGCAGCGTAGGGGCTGCGTGCCGGGGTGACAAGTTGGACTCTCAGAATCATGGGGCGTTCGTGGCGTATAATAATTCCTGCCGCGGCGGGTTCGTGAGATTCTTCGGCATCGGCGGCATCGGCGGCAGGCCAAAGCCGGGTGGCAACGGCGGCAGTGGAGGAAGGTTGTTGACCAGGTAGCGCCAACGCTGGCGGTCCTCGGAACTCATCTTCTGCCACGCTTCGGCGTTGCGCAGGAACTGGCGGCGCTCTTCCGGCGAAAGGCCGGCGAACTTATCGAATGACTTCACCACGACCTGGCGCTCGGCGGGTTGCATCCGGGCGAACTTCTCGAGTGCCTTCTCAATCTGCCCGCGCTCGGCGTCGCTCAACGGCAACGGACGCAGGGTCTTGTCCTGCTCCGCCTGGGACACATTGAAGAGCTTCTCGAAGTTCGCCGTGATTTCGGCCCGCTTTGCGCCCGAGAAGGACTGCCACTGCCTCGCGGCGGCATCGACGGCGACGAGCTGGTTCGAACTATAGCCGCGAACTGGATGCGAGCGGGTCGGCAGCACCGGAATCAGGATGCCGCGGTCGAGCAATTGCTGGCGCATTTCTGGGGAAAGGCGATCCCAATAGTCGAGACGTTCCAGAACGAGCGCGTGATACGATTCAGGCACCATCTGGAGGCTCGGCGTGCGGTTCGTTGCGGGCAGGTGCATCAACGGCGTCAGGTAGTGGCGCAATTCCATCGCGCCCAGGCGCAACTCGCGGTCCTCCGGGGTGAGGGCCAGGTAGATGCGCACGCTGTTGGTGAGCACGCGCCGGTGCTCGGGAGACTTGCCCGCCAGCAGTTGCTCCCGCTCCGCCGCCGGCGCTTCCAGCAGCCGGCGGAAGTACTGGATGGGCGACGGGGCGGGAGGCAGTGCGGGGGGCACGCGTGCCTTCGGGTTGGCACCTGAATCCCGGCCCTGTGCCGGGCATTCAGATTGGAAAAGAACGACTGAGAGCAGCACGCCGGCGAACAGCATCCTGGAGAATCGCGGGTCCATGCCGGTCATTTGTTCAACACCGCAAAGAGTTCCTCGTCCTCCGCGTAGGGCAGACGCCGGATTGCGTCGAAGTCCTCGACCACGGCCGGGTCGGACACCAGGGCGGACCTGGAGATTATCGCCAATTCATTGGCCCGCCGGGCCTTCGTATTCGACTCCGCCTGGTAAACGGCGAACCAGGTCACGCAGAGCGCCAACGCCGCCCAGGCCACACGGGTCGCCCGGCGCGGCATCAGCCATTGCCGGACGACTTGGAGGAAGGGCCGCGCCGCCGGACGGACGGCCTCGCGCTGAACGGCTTGCAGGACGCGCGCGGTGAAGTTCGACGCCACCGGCACGTCGGGCAGTTGGTCGAGCAATTGATTGAGCGACGACTCCGATTCCCACCGGGCTTGCTCATCAGGGTGGGCGGCCAGCCAGGCTTGCAACCGGGCTTCCTCGGCGGCGGTCAGTTGACGCCGCCAGCTTGCTTCCATCAATTCTCGATACTCCGTTTCGTTCATGTTGTTCCCTTTCTCTAAAACCAGTTGGTTCTCAAA
>DASTLJ010000344.1:0-9545 GCA_035715125.1 Verrucomicrobiia bacterium
TCAGGTTCAGAGAACCCTCGAGCCGTTCGCCGGAGACAACCATGGCCAGCCGCTCCAATGCCTCCACGGGTCTGCTTACGCCTGTCAACTCCCAAAGTTGCGCCCGGCCTAAACTCGATGGCGACCCACTGGCGGTCAGCAGCCGGTTCCCGTCAGCGCTGAATTCAACGTGCCGCACATGACCTTCGTGCCTGAGCCACGGGCCGGCTGGCGCGCCGGTCGCTGCGTCCCACACTCTCGCCCTGCCGTCGAGACTGGCCGTGGCCAGGAGCGAGGCGTCGAAATTGAAGGTGACGATGCCAGCGCCTTGCAGGTGAGGCGCCGTTTGCGCGAGCATCCGGCCGGAGGCGGCCTCCCACACGCGGGCGCGCCCATCGTTGCAACCGGTCGCAATCCTCCGACCGTCCGGACTGTAAGCAACCGCCAATACGCCATTCGGGTGCGGCAGGGCACGCACGGTCCGTCCTCCCGAGGTCAGGTCCACAATCGCAACCGGACGAGCATCGGTCGTATTGCCCGAACAAGCCGACACCAACTGGCGGCTGTCCGGACTGAAGGCTACTTGTTCGGAGGCGCCCTCGACCGCGAATGGCGGAATGGCCGGCTGGCCTGTGGCCACGGACCAAACGCACACCTCACCCCTTCCAACTCCGTCCGGGTCGCCACAGCCGACCGCAAAATAGCGCCCGTCGGGGCTGAATGCGTCATCCTGAGGTGGATAACGATGTTCCAGAACTGGCGTGAGCGCACGGCCAGTGCGTGCTTCCCATACACGCGCCGTTCGTTGGCCGCCGAGCACTGCGAGCCACCGCCCGTCGCGGCTCGAGGTCAGGCGCGCCACCCGCTCGTTATGCGGCATCGGTGGTGACACGGGCTCACCCGTCCAAGTATCGAGCACACGAACGACGTCGTTGGTGGCGGTGACGGCGATCCAGCGTCCGTCGAGGCTGAAGCAGCTCGGCCCAATCGAGAGCGCGGATTGAAAGAGCGCTTTGGGCGGCGACCTGCTGGACACCGACCAAACGGTCGTGCCGTCTCCGGCACTGCGCGTCAACACCCGGTTTCCGTCCGGACTGAACTGCGCGTATATGTCCGTGCCGTTCAAGTAAATGACCTGACGAGACAAAGCCAGGGGTCCTGCCAACTCCCACACGCGCCACACGCCATCCAGCCCGGAAGTGAGCACCAGCCGCCCGTCCGGTGAGAGCGCGGCGTTTCGCACGGAGTCCCCCTGGCGAATGAGGGTCCCGACGGATGCCCCCGTTTCCGTGTCCCACAAGCGCACCGTGGCATCGCTGCTGGCACTGACGAGCCAGCGGCTGTCTGGTGTGAACATGACCTCGTAAGCGGTTTCAGCGTGGCGCATGGGTGGCAGCAGCAATTCCGCGGTCGCGACACGCCACAGCATCACTTCGCCGCTGATTTGCACGCCGAGTTTGGGTACGGTTTCGCCGCCGGTCGAAGCGAGGAACCTTCCATCGGGACTGAACGCCACGTATCGCGCCCCGCCACTGTGTTTGGCCGGCAGAGTCACCGGCTGCCACGTCCGCGTGTCCCACAAACGGACCATCCGGTCGTGGCACGCGGTCGCCAGCCAGCGTCCGTCCGGGCTGAACGCGGTGTGCGCTACCCGGTAGGGATGAACGAGCGGCGGTGAAACCGGTTCGGCGTTGGTCCCGTTCCACACTCGCGCCGTGTTGTCGTAGCTGGCCGTCGCCATGCTTTTGCCATCCGGACTGAAGCCGACCATGTAAACCCTCTCTTGATGAACGAGCGCATTTCCGATGGGCTTGCCGCTGAGAGCGTCCCACAACCGGCCCGTCTTGTCCCTGCTCCCGGTGAGGATCCGCTGGTTGTCCTCGCTGAACGCGATGTGCGTCACCTTCGCCTGGTGGCGGAGCGGCTCCGTCACGGGGTTTCCCGTCGCCGCGTCCCACACTCGCGCCGTGCCGTCGTCGCTGCACGTGGCCACTTTCGTGCCGTCCGGGCTGAACACCGTCATGCCCACGGGGCCCGGGTGTCGCAGCGGCGGCGTCACCGGCTGGCTCGTGGCGACGTCCCACACCCGCGCCGTGCCATCGGCGCTGGCCGTGACGAGGCGCCGGCCATCGCGGCTGAATTCAGCGTAGAGAATTCGACGGGCATGGACGCCCATCGCCACCAGCTTCGGACACTGCCGCAGCACCGCGGCGACGCGGCACCGGTGAATCTGCTCGCGCGCCGCATCGCCCCGCTCCAGCCGAAGCGCTTCGACGAGCCACGGCAGGGATTCCAGATAATTGCCGTCCTCAAGCAAACGCGCGCCGATGGCCACGTCCGACTGGGCGCGCGACCGGCGGTGCTCCTCAGCCAGTTGGCGCACCCGCCCGGATTGCCGGTGCTGATAAAGCCAGCCGCCCAACGCCAGCACCGCGACCACTGAAACGGCCACGCCAACACGCGCCCAATGGCGCAAGCGCCGCTCCAATCGGCGGACGCCGCGCAACGAGCGTCCTTGCCGGAGCAGCAGCAGGTCGGCCTGCAATTCCTCGGCGCTGGCATAGCGCTGCTGGGCATCGTGGTCGCACGCCTTGAGGATGACTTCGTTGAGTTCCAGCAATGCGTGATGATCCTCCCAGTCGGCCGCTTCCGCCGGGATGGCGGGAAATTCGAGCCGGTCCTGGCCCCAGGCGCATTGGTACAGGACTTTGCCGAGGCTGTAGAGATCGCTGCGCGCGCTCACGTGACCCTCCGGCGGAATGAAACCTCGCGTGCCAATGAACGACGACGCCTCGTCCACCGTCGCGACCAGCCCTAGGTCCGCCAACTTGGGCTGCCCGCCGAGGAACACGACGTTGGACGGCTTGATGTCCCGGTGAAGCAATCCCTGCCGGTGCAAATGCGCCACCGCCTCCGCCAGCGCCCGGCCCACTTCGATGCACTCGGCCGCGGACAGGCGGCCGCGCTGCTTCAGATCGGCCGCCAGCGTGCGCGGCTCATAACTCGCAGGGGAGAAAAGGGGCAGAGGGGAAAGGGGGAGAACGGGTGAAGTGGCTATGCTGCCGCCAAGTTCTGGCTCCCCTACTCCGCTTCCCCTTTTCTCCGTTTCTCCTCCGCCCTCTTCCTCACTCTCGCACTGTTCGCTCAGCCCGCTTGCTGCGTCGTCCGCCAGCTCCATCACGTAGTAAAAGAATCCCTGCTCCTTGTCTTCGCCCACCTGGAGGATATCCACGAGCCCGGGATGGGTTCGCGACACCGGCTCGAACCGCTTGATCCCGCGCAGCTCCCGCTCGTAGGGGCGCGCCCCTTCGAAACCATCGCGGTACACGACTTTCACCGCGCGGCGCGCTTCGGTCACGCGGTTGCGCGCCAGCCACACTTCGCCGAAGCCGCCGCCGCCAATTCGCTTCAGTAACTCGTGCTCGGGCACGCCTGGTGGAGAAGCTCTCGGCATGACTGGCCCTTAACTCAACCCGGCTTGCAACTTTCGGAGAATTTGCTTGAAGGCGCGCAGCACCCGGTGTTTCACCAGATAGACCTGCGCGGGGCTGATGCCCAGCGTCCGGGCCACGCGCTTGGTTGGCTCGTGTTGAAGCACGGCCAGGTCAAACACCTGATAGTGGCGCGGCTTGATCAGCCGCTTGAGTTTCTCCAGCGATGCCTCCAACACCTCCGTTTCCCACTGCCGCTCCCAACGCTCGTCCGGTTTCAGACTCTGCGGGTCCGGCACGCGGTCGATGGGCGCCGTGCCGCTGCCCGAATCGGCGCCCGGCCAGCGTCGCGGAAACGGCCGTTCATTTGGCCGCCGCCGGACCAAATCGACCGTGCGGTGCCGAACGATTTTCAACAGCCAGTGACGCAAGGAGGACCGGCTGGCATCGTGCTTGAACGCGTGTAAGTAGCGAGCGACCGACAGCAGGGTATCCTGCACTACGTCCTGCGCCTCCTGCTCGTTCAGGCCCTGGCGCCGCGCAAACTCGTGGATGACCTTGCGGTACAACCGGAAGAAGTCCTCCCAGCTCGCGTCGTCGCGCCAGTCCTTCAGCCGCGCCAGCAGGCCCGAATCCGTCTCGAGGCCATTGGTGGAATCCGTGTTCACGGGGGACTAATGCACACTCACTAGAGCGCAAGCTGCTCCTGTTGTCTTGCAAAAATTTTCGCAAATCTTTTTGAAAGATTTGCCCCCCTCGTTGCGCTCTACGCTTGTGACTCATTCCACCCCAGGAGCCGGATGGCTTCGCTCCACCAATCCACCCAGGGCTGCCTCCGCTGGCGCCCGCGCTCTCCCGGTCGGCGGAGAAGCGATCAGGTGAGAACAACTCCAACTCCAGCAATATGAACACATCAATGAACACTCCACTCCTTCGCACACGCCGTTGCCCCTTTGGCGCAGCCAGCGCTGCTACGCTCGCACTCGTCGCCAGCCTGTCAGGCTTGGCCGGCCCGGCCAAGGTCCAATCTCCGACCAAGTTCCAATTCTTGCCCACAGGCCAATCCTTGGCCAAGGCCCAATCCTTCTGCGAATCCGGCTCCGCCACCGCGCTCCAGCTCGGCGCGGCGGGCGCGGTCTGGATCCAGCAATGGGGCTTGCCGGCCGTGGATTGGTATGACTGCTCCGCTGAGCCCAACATTCCACTCTTGAACGAGAATGTCGTTGGTCGGCAGGAAACGCGCACCAGCGGCGCGCCAGCCATTGACGCAAACCTGGTTCTTCGCTTGCCGTTCCAGGGAACCATCACCCTCACCGCCTACGAGGACGACAATCCCGCGGAAGTCGCCGGGCAAATCGAGGGCGCAATGCGTGGCACTTTCGTCGCCGACTTGAACGCGGCGCACGCCGTCGTGACGGACACGACCATTACAATCGCCTTCGGCCAATCGCTCCATTCCGATCCCGACGCGCTCATCACCGTGACCAGCGCCACGGGCAAGTTTCAGAGCATCCGCGCGGTCGGCGATTGGCAATGGCACGTGCTCGGCACCGTGACCATCGCGCGCGTGCCGGCCCGGCCGCCGCAGTTGAACATCTTCGACGCGCTGACAAACTCCGCTCTCATTCTTGGCGCCGAGGAGGAAACGGTGCTGTCGGGAGATTACTCCCGCGGTGCGCCTTGAGACCCGCCACAACGCTCCCGCGCCGTGACTGCCCCGATTTGCCGCTGCTGCGGCGGCCAGATGAAGTCCGCCGAAACCCGCTCGCCAGACAATGCCAATGTGTGTCGCGGTTGCGCAGGATTGGCGTGGGACGCGCCCGAGGAAGCGCCGGAGATCGAAGCGGCTGCTCGAATCACTGACCGCGCGCCTCGTGCAGCGCTCCAGCCGTCTGGCCAAACCCGGCCGGTCCTGACGTTGCCTGGGCCTCCTTGACTCTCTTTGCGTGCATTGAATTGCAATCTGCCGAAATCCTCGTGTGCCGTGTCGATTTTTCGGAGCGCGGGTCTCCTGACTCGCGGCGAGTGCGGCGGCGTTGGACGGCGGAATTGGAGAGGCGTCGTCCTGGGGACATGCTGCGGGTCTGGAGACCCGCGCTCCTTAGGTTGCTACCTTGCCGCGCTGCGTCCATTCTTGGCTGAAAAGGCTCATCCGTGGTTGCGGGTCAAATAAGAATGGTCCCAACAGCCGCATTGACTTCCCCGGCCGCCGGGAGCAAAACCGTGAGCATGAAACGAAGATCCTTCCTCAAAACGGCCGCCGGCGCCGCCGCGTTCGCGGGCCTGGGCGAGCTCGGGTTCCTGGCGCAACTCCGTCCTGTTTCCGCCGCCGAGGCGAAGCTCAAGCCCGAGGCCGTGCGCCTGCACCCCGAAATCGAGCCGCTCGTGCGCCTGCTCGAAAACACGTCGCGCGAGCGCGTGCTCGAGGAAGTCGCCGCCCGCATCCAGCGCGGCACGACCTACCGCGAAGTGCTCGCCGCGTTGCTCCTGGCGGGCGTGCGCAACATCCAGCCCCGGCCCGTCGGCTTCAAATTCCACGCCGTGCTCGTCGTCAACTCCGCCCACCTCGCCAGTCTTTCCTCGCCCGACACCGACCGCTGGCTGCCAATTTTCTGGGCCATCGACCAGTTCAAGAGTTCCCAGGCCGCCGACGTGAAGGAAGGCGACTGGACGATGGGACCGGTCGACGAGTCTGCCGTCCCACCCGCCCACAAGGCCCGGCAGGCGCTGATCGACGCGATGGACGACTGGGATGAAGCCGCCGGCGATGCGGCCATCGTCGGCCTTGCCCGTTCCGCCGGGGCGCACGAGATTTTTGAAATCCTTTGCCGCTACGGCGCGCGGGATTTCCGCGAGATCGGGCACAAGGAAATCTACGTCGCCAACAGCTTTCGCACCCTCGAAGCCATCGGCTGGCAGCACGCCGAGCCGGTCTTGCGCTCGCTCGTGTACGCCCTGCTCGATCGCGACCGCGATCGCGCCAAGGGCAATCCCGCCAAACTCGACCTGGACGCCGACCGCCCCTTCCGCCACAACCTCGAGACCGCGAAAAAGATTCGCGCCGACTGGCTCGGCGGCAAGCCCGACCCCGACGCCACGACGGAGATGCTGGCCGTCCTCCGCGCCGGCTCGCCGAAAGAAGCGAGCGACAAGGCGCTCGAACTGTTGAACCGCGGCACGGGCACGGCCCCGCAGTCCCTGTTCGACGCTTTCTTCGACGGCGCGGGCGAGTTGCTCATGCGCGCGCCAGGCATCCTATCACTGCACGCGACGACGTTCACCAACGCGGTCCATTATTCATGGCAGCATTGCGGGGACGACCAGACCCGCCGCCTGTTGCTTCTGCAAAACGCCGCCTTCCTCCCGCTCTTCCGCGGCAACAATCCGGACAAGGGCGAGCGCATCGACTCCCTTGAGCCACTCGCGCCGAAAGCCAACGGCGCCGGCGCCATCGAGGAAATCTTCGCCGACATCAGCGGCAAGGACCAGGGCCGCCTGACCGCCGCGCGCAAGATCGTCGCCTGGCTCAAGGATAACCCCGACCCGAGGCCCTTCGCCGACGCGTCCCGCCGGCTCATCTTCACCAAGGGCAACAACGCGCACGACTACAAGTACAGCTCGGCGGTGCTTGAGGATTACCACGCGATGTCGCCGCCCTGGCGCGATCGTTACCTGGCCGCGAGCGCCTTCTACCTGCGCGGCTCCGGCGACAAGGACAACGATCTCGTGCGCCGCACCCGCGCCGCGCTCAGCGCCTGATCCGGAGCGCCGAGATCCCGCTCGGCGCGAAGCTAAAGCACAGACAGGGCCGAGCCGAGCAGGAGCTCGGCGCTCCCGCGCTCCCGCCAGAAGTAAGGGCAGTTGTACCGCCTCCGCGATGGCGTCCCGGGTGAGCTTTCCATCGCCCCATCGGTAGCAAATGAAATCCCAGGCCAGCCCCCGTTCCACGTCAGCCAGAACGTCTGCCACGGTGACACGCGTGCCTTTGAACGTCGGCTTGCCACGGCAAATCTTCGGATCGGCCACGATGAACTGGCCCAGTTCCTTACGCCCTCTGCTCTTCATGCGCGCAGTATGACACGTACCGATTCTCAATGTCAAAGCCGCGAGGTTGGCCGCTTCGCATCGAGGGGGAAAACCGCGGAGAAGTCGCTTCGATCTCTCCACATTCGATCCTAAACGTGACACCGTCGCTGCAAGTTTCGTATTCCCAGGAGCGAACGTGCCACCCATTCTTCCGCCTCGCCACGGCGTGCAGGAGAAGGCAACATGCTCGGTGGAATGAAGCGCCGACGAATCCTCCTGGTGCTCACGCTTGCCGCAGTGGCGGCGGCGGGACTCGTCCTCCTCTGGCCGCGCGGGCCGAAGGAGCCAGTGTACCAGGGCAAGACGCTCAGTCAGTGGATCCGCGAGGCAAATGCGCCTCCGGTGTTGGATTGGAATCAGCCGAGCTCACTCCAGTCAAACGCAGCCGCGCGAACAGCCGTTCGCGCCATTGGCACCAACGCGGTTCCCTATCTGGTGTCCGAATTCGTCAGACCCGAGTCCAAGTGGCGGACTTCGTTCAATCGCTGGGCCTCGAAGCATCCGACGATCCCCTTCCGCTTCGCGGACTTCGACAGCAGGGTCCTGACGGCCGCCAATGGCTTGGGAATATTGGGCCGGGACGCCGCGCCGGCTTTGCCAAAGCTGGCCGAATTCCTTGGCGATGGCCGATTGGGGTTTACCGCGGCGATGGCGATGGGGAAGGCCGGGGATCTCGCCATACCTTACTTACTGAAAGCCATTGCCTCCACGAACACCCCTGCCGCGGAGAACGCGGGCAACAGCATTGCAACTCATATTCGTGACGCAGAAACTGCAATCCCAGGTCTCATCCAATTGCTGCAACATACCAATGACGCGACCCGTCGGGTCGCGGCCTGGACCCTTGGCGCACTTCCGTCGCAATCCCCGCCCATCGTGCCCGCGTTGACCGCGGCGCTGACGGATCCTGTCCCTCGAGTTCAGGCTCACGCCGCCCACGCCCTGGCTCGAAAGGGAAAGTCCGCCATGTCCGCCGTCCCGGCGTTGCTGCGGCTGATGACCAATTCCGATCCTGAACTCGCTTTTGCCGCGAGCAACGCGGTGGCGCTCCTCGACCCCGCCGCCCTGCCCGCGCGCGGGCCGTAGGCGCCCACGCCGCCCGCGCCGGTACCCACGCGGATTGCGGGGCAGCCGGACAGCGCGGCACGGCGCGCTTGAGGCACCGGGACAGTTCAGCCACGTTGACAGCACAGCCAAGCGACGACAATCTAACGGTGTCATGACGCTGAAGACATTGCGGGAGATGCGCGATGCCGCACCGTTCAAGCCGTTCGAAATTCACCTGGCGGATGGACGCACTGTGACAGTTGCCACAGCCGATCATTTGTTCTTCATACCGAATAATCCCGACTTCCTGGTCGTGTTGCCGGATGGCGGATTCCGCATCGTGGATCCGCGCCAGGTCCTGAGCGTGGGACGCGGAACAGCGCGGGCAAAGCGACGATAGCTGGGCTTTCGACTCCGGCGTTTGGGAGTATTGGGCCTGAGTTCTCTCCCGGAGGGAGACTTGAGAATAGCCCGGCAGTTCACTGCCGGGTTTAGATGCCCCATCCCTCAAGTCCCGAAGGGACGGCCGAATTTGACGGATCTCAAGCGTCTGCTCCAGTTCCCAATCTTGTATCAGGATTCAGCCGTCCCTTCGGGACGGGAGATCTTTCTGCCGCAGCCCCACGCTTGAAAGCGTGGGCTATTTTCGAACCTCCCTCCGGGAGGCAGCTAACCAACCGCGATTGCTGGAATCGCTCCAACTCAGGAAGCCGCCAGCTTGAGTATCGCCACGGTGTTCAGCGCGGCCTTGGGAACGAAAGAGCTGATTTCGACGAACTCCGGGATTTTCGAGCCGTCCGCGCTGCGTTCGGAGCAGTGATCGTTATCACCCCAAGGACCGAGGCCGTCGAGGGTCGGCACGGCGTCCCAGATCTGGTTGCCGTCGCTCAGGCCGCCACGTTGTTCGACGTTCACGGGGATGCCAAGTTCCGCGCCGGCCTGCTGCCAGAGGGCGGCCAGGCGGTCGGTCTCCGGATTGCGCGGCCAGGGGCGGCTTTCGCT
>DASTLJ010000345.1:0-4464 GCA_035715125.1 Verrucomicrobiia bacterium
CGTGCTGCCCAATTCGCCCCGCTCGGCGCTCGAGGTTTTCCTCGGCGGGATTCCTCGACGCGTCGGCCACGCCCGCCCGTGGCGCAATTGGCTGCTCACCCACCGTGTCCCGCCGCGCGCCAAGGAGACGCCGATGCGGAAGCGGACCGAGGCGGAAATCCGACGGCTCATCAGAGCGACTGAAGCGTTCGCAGTGCCCTCCGTTCCATCCGAAGGCCGGGCGGCGCAGGTGGAGAGACCCCTCACCCCGGCCCTCTCCCCGTCGGAGGGGGAGAGGGAGAAGAATTCGCCGCCTGAAGCGCACCACATTTACCAATACCTGAATCTTGCGGCCGCGATTGGCGCCAATCCGCGCGCGGTCGCCCCGCGCCTTGAGGTGACGGAAGCCGAGGTCCAAGCCATTCGGCAGCGATTCGGAACTGGACCGCCGGCCCAACCTCGGCCGAAGCTGCTGGGCTTGAATGCCGGCGCCGAATACGGCCCGGCCAAACGCTGGCCGCGCGAGCGCTTCATCGACGCGGCCATCAAAATCCAGGCGGCGGCAGGCTGCCTATGTTGGGTGTTCGGCGGGCCGGCCGAAGTGGACTTCGCCCGAGGCATTGCGGATGCGATTGCCGCCGCCAAAGCGGGTCCGCCCGACTCCGTCCGCTGTCTAGCCGGCCAGACCTCGCTCCGGGAATTATGCGCAGCGCTCAAAGCCTGTAACGTGCTGCTGACCAACGACAGCGGCCCGATGCACGTCGCCGCCGCGGTCGGCACGCGAATCGTCGCGCTGTTCGGAAGCACCTCGCCGGACTTGACCGGGCCCGGGCTTCCGGGCGACACGCGCCATCGGTTGTTGATGTGCGGCGCGCCCTGCTCGCCCTGCTTTCGCCGTGAGTGTCCCATAGACCTGCGTTGTATGACTGGCATCAGCGTCGAAAGAGTTGTCGCCGCTGTTTCGGAGTTTCTGGGCCAGACCTTGCCGGATGCGCCGTGAAAAAAGGCGGAAACCTTTCCGGGGATTCCAGCGTCCTACAATCCGGCCTCTCGGAATGGATTTCCTCTGGGGTTGGCACGGGCGCCGCCCGAATAGGGCAACAGGGCTTCTGGCGCGTCCACCGAGGAAACAAGGCGCTGTCCCGCGACAGCGCCTTGATTTTTTTTGTATTTAAGCCTTTGTATTTCTGTGGTTTCCATACTGCCAGCCTCGGAGCACCAGTGCGGGGAATTGCCAGGCCTGATCGCCAAAGTTCAGCGAAAGAAAAACTCCAATGGCACTCGGACTCTCTTGGACGTATCGACCTTCCAGGTGCTGCCCTCCTTGACCAGGGTGGGCTACAGCGTCGCGTCATTCGGCCTGCTCATCGTGTCAGCCAGTTTTGATACTGCCTCCAATCGGCGTCGATAATCTGTTGTTCTTCGTCCGAGGGAAGCGCTCCGGGGCCGCGCACTCGCTTGCAATAGCCGGGATACTCGGCGGGCGCAAGCACGTCGCGGTAGTCGCACTTGGCGACCTCAATCTGGCACCGCAGGCGCTCCAGGTTGCCGCCTGCAAGCTTGAGCACGGCAAGTCGAACGCGGTGAGGTTCTCGATGCCAACTCTCCGTTCCATACTCGTTGAGCATGGCGAGCACCTCTGAGACGCGCTCCGCCGGGAAATCGCGTTGGACGACACGCTCGACATCTGCGCTTGTGACATTGGGGGTGGGCTGTCTTGTCATGGCATGTGCAATGCCGACTGAGGAACGCCGTTGAGCCTCAGCCGCCAAGGGAGACTGTAGAGCACAGCGCGGCGAAGCCGCAACCAATGTTCTGGCGAACGGAGACGGAATGTTCCAACCACGGATTAGATCAGTCTTGGATCGCGGATCAGCCATACGAATCGCGACGTCCGGCCATTGCCACTGATGAAACTCCTGATTTGGGTTCACGGGACCGACACCGAAACCTCGCCTGTCCCTGGAGCCACGGGCACCTCGGAAACCCGGCCACCTGGCCACCGAACCATCAGCGCCACCGGCGGCTCAACCGAGGTCAACACCGCCTGCAGCCCATCCTGGGACCAGTATCCCGAACCGGCGTGCAACTCCACCGCCGGACCCAGTCCGGATGCCGTTCTTAGTCGCAGCACTGCGCCAATTCCATCTGGATTCCCCGCCGATCCATTTAGGCGAACGCGCAGTCCCGGCCGTCCTCTCTCGTTTCGCAGCAGCTTCGTGGGCGCTCCGTTCTGGCTTACTACCAAATCGACCCGGCCGTCCCGGTCAAAGTCGCCCGCCGCCGCGCCGCGTTGTTCGCCGTAAATCGTGATGCCAGCCGACTGACCCGAAACGGGGCTGAGTCGGCCCCCGCCCGTCCCGCGCAACAGCAATCCCCGCCCGGCATCCAGTCGGGATAGCTCGGGTTGAACAGCGAAGAAGTTTTGCGCCAGGAATACGTCCTGCCAGCCGTCGCCATCGAAATCCGCCGCAACGATTCCGAACACCGGACTCCATTGCGCTTCCGTCGGCAGCGGCACCGCCTCGAATCGATTACTGCGGTTGAAGAAGATCATCGAGGCCAGCGTCGTCGCGCGCAGTTCGGGAGCGTCCACGTGGAGCCGTTGCAGAAGTTCGCCGGCCGAGGCCTGGCCGTAGGAGCGATGGGTGGGATAATATTCCTGCAACAACGGCATGGCCCGCGAGAGAACGCCCAAGGTGCGCCGCGGCACGACGGCATTTGACTCCGGCGCGTAGCAGGCCTCCAGCAAATCATTGACGCCACGCCGGCCGATTTCACCGTAATACAGGCGCACGGGTTGAGCCGGCGATGCGTGGTAGGCCGAGTTCAATCCCCAGTTGCCCGCCACCAGGTCCATGCGCCCGTCGCCGTCCACGTCGGCCGCCAAGATGCTGTTCCACCAGCCGGTCTGGTCCGCCAGACCCAGCTCCCGCGTGGTTTCGACTAAATGTCCGCGCTGATTGTGAAACACCCGCACCGGTCCCCACTCGCAAGCCAGCGCCAGGTCGGGCCAGCCGTCCGCATCCAGATCGGTCCAGACCGCGCCGCTGACCATGCCCACGTCCGCGAGGGAAGCCTGATTGGCGGAGTCGAGCGTCAGGTGGCCGTTCTGCTGGAGGAACAACGCCGAGGTGGGAGGAAACGGATACGCCCCCGGGCGAATCCGGCCGCCCACAAACAGGTCGAGATCACCGTCGCCGTCGTAATCCGCCACGGCGATCGGGCCTGGAGAGGAGGGATTGCCAGGAAGGCTGGCCACAACGGAATTCGTCACGCGTCCAGTCGAGTCGATGTGCCAGGCCCAAACCTGCAATCCCGAATTTGTCGGAGTCTCGTAACTCGCCATTGCCGACAACAAACGTCGCTCGCCGGTGGCCGTGACCCACCCGGCCAAACCGGCCATGTCATCCGGCAATGGGGGTCCAGAGACCGCCAGCGGTTGCAGTCCTCCCCGACCGTCCCCCAGAAAAACAGCCAACTGTCCGCCTTTTCCAGATCCAACCGCCAAATCCAGTTTGTCGTCACCATTGAGGTCGAACCACCCGACGCCAGGGCCAAGGTTGCTGAACTGCCGGTGCAGGAGCGGCTGTCGCGCGTAATCATCGAACTGCTCCTCGCGATGCGAATGCGGGAAGGCGGCCCCGGGCAGTTCGGCAAAAAGCGGCGTGGGCCGCGTTGGTTTCTCGCGCGCTGCTTCGACGGCGGCGGCTTCGGAAATCTCGTACGCGCAATTCGCCTCAACGTTGGTGAGCACGGAGCGGCGTCCGCTTCGCCAAAGCACCTCGAGCCACAGCGCGGGCTGGACACCGGTTTTGGATTCAGGCCCGGCCGCGAACGTGCGCGCCGGATCATCGCCCGCCAGGTAACGTCCGCCGGAAATAATTTCCTGTCCCTGCATCGGAACCGCGCCGCCGTGGAGCCGCACGCGCCCGCCGATGCCCTGCACGTTCGGGGCGCGGCCATGCAGCCGCACGAAAACGCGCGGTGCCGGGCTTTCGTTTCGGTAGAGCAGCGGGGCGGTGTAAAGCGTGTTGATCACCACGTCCTGATCGCCATCGTGATCCAAATCCGCCAGGGCGATTCCGTGGGAGATCCGCCGCGAGTTGAATCCCCAGGCGTCGCCCGTCTCCTCGAATGTGCGATCGCCCCGATTGCGAAACGCAGTGTTCGGGCTGTCCCACCGGGGATAGAGCAGGATGTTGGTCCGGGTCTGCTCGGGGGTTTGACGGCCCAATGCGCGCACGCGGGCCAGGACATCGCGGTCCTGCACGTCGAAGGCGTTTCCGTTGGCCACCAGGATGTCCTCGTAGCCATCGAGATCCACATCGAGGAACACCGGTTGCCACGACCAATCCGACGCCTCGACGCCACGGAACTGGGCGATTTCGGCGTAGGTGCCGTCGCCCCGGTTCCAGAACAACGTATTCCGCGCGACCTCCAGGCGATTCTCAAAAAAGCCGGGGTATGGGAACATCGGTTGAA
>DASTLJ010000346.1:0-17199 GCA_035715125.1 Verrucomicrobiia bacterium
CGCCGCTAAACAGATACGAAGCCCACGGCTACCATCGTTCGGTCGCTACGCGACTGAACAGCCTCGCTCGGTGAGGCGCCGAGTTCTGATATCTTCGCGTCGTAGCGATTTCCCGAACTTCCGTAATGAACCTTAATTCGAGCCAGTTGGCGACAAGAGGATCAACTCACCGCGGCGGTTCTTCGCATAGGCCGCCTCGTTGTGGCCGGGGTCGGCGGGCTTGTCTTCGCCGTAGGTCCTCGTGGGCATGATGTTCTGGTCAATTCCTTCACTGGTAAGAAACTCGCGGATGGACTGCGCCCGTCTGTCACCCAGGGCGCGGTTGTATTCCTCGGTGCCGCGTTCGTCGCAGTGGCCATCGATGCGAAGGGCCTTGTCCTTGAACGTCTTCATGCGGCGGGCCACTTCCTTGAGCTTGCCGACTTCGCTGGGCTTCACGTTGGACTTGTCGAAATCGAAGTAAACGGTCTGGTCCTTGAATTCGTTGGGATTTTCAGACCACTTGTCCCAATCGCCCACGGCGGCTTTGAGACCTTGGCTCGGATCGCCAAGGGTGGTTCCGGCGGGTGTCTCAGGGATGGCTGTGCCGCGGTCGGATGGGACAGGGGTACTGCCGATTATCCCGCCGGGTTGTTCCCCCGCGATGCCTCGGCCAGGGCCTCGTCCCTGAAGGGTGGTGGGCTTCTGCAGGTCCTTTCTGCAACCGACGACACCGAGCGAGAGGGCCATCAATGCGACAGTGATGAGGGTGGCGGGTCTTGCGATTTTCATATTCTACTCCGAGTTTCGGAGAGCCTTCGTTGCGCCGGACTCGGTCGTGGGTTGCTCTCCAGAATGGGGGCGAGCGGACAGCAGGACCAACGCACCGCGGCGGTTCTTCGAAAAGGCCGCCTCGCTATGGCCGGGGTCAGCGGGCTTGTCTTCGCCAAAGGTGATTGTGGGCATCATGCTCGGGTCCAGGCCTTCACTGGCCAGCAGCTCGCGAATGGCCTGCGCCCGTTTGTCGCCCAGGGCGCGGTTGTATTCCTCCGTGCCGCGTTCGTCGCAGTGGCCTTCGATGCGCAGGGCCATGCCCTGGAAGCTTTTCATGCGGCTGGCCACTTCCTTGAGCTTGGGGATTTCGCTGGGCTTCACATTGTGCTTGTCGTAATCGAAGTAAACGGTCTGGTCTTTGAATACGTCGGCGTCGGCGAACCAATCGCCAAAGTTGCGTGAAGTTTGCGGAGTGCCAGTCTCATTGGCGCCGATGTCAGAGGGTCTGACCGGCGTGGGAATCTCCGTGCCGGCATTGCCCGAGTTGAGCGACCGGCCATCGCCGATCATCGGGCTGGGTTGGTCCCCTGTGATGCCGGGGCGGCCACTGCCTGGACCCAGGAGAGTGGTCGTCCGCTGAGGTTTATTGCTGCATCCGACGAGGCCGAACGAGAGGGCCATGAATGCGACGGTGATCAGGGTGATGGGGCTTGCGATTTTCATATGCAGTTCCGAGTTGTTGAGAGCCTTCATTTCGCCCAACTCGGTTGTGAGTTGCTCTCAGAAATGCGGGCGAGAGGTTTTACCGTTTTCGTCGGCACGTCAAGCAGAGACAACTGCTTGGCGTGGTCGGGTCCGCGGCAGAACAATAATGCGCGAGAGTTGGGGGCCCAGGAGGGATCTTCTCCGGGCACAAGTTCGATGGCTTCGCCGCCGGCCGCGGGCACGATGAACAGCGTGAACCCGCGGACCTGCGCGGTGAACGCAATCCACTTGCCGTCCGGCGACCAATCCGGCTCGGTCGGCCCCGGGGCGAAGGTGGTGCGCAGCGACACAGGCGAGCCGCCGGAGGCCGAAATCTTGTAGAGCGACGGTCCTCCGCCCGCGCGCGAGACGTAGCAAATCGTCTGGCCGTCGGGCGACCAGCAGGGACAGGCATCGCCGTGCCGGTTGCGGGTGAGTTGTTTCAAGCCGGAGCCGTCAATGTTCGCGACGTAAAGATTCGGGGTGCCGTTCATGTTCAGGATCATCGCCACGCGGCGGCCGTCGGCCGAGACAGCGGGGCTATAGTTGTTGCCCGGATGTTTGGCCAGCGCATTGCGGGATCCGGTGCCGAGGACGTGCGAGAAAATGTATGGGTTGCCCAGTTTGTAGGAGCTGTACACCAACATCCCATGGCCCGCCCAGCACGGCGCGGAGACGATATTGGTGTCCTGCGTCACGGCCTGCGCGCCAAAACCGTCGTAGTCCGAGATGTACACCTCGCTGCGGCCGCGGGACGGTTCGACCTTGAAGGCGGCCTTCGTCTGGGCGATGCCAATCTTGGGCAGGCCGGTGAGTTTGATGGCAATGGAATCAGCCAGCGCATGGACCGCCGCGCGCTGGCTGGACGCGGTGAACGCGGCTTCGTGCGCCAGGCCTTTGGTCACCTTCTCGACCACGCGCGCCTCGGCGCGGCCGGCGGAGGCGTTGCCATCGATGAGGAACTTGGCCTCTTCGAGCGGCTTGTGGACGACGCCCATGAAGAGCAGGTCGTTCTTGAGAACAGAGTCGGCTTCGCCGGTGAAGCCCGTGACATGGACAGGGATCGGCTGGAGGAAGCCAAGCGAATCGGGCCGCCGGATCAGTTCAATGTTAAAAGGCTGCGCAGCAAGGAGAGTCGCAGGCATTGTGGCCCACAGGACGGGGAGGCAAAAGGCGAGAACCAGGGTTCGTTTCATCCGGTGAGTCTTCTGGATTTGAGATTGAAATTGATATTGAAAGTTCTCTCGTCATCGCGCGCTTCTTTCGGGAAAGGGCTGAGGCCGGTGTTCTTGACCTTGTCGAGCGCGCGCTGCACGGAACGGTCCATTGAGGCATTGCCGGAGCGGCGGAGGATACGCTGGCTGACGATGTGGCCGTCGCGCGCGATGATGATTTCAGCAGTCACAGCGAACTCCTGGATGGCAAGATCAGGCAGCACCTGCCATGCGTTGTCGTACACGGTTTGGACGAGCAAGGCGTAATTCGAGTAAGCCTCTCCGCCGTCTCCGCCGACAACGACCTTCGTGCCGCCTTCGAACCCGGCTTTCAGCCCCGAAGTCACCTCGCCCAGTTTGGCGGCGAGTTCGCGGCAGTATTCGGCTTGCTTCCGGGCGGCTTCTTGAGCTTGCGCATCAGCCTTGGCTTTGTCCTTTGGGTTGGGGCCGCGGACCGTGGGAACGAGATCGAGCGTATCCTTCGTGGGCACCGGGGTCTTGGTGGTGGCGTTGGGCCTTGGGATTTCGGCAGGTCTGGCCGTGGGCGTCTTCGGCGTTTCCGTGCGGACTGGGTCTGGGCGGGCCTGCGGCTGCGGCACTTCGCGCGCACGGACGATTTCCGCCGGCTTGGGCGGAGGAGGGAGAGGCTCGGGCGAGGAGTGCGCCGGGTTCAGGCTGTTGCCCTTCACCTGGTCGTCGGTGCGCGGAAGGTTCGGGTTGCCTCCGCCACCCGCCAGGAGCGCATCTATCAACCGCGAAGGAACGACATTGATGCGGTTCGGCAGCGACTTCTCCTTGGGCGGCCCGAGGAACGCCGCGCCGAAAAGAATGACCAGCACCAGCAGTCCATGCAGGGCCGCTGAGGCCAGGAAACATTTCTTTTGAAGCCTGGTCATGGCAATTCAGCTTGATCCAAGCAATTCCTGGGCCGCAGTAGCCGATTTGAGGAGGCCAATTCGTCCCCCGACTGGGCCGTAGACGCCGACGTGAGGAGGCGGACCCGTCTCCCCATAGTACCCATCCGCCTCCTCACGTCGGCGGCTACCCGGCGGGCCGCGCTTGAAGCCTGGCATGTATCCAAACCGTTCATATTCAACGAGATGACGGATCGGTCCGAATCGACACTTGATCGATTCCCGCCAGTTCCAGTTGGTACAAAATAGCGGTGGTGTGACGCAACGACCCGCGTTCATCGGCGCGGATATAGACGAGGATTTGCGGGTTCCCGCTCCGGTCTCGCTTGAGTTGTTTGATGATTTCGTCCAGTGGCATGACTCGTTTGGCCATCATGTAGTTTCCCGACTGGTCCACCTCCACGGTCCGTACGTTTCTGGGATCGATTTGCTTTTTATCCGGGATATTACCCGCGGGCAGTTTCAAGTTCAGCCCTTGTTCAAGCAGCGGCGTGGTGATGACGAAGATGATGAGCAACACGAAGGCCAGGTCGAGCAGCGGAGTAATGTTGATCTCCGACAGCGTCACCAGCGCACTCCGTTGCGAAAAGCGTCTCATGTCAGCCTTCCTCGTCCTGGAGGTATTCGGTCTCGATCTTCGAGACGAGTTCCTGCGCGAAATTGTCCAGTTCGACCGTGAGCACGCGCAAGGTGTGGACCAGCCAGTTGTAGCCGAACATCGAGGGGATGGCCACGAGCAGGCCCGCGACGGTCGTAATGAGCGCGGCTGAAACGCCCGGGGCCATCGTCGCCAGGTCGGCCTTCTTCGCCATGGCCACATAGCTGAAGGCGCTCATTACGCCCCACACCGTGCCCAGCAACCCAAGGAACGGCGCGCCGCTCACCGCGCTGGCCAGCGTGATCAGGCCCGACTCCAGCTTGAGTGATTGCTGGGCGACGATACGTTCCAGGGCCCGCTGGACGTGCTCCATCGCCTTGAGCGAAACATGGTCCTTGCGCGCGTTGCCACCGGGGGTGCGCAGCCGGGTGTCGAGCTCCCTGCACCCCTCCTGGTACACGGCGAAGAGCGGACAATCGGTGACTTGCAGCCGCCGGTCGTACACCTCCAGAACATGTTTCTGGGTGCGGAATTCCGCGTCGAACAAATGATTGAGCTTCTTGGCCCGGCGCATTTGCAGCGCCTTGCCAGCCATCACCGACCAGGCGAATATCGAAAACACCACCAGGACAATAATGATCGCCTTGCCCTCGAAGGTGGCGTTGCGTAAGACATAGGTGAGGTCGGATTCAGCTAACAAACAGATCGGAACGTGCATCACAAGGTTCCCGCCGGCGCGACCCGGTTGACGGATGGTTAACGATTGCCAACCCGTCCGTCAAATCATTCGACGGCCATTGGAGCGTATTTTTTCGAAGTCGTTCAAGGAAATCTTTGGCGCGGAGCAACTCGTCGAGTGTGCGCGTCCGACTCCTTCTCCCCATTTGGGCACAAAGTCGGGATGAGGGGGTAGCCCCGTTCCGAGAACTACGCCTATTGTTTGTAAGAGCGGTCGGCCCCTCCCCTTTCCATGAATCGGCTCTTGCAAGGAGTCCCGCCTTCAGGCGGCAGGACGTCCGGCCGGCTAAAGCCGGGACTCCGTGCCAGCCGCCGCCGTTCATGGCCCCAATGCGCGATGCTCGAATCGTGGAGGTTCCCCCTGAAGGTGGTAGGGCCGACCTGCCGGTCGGCCCGGACGCGCCGCAGCGCGTCCCTACCGCTGTTCAGGGGCTCAATGCCTGAAGATTGGTTTGGGCGAATTCTCTCCCCCAATGGGGAGAGGAAGAAGTCCGCGGGCAGCGCCTTAGAGAGGGACCACCAGTGTTCCTCCGTTGGCAGCAGCCTTGAAAACTCATTTTAAGAGAAACTTTCGCTTGCTGGGCCGCGATAGTGGCTTAGGTTGGATACAAGCGCAAAAGTCGGTTCCTTTCTAAGGGCGCAAGTGGAATCAAAGAAAGGAAAAACATGAACGCTAAGGGATTCGTCGGCGGGCTGCTTGGGAGCCTGCTCCTGCTGCTGTGTGGCTGCAAGACCGACCAGCCTGAACTGGGGGGGCCCCTGGCCAATCTTACCCAGGAGCAACGCGCGCAATTTGACGCGGGCAAGAAGGTCTTCCAGCGGGTCTTTGAACCGAAGGATGGCCTGGGTCCGCTGTTCAATTCGGTTTCCTGCGCGGAATGTCATGAGGACCCGGTGGCCGGAGGCACGGGCGATGAAGTCGAAGTCCACGTCGGACGGTTCATCGGGGGCTCTTGCGATCAGCTGTCCCAGGAGGGTGGGCCGGTCATACAGCAAAATGCGACCCCCCTGTTGCGAGCCTTGGGGATTCTCAAAGAAGAGATCCCAACCAATGCCACCGCCCAGGCGCGCCGCTCGGTCCCACCCGTGTTTGGCTTCGGGCTGGTGGACGCCATCCCCGATGCCACCTTGCTGGCCCACGAGGATCCCAAGGACGCGAACGGCGACGGCATCTACGGCCGGGCCAGTCGTACGATTGACGGACGGGTCGGACGCTTCGGCCGCAAAGCCGCTGTCGCCACTCTGTTTGATTTCAACGCGGGGGCACTCCCCTTCGAGCAAGGCATTACCACGCCGTTTTCACCCGTCGAGGAAACCATCAACGGCAGACCGGTGCCGCCGGAAACCGATCCGGCGCCGGATCCCGAAATCAGCCTCGAGGACATCCAGAAGCTGGATGCCTTTGTCCGGTACCTGGCGGCGCCACCGCGGCCGACTCTCGCCAGTTACGAGGACCAGTCCCTTGCAAAACGGGGCGAGGAGCTTTTCGCGTCCCTGAAGTGTTCGGTGTGCCACATTCCAAAAATGAAAACCGGCCCGAATTCCGTCAAGGCCCTGGATCGGCAGACCGTCGAGCTCTATTCGGATCTCCTGGTTCACGACATGGGACCGGAGCTGGCCGACATCTGTCTGGGAGGGACACTCCCCTCGGAGTTCCGGACGGAACTATTGATGGGCCTGCACTTGCGCGAGCACTTTCTGCACGATGGCAGCGCCAAAAGTGTCCAGGAAGCCATTGAACGACACGCCGGGGAAGCCAGCCGCTCGCGAGACAAGTTCAAGGCCCTGAGCGATGCGGACAAAAAGGCGCTGCTGAAATTCCTGCAAACCTTGTAACCGGAGCGAACGATGAATGCCAAATCCCTATTGATCACAACGGTGCTGGCGCTCGGGCTCACCCTTGGGGCGCACGCCGCGGAGGCCGACCAGTTGAAAGCCGACCTGGTGGGCCAGAGCATGGGCGGGCGGGAGAACTGCTGGAAGTTTCAATCGTCCGATCAAATCAAGGCGCTGACGATCCAGAAGAAGGACGAAGACCTGAAGAAACGGGTTTACGAGATTGAACTGCAATTGCAGGCGGCGAAAGACGCCCCCCGATACAATGCCACAGCGAGGGTGGAGTACGCCCGAACAGGGAGCGGGTGGAAAATCAAACAGGTGGGGCTGCTGTCATTGCGGCAGTTGAAGTGACCGGCTGAACTCATGAGGCACCAGCTTCCCGCCGCGATTTCCAGGGAGTGTGGTGCCGGCTGCTCGGTCGTTGCGGGTGGAGCAGCCGTTTTCACAAAGTGGCCCTCCACCGTTCGAGTCGGTGGGTTGCCGACCGATCCCGGCGAGCCGCCTGCGATACCCATTTTTCGAACATGCTCTGAAGAGCCCAGTGGTCCGATCGGCTCGGCGCCACGACTTGAAGCGAAGGGCGCGCAAGGGACGGCGCCGGGCACGCCATCGACTCCCCGGATTTCGGTCGTCGACGATGATGAAGAAATGCATTTGTTTCTGAAGGACCTCGAGGGGCCGGGACACTTCAAGATCGCCGGATCGTTCTACACCGCGGCTCAGGCGCTGGACGGTCTGCCGCTGGATCGGCCCGATGCGGTCATCATGGACGTGCGCCTGCCAGACTCGTCTGGAATCGATTGCGCCAACAAACTCAAGACGCTCCTGCCGGACTTGCCGGTCCTCATCCTGACCGGTTATCCCGACCGCCAGAACTTCTTCCGATCGCTCATGGGAGGCGCCCGAGGTTTCCTGGTGAAACCTGTTTCCGCACCCGAGCTCTTGAACGGGATGCGGGACGTCATCCGAGGCGAGTTCGCCCTGGCCAGGCACGTCACTCCCTTGCTGGTTCAACTCGTGGAGCAGGTCAGCGGCATCATCCAAACAAGCGGACTGAGCCGGCGCGAGGAGGAACTGCTGATCTGCCTGTTTCACGGGATGTCGGACAAAGAGATCGCCACGAGCCTGGGTATTGGGACGGCCACGGTGCACACACACATGCACCGGCTGTTTGAGAAATTGGGCGTTCGTTCCAGGCGGGAGATCGTCGCCAAATACTTGCAACTCGATTAGATTAGTTGGATTCGCAGGAGGGCTTCCTCCAAAGGGTAGGTAAACACTCTAAACACTCAATCGACACCCCCGTGATTTGCCCGGCGCCTCATTCGGAGCGAAGTAGCAGCGTGGACCTCGACCGAAGGGTCGAACAAATCTGCGTTATGAAAGAAGAACGAACAGAATGGTTCCGGAAATGGGCGACCTTCGTGGTCTCCACGGTGGCCCTGCTGGTGGCTTGTCTGCGGGAGCCGATGGCCTTGACCCTCAAGGCAACCGTGCTCGAGATCATGCGCGAAGAATTGACCCGGTACGATACGGTCTCCGCCGCCGATTTCCGCGCGCAAAAACAGCAGGACTCCGTCACGGAAGCCCTCAAGCGATTCGAGCGCGAGCTGACAGGCCTTCGCGACCTCACCGTGGCCGGCGCCTCTCACGACCGGATGTTTTTGGAAGTCAGCAATCGCCTGTCGTCGCTTGAAACCAAGATCGAGGCGTTGCGGCGCGAAAAGTGAAACGGCTGAGATCTGGCGAACGGCGGACGCGGAGTGCGTCGGCCCGATGGCGCCGAGCCGAGAGTCGTGCCCTGGCAAGCTCGTGAGCAGACCGATCAAACTCATCTGCGGCCTCATTCTGGTGGCGCTGGCGTTGGCGGCGTGGCGGTTCAGGCCGCCGCGCTCCACACCGCCGCTGGCAGAGGCGCCACAGCCGGCGGCCGAACCTGTGTCCGCATCTGGGCCGCCAATCGACGGGGTCAGGCCGATTCCCGGTCTGTCCGTGCGGGCCCGTCCTGCCACAGGCCAAACCGAGTCGGCTCAATCCCAATCCCCTGTTTCCGACCCCGGTGTGCTGAATGAGCAGCTCCTTGTCGGCACGAAGTGGGCACGAGACGGATTTGGCCTCGAATTCGCCAGCAACGGCAAGCTGCTCATCGGCGGAGGCGAACGCGCCCAGTGGCGGGTGGAGGGTTCGCGCATCCGTCTTTATCGCGACACGACGGGCGAGGAGCACTGGCTCGAGATCGTCGGCGGCAAGCTGATGTGGGAGGGCAAGGAAATCAGCCGCGTTCGATAGCGCCGGTTTGCAAATGAGGCGGCCGTCATTCGCGGCCTGAGCAAAGTGCTTGCCGAAAACGGCGTCCGTCTTGCCGGGCCGAACCAGGTCACCGGCACGCCTGTCCCGCAAAGGGAAGCGTGTCCGGCGTGACCACCACTTCCGTGGAAAGGAAGATTCCCTCGCCGAAATCCAGTTCCACGAGAAAGGCGGACCATCCCTGGGCAGGTTGCGGCACGAAACCGACGTACACTCCGCCCCCTTGATCCGACAATGAGGAACTGGTCCACGCCGGCCCGATGTTTTCCAGCCGAAAGTCACGCGCGACTGGATTGTGCGCCTGCCAGAGCCGCACCGCCCGCAGCCGGGTGAAGGTTTGCACGCGAATCGAACCGTCCGGCTCGAAGCTCCAGGTGAACCGCGGCAGCGATTCGGCGTCGAGCGCCTTGTCCGCCCATTGCAACACGGTCGTCAGCGTGGTCAAATCCTGGATTTGCTTGTGGTCCGTGTTCACCGTGTAGCGCAGCCACTTTGGCCCCGGCAGGCTGGCGTAGTAGAACCGGCTCGAATCGGGCAGGAAGAACTGATCGCCTGCCGAATTGATCAACAGCTTGGGCATCGTGTACTGCGGAAAGTAGGATAATGGATCGATGATCTGCAACAGTTCCTGGCCCCGGGGCGAGTTGACGCGGCAGAACAGGTCGAAGTCGACATAGTCCTGGATCGCCGGCGCGTAAAATCCGTATGCCTCGAAGTGGTGCCGCGTGTTGGCGGCAAAGTTCGGGATGTCGATGGACACTGCCGCCAGCGCTGCTACGCGTGGATCCACTGCGGCCACCAGATAGGCCGTCCAACCGCGCTTGGAGCCTCCGGCGACCAGGAAGTCGCGGATAAACGGCAGGCGCTTCTGGATCGTGTCCATCGCGCGCACGCCCGCTTTGGCCATCGCCAGATGCACCGGCCAGCGGAAATCTCCGGTCACAAGATATTTGTCCA
This sequence comes from Verrucomicrobiia bacterium, assembly GCA_035715125.1. Taxonomy (GTDB): domain Bacteria; phylum Verrucomicrobiota; class Verrucomicrobiia; order Limisphaerales; family JADJPG01; genus DASTLJ01. Next base: position 10,065 of record DASTLJ010000346.1, read on the forward strand.
GGCTGTACGCCAGTATGGCGTCTTCACTCCGCTCGTGATTCCGTTCGTCCGCGAAAAACAACGGCTCGTTGGGCACCTGGTCGACCTGTGCGTAGCAGATGCCGTAAAGGAGAGTGATGGCCGCGAATGCCGAATCCACTTCCACCGGCGGGCCCGAGCGGTTGCTGCCCCCGTTGATTAGCAGCGCGCATTCGTTGTCCGCAAACCAGGGTTCAACTATGTTGAGATCGTGGGTCCAGAGCGCGCGGTCCACTTCGCCGGTGCTGCGCCATTGCTGGGACTGCATCCGAATCGTGTGCTTGTTCCATCCAAAGTGCCGGTCGTAGTCGTGCAGTGACCAGCGGTAGTTGGAGTCCAACTCCCCGACGTAACGCGCCAGCGCATTGGCCGGCGTGGGGGCCAACGGCCGGAACACGACCGTGGCGCGTTTGCTGCGGGACATCGATGTGGTCTTCGTCGAGCCGCTTCCCGTGACATCTCCCTCCCAATGGTCCACCACCCACCCCTCCTCCGGCGTTGCCCTGAGCGTGACCTGCTGGCCCTGAGAATAACGGTGAACACCCACGTCCGGTTGGATGGCGCCTTCGCCAATGCGTGTGAGGTTCAAGTACGCCGCGTTCAGAGAAAGCGAAAAGCAACAGAGCGCCACGGCAAGAGACGATTTTCTCATAGAATCAACGACTCTACGGGTCTGTTTGAGCCGGCAAATGGGGTCTTCCACCCACCGCCTGTCCGTATTTCCATGAACCGGCTCTTGCAAGGAGTCCCGCCTTCAGGCGGCAGGACGTCCGGCCGGCTAAAGCCGGGACTCCGTGCCAGCAGCCGCCGTTCATGGCCCCAATGCGCGATGCTCGAATCGTGGAGGCTCACCACAAAAGCTTTCCAACTCAACCCCGCCGGGGAAAACTTGCCGTCGCCGAATTCGCTAATCTCAAATCGCCGATGCGCCGCACCAAAATCATCGCCACCCTCGGCCCGGCCACTGACTCGCCGGAGATGCTCGGCCGGCTCCTTGATGCCGGCGTCAATGTTTTCCGCCTCAACATGTCGCACGCCACGCGCGACTGGGTGCGCCGGTTGGTGAAGGACATCCGCGCCGCCTCCGCCGCCCGCCAACGGCACGCCGGGATTCTTATGGACACCCAGGGGCCGTCCATCCGCACGGGCGATCTGCCGGCCGCCCTCGACCTTCAGCCCGGCCAGAAATTCACCCTCACCGTCCGCGGCGAAAAGAGCGAGGAGCTTCATTCCGTCGACGTGAACTACGAGGATTTCATCAAGGACATTTCCGTCGGCGATACCGTGGTCCTCGACAACGGCGCCATCGAAATGAAAGTGCTGGCGAAGTTCGCCAACCACGTCGAGTGCGAGGTGCTCACTCCCGGCAAGCTCGGCAGCCGCCGCCACATCAACCTGCCGGGCGTGCGCGTCAACCTGCCGCCCCTCACCGCCAAGGACCACGACGACATCGCCGTCGGCCTCGAAGTTGGCGTCGATTTTATCGCCCTTTCGTTCGTGCGCGAGGCCGGCGACTTGCGCCAGCTCCGCAAATTGCTCGCTTCAGCCCGTCACAAACCGTTGGCGATTGCCAAAATCGAAGACCAGCAGGCCGTCGCCAACTTCGACGACATCGCCCGCGAAGCCGACGGCATCATGGTTGCCCGCGGCGATTTGGGCATCGAATGTCCCTACGAGGAACTCCCGATCATCCAGCGCCGCGTCGTCAAGACCTGCCTCCGGCTGGGCAAGCCCGTCATCGTCGCCACGCACATGCTCGAAAGCATGATCGAAGTTCCCCACCCGACGCGCGCCGAGATCACCGACGTGGCCAACGCCGTCTTCGAGCAGGCCGACGCCATCATGCTCAGTGGCGAAACCACCGTCGGCAAATACCCTCTCAAATGCGTCGAAGTGTTCGACCGCATCGCCCGGCGCATCGAGCGCAGCGGCGGCGCTGGTTTCCACGAGCGGGCGGAACTCGCAACCCCGCGCCAGAAGCTCGTCAGAAGCGCTGTCGACCTTGCCGACCAGCTCAAGGCCGACGCCCTCCTGGTCTTCACCCTGCGCGGCAACATGGCCCGCCACGCCGCCGCCTGCCGCCCGCGCTACTCGCCCGTCTACGCCATTTGCGAACACACCGAAGTCGCCGACTCGCTGACGCTCAACTGCGCCGTCGAATCCTTCGTCCATCCCTTCAATCACGATCGCCCCGAGGAAACCATAGAATCGGCGATGCGCTGGCTCGTCACCCAGGGCCGGCTGCGGTCCGGCAACACCACCGTGGTCATCAGCCCCATCACAGCCGGCGGCCAGATTGTGGACGTGGTGGAGATGCGGCCCGTGGCGTAGGGGCAAATTTACCTGGCTGCACGATCTGACCCATCCGACCGATCCGACAGATCGGTCCGATAATCAACCAACCCGCCGCACTGCCCCGCCGGCGCTCGCCGCGCCCAACAGTGCGCGGATGGTCCTCCGCTGGCCAGGCAGAACGAAATCAGGCGCCAGTTCGTTCAGCGGCGCGAGCACGAAGCGGCGCAGATGAGCGCGCGGATGAGGCAGCGTGAGCGCGCGCGTCGAGCGGACTTCGCGGCCGAACGCGATGAGGTCCAGGTCGAGCCGGCGCGGTTCATTGAGCACTTTCTTTGGGCGGCGGCCGAATTTCCTTTCGAGCGCCTGGAGTTTCTCCAGAAGCGATTCGGGCGTTTCGTCCGCGGCCGGTTCGAGGGCGACGGCGGCGTTCACGAACCGGGGCGAGCCGGGCGGGCAATCCACGGGCGCCGATTCCCAGAGCGAGGAGCGGTGCAGCGGCAACGCGGAGAGCCGGTCGAGGGCGTCCATCGCGGCGAGCACCGTCGCGCGGGAATCGCCGAGGTTCGAGCCGAGGGCGATGAGGGCCTGACGGCGGGCTACGAACGGGCGGCGCAACTTTTCCAGGGTGATCACGTATTCCGCGAAACCCACCGCTTTCCAGAAGTCCAGCGCGCGGCGGTTGTGCGCCAGCACGCCAAGCTCAATCGTGGCCTCGGACGCGAGAACGCGCTTTAATAGCAGTTCAATCGCCCGCCGCCCGATGCCGCGACGGCGCGCGTGGCGAACGACGAAGAATTGCCGAATGTGCGTGCCGCCGTTGGTCTTGCGGTAAAGCGCGTAGGCGACAGGCTCCCCGCCGAGTTCGAAGAGAGTCGCCGCGTATTCGCCGCGAAGCCATCCGCGCATTCGAGCTTCCAGACCGTCGAGAGTAAGGCGCGTGCGCGCCCCCTCATCCTCGACAAGTTGGCGGTTCAAGTGCGCGAGCAGCGGCACGTCCCTGAGGGTAGCGGGGCGAAAGGAGAGTCTCACGGCGGCCCATCAGACCGGACGTGCCGCCGGTTTCGTAGCCGCCGACGTGAGGAGGCGGAAAGCCTGAACGTGGGAACGAGTCCGCCTCCTCACGTCGGCGGCTACGGGCGGTGGGAGTTTCATGCGAATGATGAAACCAGCGGTGTAGCTCAGGGAGCGGCGCGCTGGAATAGCTTTGCCTTGTTTGCCGCGATTGTGTTGACGGTGGCGTAGTCTTCAGGGCATCCGAAGGCTCGTTGCGGAACCCAGTGGTAGTAGTTCTCGTCGAAGTAGAGGAGCAGGCCATCTGGCAATTGCACCACCTTGGCGACAGTGCTCCACGGATGGAATCCGCTCCGGCCGTCGCGTCCAGTCGAGAGGAAGCCGGCGTCTGAGAATTCGAACCAAGCTTCTGCCGGGGGGCTGGCGAGTCGCTTGCGGATTGTTCTTCTGATCTGGCGACGCTGGCCGGGGGGACTTAACCAGTACATCGCGAACATCGCTATGACGAATGCAGCGGCGGGCGCAAACCACCAGAAACGATCCCGGCGCGGCTTGCTCAATTCGAGCGCCACGATCACTCCCAACCCGATCACCACACCGGCATAGATCGTCCACATGCGCTGCTTCCTGGGATTTCGATCCCAAGCTTCCACGAAGTATTCCTCAGTTTCGAGGTAATGCGCGCGGATGACTGGACCGGCCGTGTTCACTTCAACCCCAGCACGTCCTGCATGTCGTAAATGCCTGGCATCTTCCCGACGACCCATTGCGCGGCGCGAAGCGCGCCGATGGCGAAGGTGTCGCGGCTGCTGGCTTTGTGGGTGAGTTCCACCCGTTCACCGTTGGCGGCGAAGATGACGGTGTGATCGCCGACGACATCGCCGCCGCGCAGGGCGTGAACGCCGATTTCCGTGCTCGTGCGCTCACCGGTGATTCCGTGGCGGCCGGGGCGTAACGCTTCTTGAAGCTGGAGCTTCCGCACGTCGGCGAGGATTTCCAGGAGCGTGGTCGCGGTGCCGCTGGGGGCGTCCTTCTTGAGGCGATGGTGCATCTCGACGACTTCGAGATCGTACTCGGGACCGAGGATTTCGGCGGCCTTGCGCGCGAGCCAGAAGAGAGTGTTGACGCCGGTCGAGTAGTTGGAAGCCCACACGATCGGAATTTGAGATTTGAGATTTGAGATTTGAGATTTTTCGGAGTCGCTGTGGCCGGTGGTCCCGATGACGAGGGCTTTGCGGTGCCTGGCGCTGAGTTCGGCGACGGCGGGGGTGACGTTGTGGAAGCTGAAGTCGAGCACCACGTCGCACTTCGCGATGATGGCGCCCAGGTCGTCGCCTTGATCCACCTGGCCGGCGACTTCGATTTTCGGCGTGCGGGCTGCGCACGCCGCGATCGCCTGGCCCATGCGGCCTTTGGAACCGTTGATGATGATTTTCGTCACAGGCCGGAGAATCCCCGGCCCGGGCCGTTTCGTCAAAGCCTGGAACGCGCCTGTAACGCGCGGTGGAGGGTAGAGCCAGTTCTGATTCAAGCAAGGAGCGCGGACAGCCTTGTCCGCGCGTGACTGGCATTGCCTGGATTAACGCGGACATGGCTGTCCGCGCTGCTGGATCGGCCGGTCCTCGAATAAGCATTAGAGCGAAGCGAACAGGCGGGCGATGAGGTTGGAGCGCAGGACGGTCGAATTGGGAGCCTTGTCCGGCGGCATCGCGGCAGGTGCGAGGCGATAGGCGAAAGCGCCGAGCAGCGTCCCCTCATCGCATTGGTGGCACGCCGCGCAGGTCTTGCCGGCCCGGAGCGCGCCGAAAACGAGCAGGTCTGGAGTGGAGATTAGTTCGACCTCGGCCTCCGGCACGGCGACACGGTTGGTGAGGACCACGAGGTCGCGTCCTTCGCGCAGGGCGAGGACGGCGTTGGTTTCGAGCGAGCTGAGCGGGCGATGCTTGAAGAGCTTGCGGACTTCGCGGCGCGTGACATTCGTGGAAATGCCGGTTCGAAAAGCGGCGTGTTCGCGCGGCGCATACACGATGGGCTCGTCCTCAAGCGCGACGAGTTCGGGCGGCACCACACGGTAAGCAGCGCCGTTCCAAACGAGCGAGGGCGTCGGCGCGAGGAAGATGGGGCGGATGACGCGGGACAGACCGAAGCCGGGGGATGCTTCGAAACGCCGCACGAATTCGGCCTGCATGGCTTCGACCGACTTGAAGGGTGGAGGCTCGGGCAGCACCCGTGTGGCGGCGGGATCGGTGGTTCTATGAAGCGATTGAGGCTCAATTGCGGTGGGAGAATTTTCCGCAGCGGTGGCCGCAAAGGCCATCGCTGCCGAGGCGAGGAGAAGCAGCGTTTTCATGCGCCGCCAGTATCGCAGCAAGTCGCCCGGCTGTGTGTAAAGGGCGCGCCAACTGCCACGAAAGGCATAGCGACGGACTGGCGTCCGCCGCTTTCCTGGATCGACTCACTTGAGCACCCCGCACGCCTTCAACGTGGCCCTGAGCACCTCGCGGTTCTTCGCGCTCACTGGCACAAGGGGCAGCCGCATTTCTTCGTCGCACAGGCCGAGCATAGCGAGCGCGGCTTTCACGGGCTGGGGATTCGTCTCAATGAAGAGGTCCTTGAAGAGCGGATAAAACCTGGCGTGCAGCTTGAGGGCTACGCTGGACTTGCCCTGCGCGAAGGCGCGGACCATCTGGGTGACTTCGCGCGGGATGAGGTTGCTGGCCACGCTCACGACGCCGCGCGCGCCGACAGACATGAAGGGCAGCGTCATCGAATCGTCGCCGCTGAGAATGGTGAACCGCTCTCCCAGCGCCGCCCGAAGCTGGCTCACGCGGTCGGTGCTGCCGCCGGCTTCCTTGATGCCGACGACGGTCGGGCAATCGTTCGCGAGGCGCTGGACGGTATCAACGCCGATCTCGACGCCGCAACGGCTGGGGACGCTGTAGAGCACGATGGGCAGGTCGGTCGCCTCCGCAATGGCTTTGAAATGCTGGAAGAGTCCTTCCTGTGTGGGCTTGTTGTAATACGGCGAAACCTGCAGCGACCCGTCCGCTCCGGCTTTTTTCGCCATCTTGGTCAGGTAAATGGCTTCGCTGGTCGAGTTGCCGCCGGTGCCGGCGAGCACTTTGATTTTGCCCTCCGCAAATTCAATCGAGCGCTTGATGACGTGGATGTGTTCCTCGTAATCGAGCGTTGGCGATTCGCCCGTGGTGCCGACCGGCACAATGCCGTCCACCCCGCCCTGGATCTGCGCCTTGACGAGGCGGGCCAGAGCCGCTTCATCCAGTTTGCCTTTCCTGAAGGGCGTTACGATCGCTGTGTAAGTTCCGGTAAACATGGTTGCTGGTCAGCAGGACCAAGTGTCAGTGAGGCCATTCAATGGTCACACTTCAAATCTCGATGCGTCCCTGAAAAACAAAATCCGCCGGCCCGCTGAGCGTCACCTCGGCGAATCCGTCGGCCTTGTCGGTCCAGGCCACTTCGAGCGTGTCACCGCCCTGGACCTGGACCTGCACCGGCGCCGTGAACTTGTGGACGCGCGAACTGATGAGCGCGGCGGCGGTCACGCCGGTGCCACAGGCCAGCGTCTCCCCTTCGACGCCCCGTTCGTAGGTGCGGACGCGGATGTGGTTCGGGCCGAGCACCTGCGCGAAGTTCACGTTTGTCCCGCCGGGCTTGAAGTGCTCGTGGTAACGGATCTCCGCCCCGAGTTGCTGCACCATTGCCCGGTCCGCGTCGGGGACAAACAGCACCGCGTGCGGGACGCCCGTGTTGAGAGAGTGCACCGCGAGCTTGGCTCCAGCGGCGGCAACGG
>DASTLJ010000347.1:0-3648 GCA_035715125.1 Verrucomicrobiia bacterium
GCTCGTGGGAGCCGGGCTGCTGCTGCGCAGCTTTCATCGGTTGCAGCACGTCAACGCTGGGTTCGAACACGAGCGGGTGCTGAGCTTCCGGCTCGATCTGCCCGGGCGGAAGTATGGGACGGAGGATCAACAGGTCAGCTATTATCAAAGACTCACCGAGAAATTGCGCGCGATGCCAGGCGTGCAATCTGTGGGCGTCGCCTCGCAAATACCCCTGGACCAGAACGGATGGCAGACCTCATTCCTCGTCGATGGCCAACCCGAACCTCCGATCGGCGAGCGACCCTCGATGGAAGTGACCGTGGCCAGCTCCGACTATTTTCGGGCCGTGGGCATCCCGCTGCTGCGCGGACGCTATTTCACGGAGCAAGACAATCGCGAACATTTGCGCAACCGCGACACCAACGGGCTGAGCCAGGGGGCGGGGTGGGCTGCCGGCCTGCAGGTGATGATCGTGGATCGGCAATTTGCCCAGCGCTACTGGCCGAACGAAGATCCGCTCGGCAAACGCGTCCGGTTGCCTTGGGGTCAGCAGCCGGACCAGAATCCGTTGCTTACGATCGTCGGTGTGGTCGAGCGGGTGAAGCTCAATCGGCTCAATGACCAGGGCGGGTTCGTGCAGGCCTACCTGCCGGCGGCGCAAGCGCCCGGCCTCGGAAGAACCGTCGTCGTGAAGACCGCCATCGCGCCCGAAACGATCGTTGCCGCCGCGCGCCAGGTTGTCCTCGATCTGGATCCCGAGCAGCCGATTTACGATGTGCGCACGCTCACCGAACTGCGCAACAACTCTCTCGCTCCGGAACGGCTCAATCTCATTTTGCTGGGAATTTTTGCCGCGGTGGCTCTGGCGCTGGCCGTGATCGGCCTCTACGGCGTGCTGGCCTATGCCGTGACGCAGCGCCGGCGCGAGATCGGAGTGCGGATGGCGCTCGGCGCCCAGGCTCGCGATGTGCTCGGCCTGGTGGTTGGGCATGGGTTACGCCTGACGCTGGTCGGAATTGCCCTCGGCGCGATGGGCGCACTCGCCTTGACCCGCCTGCTGAAGACATTGCTCTTCGAGATCAAACCTTTCGATCCAGCGACCTTTCTGATCGTGGCGGCGATGTTGGGCGGCGTGGCGGTTCTGGCCTGCTGGATTCCCGCCCGCCGCGCCGCGCGCGTCGATCCCATGGAAGCGCTGCGGTATGAATGACTTCGTCGAAGTCAAATGATCTGTTCGATGACTCGGCCTTCGACGAACGTGAGCCGCTCATTCCGGCCCAGATGTGGATAGGTCAATTGACTTTGGTCGAGGCCGAGTTGGTGGAGGATGGTCGTGTGGAGGTCGCGGAAGTGGACGGGAGTCTCGATGGCGCGCAGGCCAATGGCGTCGGTGGCGCCCAACACCTGGCCGCCTTTGATTCCTCCGCCCGCCAGCCACATGCTGAAGCCGAGATTGTGGTGGTCGCGGCCCTTGCCGGATTCCGCCTCGGGCGAACGGCCAAATTCACCGCCCCACAACACCAGCGTGCTGTCGAGCAGTCCGCGTCGCTCCAAATCCTTCAGGAGCCCCGCGACGGGCTGGTCGGTTTCCGCGGCTTTGCGGAGATGATTCTCTTCGATGTCATTATGCGCGTCCCATTGCAGGTTGCCCGGCCCGCCGCCGGCAACGACACAAATAAAGCGCACGCCATTTTCCACCAGCTTGCGCGCCAGCAAACAGCGCCGGCCATAATCGTGTGTCGGCTCGCGGCCGATGCCATAAAGATCGAGCGTCTCCTGTGGCTCTTTGGAAAAATCAAACAGCTTCGGCGACTCGGTCTGCATTTTGAAAGCCAGATCGTAAGCGTTAATGCGCGCATTGAATTCTTCATCCGCAGCGCTCAGCGTGGATCGATTCAGGTCGCCGATGAGTCGAAGAGTGCGGCGCCGCTGAGCCAGCGTCACGCCCTCGGGCAATTCCAGGTTCAGGACCGGCCGATCGCCGGGGCGAAACATGGTCGGCTGAAAGACCGCGGGCAGAAACCCATTCGCATACATCGGCTGGCCAGCCTCGAGCGCGCCCTTCGGGTCCGGCATCACCACGTAAGCCGGAAGCGAATCGCTTTCCGATCCCAGGCCGTAAGTAATCCAGGACCCCATGCTTGGAGATCCCGGAACCACGCGGCCGGTAAACAACTCATATTGCGCAGCCGAGTGGACGACCATGTCGCCGTAGCAGGAACGAATCACCGCCAGGCGATCAACGCACGAGGCGAGGTGCGGGAAAAGATCCGAAATCTCGATCCCGCTCTGGCCGTGCTTGCGGAACGTCCGCTTACTGCCAAGCAGCTTTGCACCGCTTTTAACAAACTGATATTTGGCTTCGCCGAATTCTTTCGGCCGGGGCTGGCCGTGAAGTTCGTTGAGCAACGGCTTGGGATCGAAGGTTTCCAGGTGGCTCGGGCCGCCCGCCATGAAAAGGAAGATCACCGCCTTGGCTTTGGCCGGCTGGTGCGCCGGCCGCGCGTTTAGTAAATTGATCGCGCCGGCCCGCGCCTGTTGGCGAAGCAAGATCGACGCGAACGCGAGCGAGCCAAATCCGCAAAAAGCATCGCGCACGAATTCGCGGCGCGTGCGCGTCACGCGCACGTGTTCAGGCCGGTTACTGGACATAGAGAAAGGCGTTGAGGTTGAACAGGGCGAGGGCGAATTCCTTGAGTGGTTGTTCTTTCAAGAAGGCCGCCGCCAGCGAGCGCTCCCGCGGCTTCGGCGCCCGCCCGACCGCGAGCCAATAGGCGCGTTCGATGAGCCGGCTTCGGTCGCCGCCGGTCTCCTTCTCCAGCCGTTCCGCAAACGCCGCCGCCAGTTCGTTCGCGAGCCGCCCGTTGAGCAGTTCCAACGCCTGCGGTGCGTGGGTGCTCGATTCGCGCCGGCCACAACTCGTGAGCAACCCGGGCTGATCGAATGTCTCCATGAACGGCAGGCGCAGATTGCGTTTCGCGATGAGATAAATGGAGCGTCGATGATGCTCGCTTGCATTCCGGGCGACCTCCCATTGGGCCGGCTTATAAAGCAATTGGACCAGTTCCTTGTCCACCGGCACCATGACACTTGGGCCGCCAATCTTCGGGTTCAGTTCGCCGGAAACGGCCAGCATCGCGTCGCGGATTTCCTCCGCGGAAAGGCGACGCTGGCTAAACCGCCACAACAGCCGGTTCTCCGGGTCCACTTTGGCCGCAGCCTCGGCGACTGGCGAACGGCAGGATTGCCGGTAGGCGCTGCTCATGACGATGAGCCGGTGCAGCGGCTTCAGTCTCCACCCGTCCTTCACGAGCTCCGAAGCCAGCCAGTCGAGCAATCCCGGATGACTCGGCCGGTCGCCATTCTTTCCAAAATCGTTCGCCGTCTTCACCAGGCCAACGCCGAAGTGGTGCTGCCACAGACGATTGACGATGACGCGCGCCGTCAGGGGATGCCTGGGGTTGGCCAGCCAGCGCGCCAGTTGCGTCCGTGGGTTGGAAAGGTCCGCCGGCAATTCGGGAAAACCCTCCTCCACCAGCACGCTCAGCGGACGCGGCGCGACCCTCTCGCCCTTCTTTTCCCACTCGCCGCGTTGCAATACGTGGATCTCCGTCCGCTGCGCGGGGTCGTTGTGAATGCTTGGAATCGTAGGCGGATAAGGCGGCA
>DASTLJ010000348.1:0-18668 GCA_035715125.1 Verrucomicrobiia bacterium
GGAATCGCGAAGCAACCGCACATCATACAGCAGGCGGCGCAACTTCACGAGAACGAGGAAGACCTTCGACATCAAGTAAAGCACGAACCGGGCGATGGCCGCCCGCTTGCCGCGCCGCTCCTCGAGGATGACCTCGAGCACGAACGTTTCGAGAGCTTCGCTCCAGGCCCTGAGGGTATCGCGCATGGCGCGCGAAGTCTGCCAAAGCGCGAAGGACCAGGGCAAGCGACCGCTTCTCTCCCAAGCCCAGACGTAATTTCGGACGGCAGGCCTTAACCACCAATGAACACGAATGGACACGAATCAACGCAGCCCCGAGCCGCCAGCCGCATTACGGCCCTTGTGTCAGGGATGATTGCAGGGCCGCGCTCTGACCTGCGTCCGTTTTAATTCGTCTGGATTCGTGTCCATTCGTGGTTGAAAAGGATTCCGCGAGGATGAAGATCGCTGCGAGAAGGCTGGCGTTGCCGCGCGGCCCGGCGTAGAGTGCGCTCCTCACAATCGAAACGAGCGTATGCCGATTTACGAATTCGCCTGTCCGAAGTGCCGGGTCATTTACAGCTTCCTCTCGAAGCGCGTGAACCCGCGCCGCCTGCCCGTCTGTCCTAAGTGCGGCAACAAAAAGTTGGCCAGGCAGGTCAGCGCGTTTGCGGCGTTGCGCGGCGCGAAGGAAACCGCAGCGGGGCCGGACGAGCCGACAGGCGGCGGGCCGGAGTTCGATGATCCCAAGGTGATGCGCGCGATGGCTGAGCTGGAACGGGACATGGAGCATATGGACGAGAACAACCCCAGGCACGTGGCGCGCCTCATGCGCAAAATGCAGGACGCGCTGCCTCCCGGGTCGATGCCCAAAGAAATGGCCACCGCGATTCAACGGCTCGAAGCCGGCGAAGACCCCGAAAAAATCGAGGCCGACATGGGTGACATTTTGGGAGCCGCTTTGGGCGGGGGCGGAGGCACTGGGAACGCCAGCGGCTACACGCGCGACGACGCACTTCATGACTACTGAAATCCTTTGACGCCACGATATCTGGCGTGGTAGCAGTAGCGAGGCCACAATTTGCAGTGTGTGCTGCCTGGCCGAGTCTTATGCGTTGCCCGAAGTGCGGCTGTCAGGATGACAAGGTCATCGATTCGCGCTCCTCGCGCGAGGGGGCGACCATCCGCCGCCGCCGCGAGTGCATCGGCTGCGGCTACCGCTACACGACCTACGAAATCATCGAGCGCCCGCGGCTCTTGGTCGTCAAGCGCGATGGGCGGTCGGAGGAATTCTCCCGCGACAAACTCGTGGCGAGCATCGAAAAGGCCTGCCAGAAACGGCCCGTCGCTCAGGAAACCATCGCGGCGCTCGTCGAGCGCGTTGTGGATGAGCTCTCGAACCAGTTCGACCGTGAAGTGCCTTACGGCGCCATTGGCGCGCGAGTGATGGAGGGCTTGCGCGGAATCGACCCGGTGGCCTACGTCCGTTACGCCAGCATCTATCGGCGGTTCGACGAGGCGACCGATTTTGTGCAGGAAGTCAAAAAACTGGAGAAACCCCATGATACTCTTACGGCCCGACTGCCTGGTATTTGAAACCTCGGCGGGGGAACATATCCCGTGCACCGCCAAGGAAGTCACGTTCGAGTTAATCGGCGATGCGGCGAAGTGGTTGGACGCCGAGATCGTCGAGAACGCCGCGGCGGCCGTGCTGCACTATTTCCGGTCGGAGCGTGAACAGGAGACGGTTTCTGTGGCGCAGTTTGCCTTGGCGCTCGAAAAGGTCCTGGTCGGGTTGGGGCTGGAAGTGAAGCTGACGGAGCCTCCCGAAACAAAGTCGAGCAGCCGGCGATTGGTCGAGGCCGACTTGCGCGGGTTTGCGGGCGATGGAGGGGAACTGTTTTTCTTTCCGCGGCTGCGCGAAGAGGTCCGGCGACGATTGGACGGCACCCCGCGGATCCTGCGTTTCCACGGACTGCGCGACTGCGTCAAACAGATCACCGGGGCGAAGCGTTGGGGAGGCCGGTGTCGCGCGCTGAACGATCAAATCGTGGAGTATCTCCGCACGTGCTTTTCTACGGAGAATGCCGGACCGGGTTCGGCGCTGGTCGTGGTCTGAAACTTTCCGATTCCGTCGGTCGAGTCGGGGCGGCACACTCGCGCCATGACGCTTTTCGAGAAAATTGCCGCCCGCCAGATCCCCGCGAAGATCGCCTACGAAGACGACCTCCTCCTGGCGTTCCACGACATCAATCCACAAGCGCCCGTGCACGTGTTGCTGGTGCCGAAGAAGCCGATCCCGCGCATCGGCGCCGCCGAGGCGGGCGACCAGGCCTTGCTCGGCCACTTGCTCCTGAAGGCCGCCCATGTCGCGGCTTTGCTGGGCCTGGCTGAGAGCGGCTATCGGCTCGTGATGAACCATGGCCGGGACGGCGGGGAGTCCGTGCCGCACTTGCACTGCCACATCCTCGGAGGCCGGCCGATGGCCTGGCCGCCGGGGTGAGTTCGGGCTGAAAATATGGAAACGAAACAAATCCTCCTCGGCATCGTCACCGCACTGTTTGTCTTTGGCGCCTACTTCATCGGCTTGTTTCAGGGCCAGCGGCATCCGATTAAATGGCGGGAGTTCTTCCGCACCATGACCGGTGGATTGACTTGGCGCGGCGTTGCCTGGGCGGTGACGCTGCCGACGTCCTGGGTGCTGCTCTATTACGCCTTCATCGCGCACGTTTGGTTCTCGCTGGGACGGTGGCCGAAATTTGGCGAGCAGCTCGACGGCTGGTTCATTGCTTTCCACGACGCGACGATCAGGTATTTCTTTGGAGCGCTTGTGGCTTCGCTTTACGTTGCGCCGTTTGTTTTGATCGGGTGCTTATTCCTTCGTCGTTACCGACATGTCTCCATTTATTCGCTGTGCTATGGTGCGTCCGTCGGGCTGGCAGCTTGTGCGCTGTTCTTAGCGCCTCACTCATTCCTGAATTGGTTCTTTGACTGAGATAATGATGCCGCTTCAACCATGCGCTCAGGCGGCATCGCGCTGCTGTTCCAATCGCCGCGTCGCTGAGCTTTTGTCGTTAGACGGCATCGCACGTCATGAGTGGGTTCATCAGCAGAGCCAGCAAGTTCGTGGCAGCGATCATCGTCTGCACGATTGCTTCAACTCTCATCTGGGAGCAGTTCGTCGCCGGGACTATTTACCACTGCACCGACCCAGGCTATCTGGATTTCCTTTCGCCCGGACACTGGGGATACGCGCCGCAGTACGGAGACACGATTCGCGCAGGATGGAGCACGACGGGCCTGTGGTGGTTGTGGTATTCGTTCATCATCGTGAGCGTCGTCGTCAGTATCACATTCGCTGTGCTGCCTCGGCGCTTCAGGAGTTCACATTAGCACGTCACAATGCGCGGCAGCGGCGGCATCGGACTACTGTTGCAATTCCCGCGCCTCGTGGCCGCCGTCGCTGAGCGGGTCGGTAGGTCGCAGCGCCTTAGGCGCGGCATCTTTGTAGAATCGCGTCCGAAGTGAAAACCCAAGCTCCGTAGGAGCGGCATCGTCCTGACGATGTCGCCCCTGACGGGGCTGAGGATCATTGGCGGACGATTTCTACAACGATTGCGCCCCTGACGGGGCTGGAAATGAAGGCCAGTGTTGGATTGCTGCAACCTGCATTTCTCACCGACGGTCGTAGCCGCCGACGTGAGGAGGCGGAGGGACCGGAGTCCGCGTTCTCCGCCTCCTCACGTCAGCGGCTACCGACTGTCGTGTCCTCAAGCTCATGGTTTGAAATGCCGGCTAATCCGTCTTCCTGTTCTTCCGATGGAAGCCGGTAACGAAGCGGCGAAGCCCCACGCCGAGCGATGCGCGGTTCCCGTCCTGGCCGCGGTCTTCAAGCCGCGCTGGACAAATCCACGTGCAAGTGCGTTTATTGAATGAGTATGAGCGATGAAGCCATGAACAACTTTACGCCACGGGCCCAGCAAGTGCTGGCCCTGGCGCGAAAGGAAGCCGACCGTTTCAACCACAATTTCGTCGGCACCGAGCACCTGCTCCTGGGCCTTATCAAGCTGGGCCAGGGCGTCGCCGTCAACGTGCTCCAGAAGATGGGCCTGGACCTCGAAACCGTCCGCATGGAGGTCGAGAAACAGGTCGGGACCGGCCCCGATCAAAAGATGATCGGCAACATCCCTTATACGCCCCGCGTAAAGAAAGTGCTGGCGCTCGCCGCCAAGGAGGCCAAGCAACTGGCCCACACCTACGTCGGCACCGAGCACATCCTGCTGGGCCTGCTCCGGGAAGGCGACGGCGTGGCAGCCCGCGTGCTCAAGAACCTCGACGTGGACATCGAGCAGACCCGCCAGGAAATTCTCAAGGAACTCGACCCCAATTTGAGCCAGCAGGAGGAATCGGCCGTGCCCGATGCGCCCGAAAAAGCGCCCGAGAAAAAGGGCGAAGTGAAGACCCCGGCGCTCAAGGCTTTCGGCCGCGACCTCACCGACATCGCCCGCAAAGGCGAGATGGACCCGGTCATCGGCCGCAGGTCCGAGATCGAGCGCGTCATCCAAATCCTCTGCCGCCGCACCAAGAACAATCCCGTGCTGCTCGGCGAAGCGGGCGTCGGCAAAACGGCCATCGTCGAGGGGTTGGCCCAGGAAATCGCCCGGGGCAACGTCCCCGAATTGCTCCGCGAGAAGCGCGTCGTCACGCTGGATCTGGCCCTGATGGTTGCCGGCACGAAGTACCGCGGCCAGTTCGAGGAGCGCATCAAGGCCGTGATGGACGAAATCCGCCGCGCCAAGAACGTCATCCTGTTCATCGACGAGCTGCACACCATCGTTGGCGCCGGCTCGGCCGAAGGGACGATGGACGCCTCGAACATCATCAAGCCGGCATTGAGCCGGGGCGAGATGCAGTGCATCGGCGCGACGACGCTCAACGAGTATCGCAAATACATCGAGAAGGACGCGGCGCTGGAGCGCCGTTTCCAGAGCGTCAAGGTGGAGGCGCCGTCCGTCGAGGATGCCGTCGCCATACTCAAGGGCCTTCGCCCGAAGTACGAGGAGCACCACAAGGCCGAGATCACCGACGCCGCCGTCGAATCCGCGGTCAAAATGTCCGACCGCTACATCACCGATCGCTACCTGCCCGACAAAGCGATTGACCTCATGGACGAAGCCGGCAGCCGCGCCCGCATTGGCGCGATGACCCGCCCGCCCGAGTTGAAAGACGTCGAGGCGGAGATTGAAGGCATCAAGACGGAAAAGGAAAAGGCCATCAAGCAGCAGGATTTCGAGGGGGCTGCCGCCATGCGCGACAAGGAAAAGCACGCCAAGGAAAAGATGGAATCCATCCTTGCTGCCTGGAAAGCCAACCGCGAAGAGAAACGCGTGAAGGTCGATGAGGAGGACATCCTGCACGTCGTCGCCAAGTGGACCGGCATCCCGCTCAAGCGCATGGAGCAGGGCGAAGCCCAGCGGCTCCTCACCATGGAGCAGGAGATGGGCAAAACGGTCGTCGGCCAGAAGGAAGCCGTCGGCGCCATCTGCAAGGCGCTGCGCCGCTCGCGCGCCGACCTCAAGGATCCGAAGCGGCCGATCGGCACCTTCGCGCTGCTCGGCCCCACGGGCGTCGGCAAGACGCTGCTGGCCAAATCACTTGCCGAGTGTCTGTTCGGGGATTCCAAGGCGCTGATCCAACTCGACATGTCCGAATACATGGAGCGCCACAACGCCAGCCGCATGGTGGGCTCGCCCCCCGGTTACGTCGGCTATGAGGAGGGCGGCCAGCTCACCGAGCAGGTGCGCCGCAGGCCGTATTCGGTCGTGCTGTTCGACGAGATCGAAAAGGCCCACCCCGACGTGATGAACATGCTGCTCCAAATCCTGGAGGAAGGCAAACTGACCGACAACGTCGGCCGCGTCATCAACTTCCGGAACACCGTCATCCTGATGACCTCGAACGTCGGCGCCGAGACCCTGCGCAAAGGCACCTCGCTGGGCTTCGGGCCGATCAATGACGTCGCCAGCTACGAGAGGATGCGCGACAAGATTCTCGACGAGGCCAAGAGGGCCTTCCGCCCCGAGTTCATGAACCGTCTCGACGACATCATCGTCTTCCGTCCGCTCGCCAAAGTCGAGCTGATCGAAATCCTCGGCCTGGAGATCCACAAAGTCATGGACCGCCTGAAGGGCAAGCAACTCAAGCTGAACTTCGACGAGACAGCGAAGGACTTCCTCGTGGAGAAAGGCTACGACCCGCAATACGGAGCCCGTCCGATGCGCCGAGCCGTCGAGCGTTTCCTGGAAGACCCGTTGGCCGAGGAACTCCTCAAAGGCAACCTCATCGATGGCGAACCGGTGCAGGTCAGCGTCGAAGCCGACAAACTCGTCTTCAAGCAAAGCTCTGCGGCCTCCCCGGCGGCGCCCGCGGCCGGATCGTTTTCGAGTTGAACTTTCGGGCTGGCCTTCCGAAATTGGACCTCGTTCGAAATAGCGCCCACGTCGCTGCGAGTTGACAGGGTGTCAGCATGAATTAACCTTTCGAGGTGCGACCGGAAGAGTTCAAACGCCTGCTGGAGCAACGGCCCTTCGTGCCGTTTCGCATCTACGTCACGGGGGGATCGACTTACGACATCCTCCACGAAGATTTTGTCATGCTCGGCCGAGCACTGGTGACCATCGGCGCTGTGGTGGGGCCGGACGGGTTTGTTGATCAAGTGGTTCACGTTCCCCTCATCCACATCAACAAAATTGAGATGCTGCAGCCGGCCTAATCGCGAGCCGGCGAACCCCCTTGGTCATGCCAAGGGCACCGCAACTCCACAGTTGCGCCCACCCAAATCGTGCCGTAGCGTCTGCGCGCTTGTATAATGAAAATCTACGTTGACGGCCAGTACTGCGACGAAAAGAACGCCAGGGTGAGCGTGTTCGATCACGGCCTCCTTTACGGTGACGGTGTCTTCGAGGGCATCCGCGCTTACAACGGCCGGGTCTTCAAACTCAAGGAACACATCGACCGCCTCTACGACTCGGCCAAAGCCATCCTGCTGGAAATCCCAATGAGCCACGCCGAGATGATGCGCGCCGTCGTCGAGACCTGCCGCCAGAACACTCTGCGCGAGGGCTACATCCGCCTCGTGGTCACGCGAGGCATCGGCACGCTCGGGCTGAACCCGAATCGCTGCAAAAACCCCTCCGTCATTATCATCGCTGACACGATCCAGCTTTACCCGCAGGAACTGTACGACAAAGGCATGGCAATCGTGACGGTGCCGACGACGCGCAACTTGAACAATGCACTCAACCCGGCCATCAAATCGCTCAATTACCTGAACAACGTGCTTGCCAAGATCGAGGCCAACCTGGCTGGCGTCGAGGAAGCCCTCATGCTCAACGCCGCGGGTTATGTGGCCGAATGCACCGGCGACAACATTTTCATCCTCAAGGACGGCCGGATGTTCACCCCGCCCCTTTCCTCGGGCGCGCTCTATGGCATCACCCGCGCCACGGTCATCGACCTGGCGCGCGACGCCGGCATCGCGGTGAGCGAACCGAACCTGACGCGCTACGACCTCTATGTCGCCGACGAGTGTTTCCTGACCGGCACGGGCGCGGAAATCATCCCCGTGACGAAGATCGACGGCCGCGTGGTCGGCAGCGGCAAACCAGGATCGACGACCCGAAGCCTGGTCGCGAAGTACCACGCGCTGACGCAGAGTTCTGGCGAACCAATCTGAACGCTGGAGTAATGGGGTGATGGAGTAGTGGAGTGATGGGGCTCCATTACTCCATCACCCCAGCCCTCGATGGAGGGCCAGCCAACTTCCTCGAACTCCATCATTCACAATGCGGAGTCAGGCGCGTCGCGGCTATTGGGCTTCCGGCCGCCGGCGCGGGAACGTTGGCAGCGTCGTGGACGCCGGCTCGTTCGACTTGGGCTTCGGCTCAAAAATGCGTTCGATGCGCGCCACCAAATCGGCCAGGTGCGCCTGCACCGTCGTGTTCCTGGAACGCGCGGCGGCTTCCTTCGCTTCCGTCTCGAGGACCTTCAATCTCATGCGCGCAATGGCCGGCATGTCCGAAGAGGTGCTGGTGCTGGAGGCGAACGTGCCGAGTAGCTCGACGAAAGCCCGCTGGAGGTTCCGGCGGTAAAGGCTGATCTCGGGCTGCGGCGCATTCAGCTCGCTAAAGATGCCGGCGTGCAGATCGGTCACGAGCGCCGCCGGGCTGTAGGCGTTCTCCTGGTCACGATTGGCGAATTCGCTCATGCGCTTGCAGCGGCTGTCGTCGAGCAGCGACGAAATGAGCGCGCGCTGGCTGGCGAGGATGCGGTCGGCCACGCCCGCTGGCTCGATGCGCTGGAGGATGTCCTGGGCGACCAGGTGGTCGGGCACCTTGAAGCCGTTCTCGAGGAGGAAGGTGACCGCGTAACGTTGCTGGTCGGCCGGGATGGGGTCATAGACGTGATCGCGCTGGCCGTACCAGAGATTGTTCATCACCACGCCGCCGACCACGTTGGCCACATGGCCCAGTTCGCGATCGCGCTGCCGGAGCAACTGCGTGTACATATTGCTCAAGAGGTCGTAGTTTTCCCCCTCCTTGCAGGTCGCGCTCACCAGGAAGGCGGCGATGCGCGCAATGTTCTTCAAACCGAGCTCGGTCGCCTTCACCGGGTCGGAGCCGAGGTCCTCCGTCTGTTGCGTCGGATCGACGGCGGGGTTCGGATCGCCGAAGCGAAGCAGCGGATCCGACACCTGGCGCGCGGCGATCTTGTCCAAATGGGGCTTCTGCTGGAGCGGCGCGGGAGCGCCGTTGAACTGCCGGTATCCCCATTCCACCGCAAAGAAATCGTAAGGCCCAACCTTCGGCACCAGCGTCGCGCCGTCGCCCGGTTGCGACACGTAATTGTAGCGCCCGTAGTCCATCACCGACGCCTCGGTGCCGTTCTTCTTCGTAAACATCGGGTCGCGCAATTGCTCGACGGTATACGTGGAACTGGCCTTCATGTTGTGCGGAAAGCCGAGAGCGTGGCCGACCTCGTGCGTGATGACGTAGGAAAGCAAGTCGCCCATGAGGTCGTCGGGCAGTGGCAGCTTTTGCGCCCGCGGGTCCATCGGCGAAACCTGCACGAAGTACCAGTCGCGCGTCAGCTTGAGGATGTTGTGGTAAACCAGAATGTCCGCTTCGAGAATCTCCCCCGTGCGCGGGTCGTGGACGTGCGGCCCCATCGCGTTTTCGATGGTCGACGGCAGCCACTGAATCGTCGAGTAACGCGCGTCTTCCGCGTCCCAATTCGGGTCTTCCTGCTCACTCGGCGCGTCCTTGGCGAGGATGGCGTTCTTGAACCCGGCCGCCTCGAAGGCCGGCTGCCACGCTTCAATGCCTTGCTTGATGTAGGACCGCCACTTGTCCGGAACCCCGCGGCCGACATAGAAAACGATTGGTTTTTTCGGTTCCGAGACTTCCGCGTCCGGGTCTTTCTTTTCCAGCCGCCAGCGGGTGATGTAGCGGACTTCCTTGACCTGGTGCTCGGAGCTGCCGAACTCCTCGAACGACACGTTGAAGAACCCCACGCGCGAGTCGTGTACGCGCGGCTGCATCGGCGTCTCGGGCAGGCGCACCATGCTGTGGTGCAGCAGAATCGTCACCGCGCCCACGGACGAATCGCGCGACCGGAGCGGGCCGGGAGAATTCGTCTCGCTGGGGGAGGCCGGGCCGCCGCCGCCAAGGATGTAAGTCATCGTGGACTTGGTCTCGAGGTTGTCGGGAAAAGCCTTGATGCGCTCGATGAAGCTGCGGGCCTTGTCGGCGCCGGTCGAGTTGAGCCGGCTTTTGGCGCTGAACTCCGGAACGTCACTCGTGAAAAAGTCCGTCATGTCGATGACCGGCGCCTTGTTCGTGCCCCAGGCGGCGACCGGGAACTTTCGTATGATCGCGGGCACTGAGGTGCTTTCCACCGCATTGTGGATGGAATCAGCGCTGTCGGCGCGGATGCTGAACTTGACGTCACGAAGCAAGACGTCCTTGTCGCGCACTTCCCACCGCACGACTCTGTTGCCGACCGGCGAACCGCCTCCGTAGCCGTACCCGGCCTGTGTGCGCTCGATTTGCGTCACCCAAAGGAAATCGCGGCCCAGCTCATTCGTCGGGATTTCGAAGTAATACTTGTCTTCGACCCGATGCACCCAGAAGACGCCCCGATCCGTCTTCGCATCCTTGCTGATGACCCTCGAGTAAGGCTTGATGGGCTCGGGCCTTGTCGCTTCGTTGGTCGACCCGGACGGACCCCCGCGCGAGCGTCCCGGAGCAGCGGCTGTGGACGGGGCGGAGCGCGTCGGTTCCGGTGGCGCCGGCTCCTCCTTCGCCGTTTCGGCGGGCTGGACGGTTTTGGGGGGCGCGCTGGCGGTATTCGGCTTCGCGCCCTGGCGGGACGCGCAGGAAACCAACGTCAGACCGGTGGCAACAGCCAGGAGAAGAGAAATTGTGGAGCGCATGATGCGCCGACTAAACCGGATGGCCGCCCGGGCCGCAACGAAATTCCCCCCGCGGCTTGTTATGGGTCAGTGCAGGCGGGCGACGCTATGGACGGAGCGCGGCATTCATGCCGCTTCACCATTCGACTTTCCCGGGACATGGCCCGATTCCAAGCCTTCGCGACTTCGGCAGTTGAAGCGGCATAAATGCCGCGCTCCTTTGGCTTGACGGCCGTCACCCGACTTCACTGATGCGTTACCGCGGCCTGGCAGCCCGTTCTAAAACTCCAGGTCGGGTTGTAGCGGCGGTCTGTGACCGCCGAAATCGGGCCAGAATGCGCAGCTTCTTCGGCGCTCACAGAGCGCCGCTACAGTTTTTGAACGGGCTGTTAGCGCTTCTCGGGCTCGTTGCCCAGCGTTTCGTAATAACGCTTCACGAGATCGGAGAACTTGTTCGGGACGGGATCCCGGTCGATGGGGACGAGGGAATCGGGCTTCTCGCGGCGGGCCAGTTCTTCGGCGACGCGGTTGCGGACTTCGGCCAGCGGCGTCGCAATCTGGGAGCGGACGAACGGCCACTTCGGCGCGGCGGAGTGGCGCTTGTAATCGGCGCGCATGGCGCGGGCGCGCTCGCGAACCCGCGCGACTTCATTGCGGAGGTCCGGCTCATCGAGCATCTCTTCGACGTCGCGCAATCGATCCGACCATTGGACGAATTCCGGCCCGAGAATAGGCCCGTGCGGACCAGCAGCGCCGCCGCCGGATCTTTCGTAAGTCCCATCGTTGGCGCGGCGCGTGGCCGCGTCGAGGAAGCTTGGTTGGCCGGCTCGTCCGCCGGCTTGAGCCGCGGCATCGCCCGGCTGCTGCCCTTGCTGCCCCTGTTGACCCTGCTGCCCCTGTTGACCCTGTTGACCCTGCTGACCCTGTTGACCCTGTTGACCCTGTTGACCCTGTTGCCCCTGTTGACCCTGTTGACCCTGTTGACCCTGTTGACCCTGTTGACCCTGCTGGTTTTGTTGACCCTGTTGGCCTTGCTGGCCCTGTTGACCCTGTTGACCCTGTTGGCCCTGTTGCCCCTGCTGTCCCTGCTGAGCGGAAGCCTGCTGCCCACTCTGATTCTGCTGTGATGAATTCGTACCCTGCGGTCCGTTATCTCCGGCCTGGGCCATCTCCCGCTCCAATTCCTGCGACAGCGCGTCGAGTTCGCGTTTGGCCAGGCGCAGGGCCTCGGTGTCGTTGCCGAGAACGCTCTCGGCGGCCCGCTCGACGCCCTGCTTGATCTCATCAATGTCGCTCCGCGCGCGTTGTTCGAACTTTTCCGCCTCGTTGAGGAAACTGCGTTTCACGAGTTCGCCGGCGATGAACAGGTTCGTATCGGTGCTGGCCTGGGAATTCTTGCGAAGCGTGTCGTAAAGTTGCCGGGCCAGCAGCGGCTCGACGGCTTCGGCCTTCTCGGTGACCTGGCGCATGTTGGAAAGCAAGTTGGTGAGGCCGCCGCGTTGCTGGGCCAATTTGTCCGCCAGTTCCTGCTTTTCGCCGGAATCGCTGAGTGTTTTGCGCTGGTCGTTGGCCAAGGTGTCCAGCTTCTCGCCAATCTGCTCCTGCTGCTGGGCGAGTTGCCGGGCCTCGGCGCGCATCTGGCGCATCTCGTCCGAAAACTCACTCGAGTTTTTCTTCCGGAATTCGTCGCGAAGCTTCTGGAGATCCCGCTGGGCGCGCGTGCCACTGGCCAGCGCCTGTGAGGGGGATTCCTTGTCGAGGGATTCCGAGGCGCGCTGGACTTCGTCGCGGGTCTTGTCAAGCTGCTTGCGGGCGTCGGCCATGCGGGACTGGTTCTCGGGCCGTTCCATGCGCTGGCGAAGCTCGTCGACGTCGGCCAGCATCTCCTGCTCCTCCTCTCGCAGGCGCTTGAGGCGGCGGCGGATGTCCTCGCGTTCTTCGTCGTTCTGGGCTTCCTGAAGCGCGGTTTGGAGTTCTTTGATGCGCTCGTTGAGGTCCTGCTGGCGCTGGGCCAGTTCCTTGAGGCGGTTCAAGACCTGGAGTTGCTCGCGCTGTTCGGTGTTCTGCTCGGAAGCCTGGCGTTGGGTTTCGTAACGGTCCTGCTCGGATTTCAATTCGAGCTGGTCGAGTTGCTGCTGGCTTACCGCCTGCTGGCCGCTACCGCTTTGGCGGGCGTTGCGGCTGCGGCTGACTTCGAACTCGTGGGCGGAAAGTTTCAGCAGGGCTTGATAAGCAGCCTGCTCAGCGGCCAGCGCCTGAGGGAGCGGGGCCGGGGAATTCGTCGACTGTGTGAGCCGGTCCACGGCTTTCTCCATCTGCTTCACGACGTCGTCGATGAGCAACTGGGCCTTCGACTGCGTGGCCTGGGACTGGATGGCTTCGGCCTGTTCCAGAGCGTTTTGTTGAGAATCGAGGACAACCGGGGAATCCTTGAAATACTGGGGTGAGGGGCTGTTGGAATTTTGGGTGCGCTGCAGCTTCCAGGTTGCGTTGATGATCTGCTTCTGGAGTTCGGCCAGCTTGGCGGACTGATTCCCGCCCCCCTGCTGTTGTTGCTGCTCACTCTGAGCACTGTCGCCGGACTGGCCTTCGCGGAAGATTTCGTCGAAAGCCCGGACCTCGGCGAAAAACATGTCGCTCGACGTGCGGCGCACCTTGCCGTCCGGCCCGATATCGTCGGCCCAAAGGAACCAGGTGATGAGTTCGTCGGGCTGGACCCGGAGTTCTTCGAGCTTGAGCAAATGGGCGAACGCGCGCCGCTCGTTCGCGGCCGACGCATTGGTGGAAAGTGAAAGCGTCTTCGGCTCGGCCCCGCCGACCGTGTAGGCCAGCCCGTAGTCGCGCAACCCAAAGTCATCCCAGGCCTCGGCGTTGAAGGCGACTTCTTCGAGCGGCGAAACCTTTTGGTCGCCGCGCGGGGCCAGAATCTTCAGCTCGGGCGCGCGGTTCTTGAGCGCCTCGACGACGAACTGCGCCGACAGCTTGTTCGACCGGCCGTCGGCGTCGACGAGTTGGAGCTCGTAGGTGGCGCTGGCGGCGATGGGGAACTCCTTCAACGCGGCGAGCGGTTTGTTCGATTCGACAACGAGCGGGACGACCGATTTGTCCTTGGCGACCAGTCTGGCCGCGGTGACGGGCTTGTTAAGTTGAAGAGCCAACTCGAGTTTCGAGCCTTCGACCGCGCTGACCCGGCGGGTCTCCTCGATACGCTTTTCGGGCAGGCCGGTGTACGGGGGATACTCGATGCGCGCGTCGGAGCGAAGGAGCGCCGGATAATCGAAGACAGTGACCGTAAAGTCGCGCGTGCGGCCGCCGGCAAATTCGACGTGGTAGAGGAGGTTCGACCCGACTTCCGCGATGGCGCCGCCAAAAACCGGATCGGCCAGATTGCGCACGAGCGGCACACGGCGGGCCGTTTCGGGAGTTGGCCCGATGACCAGCGTGGCCTCGGGCGGGACCGTGCCCTCGAATCGAGCCAGGATCACCAACCCGCTCCCGCGCTCGAGAGTCGTGTCGCCGGGGGTCACGGTGACCTTGTTCGACAGTGCAGCGGTGCTGCCGTGCTTGAATGGCGTTTCCGCCGGAACGCGGTGAAGCTGCACGAGCGCCAGGATCAGCAACGCCAGCGCGCCGAGTTGGGCGAACTCCGCTCCCAACAGCCGCGTGTCGGACACCGCGTCGATCCAGGTATGTTTGCGGCTGGCCTCGACGGCTTCGGCGATGACTCGTTCCTGGAGGAAATTCAAACGGCCTGTCGCCGCGTCGGGCTTTTGTTCGACGGCGGTCAACAGCAACGCGTGCAGTTCGGGATGCTGCTGCTCGATGCGCCGGGCGATGTCTCGGTAGTCGGGCTCCCACCGGCGGATGCGCCGCCAGACCGCAAAGGTCGCCACCCCCGCGAGCACACCGAGCGAGGGCATCAGCCAGGGCCACTGCAAGCCCGCGCCGCGCTGAATCGGGACCAGGAGCCAACCCAGCAGCGCCGCCGCCGCCCACCACACGCTTAGCGCGCGTGCCACTCGATAGCGCCGCTGCCGCTCGGCCACAGGGGCGAGCTGGGATTTCAACAATGGCGCGGTCATGGGCGTCTCATCGGGCGTCCTGGTTTCTTTTACACCGCCGGGTGCCAAAAGCAATGAGCTTTATCTCGATTTCGCGAGGACAAGGCTGTCCGTCTGTGTTTAACGCTTGGCGGCCTCATTGCGATCACTGCCTTCGTCGCAACCTTTGTCGCCCCGTGCGGTCGCCGACGAAGGTTTCGACGAAGGTTTCGACGAAGGTTTCGACGGGGAGGGAGCGCGAGCGTGGTGGCAGCCAAATGCGGCGGTCCTACGCACTTGTCTCGGCCGATCCTTCAATACGCGCCCGGCTTGCAGCCGGCCCGCCCACAATTTATGTTTACACTACGGCCCGCGGGCCGATAAACGTCTCAGGCTATGTTGTGCTGCGTTTGTAAAGAAAAAGAAGCAAAGGTCCACCTGACGCAAATCGTCGGCGACAAAATGCAGAAGGTGGACCTGTGCGAGCAATGCGCCGCCCAGAAAGGGGTGAACGACCCGCAGGGCTTTTCGCTCGCCGATCTGCTTCTCGGGCTGGGTGCCTCGCAGGAGATGGAGCAGGCCACAGGCGGTCCGGACGTGAAATGCCCCAACTGCGGCTTCACGCAGGCGGACTTCAAAAAGGCCGGCCGTCTCGGCTGTTCGGAGTGTTACGTTACCTTCAGCGAGGGCCTGGACAGTCTGCTCAAGACGATGCACAAGGGCACCAAGCACACCGGCAAGGTGCCGCAGTCCCTTCTACAATCGCGCGACCTCTCGGACAAAATCAGATCGCTCGAACGGAAGCTGGCCAAAGCCGTGGCCGACGAGGACTTCGAGCAGGCCGCCGCGATGCGCGATGAGATCAAGACCACGCGCGAAAAGCTCTCCTCACTTTCCACCTCCTGACGCATGAACATCCACGAATTCCTTGGCACGCCCGCGGACCTGGCCCGGCGCGAGGGGCCGCACAACAAGATCGTCATGTCCAGCCGCGTCCGGATCGCCCGCAACGTGAAAGGCGCCGCATTCCCCGGCTGGGCCAAGAAAGCCGAGCGCATCCGCATCCTCGAATCGCTTCGTCCCGCCATCCAGTCGCTTCCGCAAATGGCCGATTGCTTCAGCGAGTCGATGGACAACCTGACGCCCCTCGACAAAAGCATCCTCGTCGAACGCCACCTCATTTCCCGCGAGCACGCCGCCAAGAACGCCGGCAGCGGGCTGGTCCTCAACCGCGACGAGAGCCTGTGCGTGATGATCAACGAGGAGGACCACCTGCGCATGCAGGCCCTCCGTCCCGGCCTTCAGCTCAAACAGGCCTGGCAGGGCATCGACTCCATCGACACCCGGTTGGAGAAAAAACTCGAGTACGCCTTCAATCCCGATCTGGGCTATCTCACCGCCTGCCCGACCAATCTCGGCACCGGCATCCGCGTCAGCGCGATGCTGCACCTGCCCGGACTGGTGCTGGCCGAGCAGATCAACCAGATCATTCAGGCCGTGAACAAGCTGGGTCTGGCCGTCCGCGGCCTCTACGGCGAAGGGACCGAAGCGCTGGGCAACGCGTTCCAGGTCTCCAACCAGATGACTCTCGGCGAGAGCGAGGCCGACATCGTCGAGCGCCTCAGCAAAGTCCTCAACCAGATCATCGAGCACGAGGAAAACGCCCGCACTTCGCTCCTGGAGAAGAAGCCCAAGACGGTTTACAACCACATCGGCCGCGCTTACGGCATCCTCGCCAACGCCCACAGCATTTCCTCCAAGGAGACCATGAACCTGCTCTCGCTCATGCGGCTGGGGGTGGACTTCGCTCTCTTCGCGGAACTCGACCGCGCGCTGGTGGATGAGCTGTTCATCGTCACCCAGCCCTATCATCTGCAACGGCGCTACTCGGACAAGCTCAGCGCCGAGGAGCGCGACCTTCTGCGGGCCGACATGCTCCGCGAGCGGCTCAAGCCCGTGACCCGCCCAAAAACGAAGCCAGTCCCGGCGGCAGGGGAGAAGAACTGAGCGCGTTGGAGGAGGGCGCATCTTGGAAGTACGACCACCGTCGAGGTCGCGCCGGGAAAGTAGGGCAGGCGTCTCGCCTGCCCAGCCGCGCCGACAGGCGCGGCGTTCGCACCACCAAGGCCTCGCTTCGCTCGGCCGGGCAGGCGAGACGCCTGCCCTACGTTGGTGGTACCGGCGAGATGCGCCCGTTGGAGGGCAGACGTCAGAGATTGACCCCTGCCAGCGGAAGGCGCGCCAGGGTCGTGTAGCGGCTTCCCGCAGGGTGAAGCTCGCTTTGGACCAGCTCGACCGTCTCCGCGCGCCAGCTTCCAACGGCGCGCGCCGCTGTTTCCCCAGTGAATCCGCCAATGGTTGAGGAGATGTTCCCAACAATCCGTCGAACCCGCGCCAAAGTCAGGTGACCGGCAAATCGTTCCTCGGCGGGCTGGCTGGAATACGAATCTGTCGCCACCACGATGCGGCGGGCGAGTTCGCGCAACCCTCCCGCTTCATCGCGGATGCCCGCCCAGAGGATGCGCGGTCGTCGTGAGTTCGGAAAGCATCCAAGGTCAGCGACCGTCAATTTCAGGGGCACCTGCGGTGCGGCTGCCGCGGCCAGCGCAGCAGTCAGGTCTTCGAGTCGATTCGATGGAACATCGCCGAGAAACCGCAGCGTGAGGTGGAGGTTCTCCGGCCGGGTCCACGAGATCGACGAGCGGCCGAGACGTTCGCGCCATTCGCGTTGCAGCGCGGCGAGGCGCGCCTTGATCTCCTCCGGCACAGCGATGGCCACGAAGAGCCTGAGTTTTCCGCCTTCCTCGCTCATGGCCGGTTAAGCAGCCGGCTCCTGCTGCGAAATGCAGTGGAAGGAGCCAAGACCCCAAATCAGCTCGGTGCTGTCGATACCGACGACACGGCGGCCGGGGAATTCGCGCTGAAGAATGCCAACGGCCTCGGCATCGCGCGGATCGCGGTAGGTCGGCGCCAGGACCAGTCCGTTGGCGATGTAGAAGTTGGCGTAGCTGGCGGGCAGTCGGCGGCCTGCGTGTTCGAGGCGGCGGGGCATCGGCAGTTCGACGATGCGAAAGGGCCGGCCCTGCGGGTCGCGCGCGGCGCGAAGGAGCTCGAGGTTCTCCTGAAGCGGGGCGTGGTTCGGATCGGCCGGATCGGGTTCGACCACGGTGACGATTGTCGTCGGGTTGACGAATCGCGAAAGGTCATCGACGTGGCCGTCGGTGTCGTCGCCCTCGATGCCGTCACCGAGCCAGACAATGTGGCGGACGCCAAGGAAATCGCACAGATAGCGCTCGATGTCTCCCGCGTTGAGATGCGGGTTACGATTGGGATTCAGCAGACAAGCCTTCGTGGTGAGCAACGTGCCGAGGCCGTTCACGTCGAGCGCGCCGCCTTCCATTACGATGCCGGGTGAGAACAGGGGCAGGCCGCGCAGCCTGGCGACGTGTTGTGGCACGGCGTCATCGAGGTCGAACGGCGGATACTTGCCGCCCCAGGCATTGTAGCCCCAATCCACAATGGCCCGCTCGCGGTGGCCGTCGCGCTCGTGCGCAAGGAAAATCGGCCCGTGATCGCGGCACCACGGCTCGTAGGCCGGGAAGTGGTGGAAGTGAACTCGCGCGAGGGAAACGCCGTGCGCCGCCAGCAACGCCCGCACGGTGGATTCCATGTCGGCATCCCAGACGTTGATGTACACCTCTTCGACTGCGACGAGGTGGCGGATGAGTTCGGCGTAGACGGGCGGGACGGTGTCGTACTTGTCGGGAAAGCTGATGCCGTCGGGCCGCGGCCAGGAGAACCAGGTTCCGGCGTGCGGCTCCCATTCGGCGGGCATGCGGAAGCCGAGTTGGGCGGGGGTGGGAGTGGCATCCATCATTGCCTAGGGCAGCCTTTGCCCGCGCGCGGCGTCGAGCAGCCGGTACCATTCCTCGCGCGACATCTCGAAGGCATCCGCCGCGGCCGCCTGGCGGATGCGCGCGGGATCTGTCGAGCCGACGATGGGGATGATGCGGCTGGGGTGCCGGAGCAGCCAGGCGAGGGCGACGACCGTGCGAGCCGTTCCGCGAACTTTCGCCAGCGCATCGAGCGCGGCGATCACCGCGGCGGTCTTGTAAGACTCCTGCGAGGCCAGGATGCGGCGCGGGCCGTCGCCCAGCAAGCCACCCGCCAGCGGGCTC
>DASTLJ010000349.1:0-13172 GCA_035715125.1 Verrucomicrobiia bacterium
AGTCATCCCGGTCAGGAGGAGCTACAACGCACTTGCCTCGAAGCCCACGAGCTTCTCATCCGGCTCAACCCAAAGAACGCCCCCAAGTTCAAAGACGTCTGCAAATACTTGGAAGAAGACCTGAAAGGACCGGGGACGAACAATGGCATCACGCCGTCGCCGATGCCGGACAAACCGCCTCCAAACCCGTCCTGAGAGCGACACGGACTGGGACCGCCGCCATCCTGGCGGTGCCTGACGACTTGCCGGCTGGAAGCCGGCGGTCCCAGCGATATGTCATTCGCCGCCTCAGTTCACAAACCACAGCCCCGCTAGCGCCAGCGCGAGCCAGCTCGACCAGAAGTTATTCGACCGAGACCACAGCCCCGCCAGCGCCGCAAGCGTCAGCACCAGCAATAGCCCGCCGGGCATGAACTTCTTCGACTGGCTGAACCGCCATGCGAACAGCACGAGCAGCGCGAGCAGAATCCATTTCACGGCGCTGAAGGGGAGAATGTTGAATTCGCAAAGGATGAGCGGAATCGCAAACGCCACGGAGGTGATGAGCGAGATTTTGCTGCCGCCCTTGACCAGCCCCATGATCCCGCCGCCCACCAGCAGCCCGATGTAGACCCAAAGTATGCCTTGCGCTGTCATGAGCGCGCAGTCTCCATCAACTGCCCAGC
Organism: Verrucomicrobiia bacterium; assembly: GCA_035715125.1. Lineage (GTDB taxonomy): Bacteria > Verrucomicrobiota > Verrucomicrobiia > Limisphaerales > JADJPG01 > DASTLJ01. Next base: position 666 of record DASTLJ010000349.1, read on the forward strand.
ACATCCAAGGAGAGAATCTCGCCCGGCTCGCATTCCGCCACGACCTCGAAGGGGCGGCAGCAGATCTCGCAGTCCGTCGTGAATTGTTGCGTGGGCTGGCTGGTGTCGATCACCAGCTCGAAGCCCTGCCCGCAAAAGGGGCATTGCACGGTTTCGGACAGTTGCATTCAGACGGTTGGCTGCTCGAAAGTAGGGCAGGCGTCTCGCCTGCCCGGCGAGCGCGCCAGCGCGAGCCGTGCGGCAATCGCCTCATCCGCCTCGCTACGCTCGGCGGGGCAGGCGAGACGCCTGCCCTACTTTCGCCTCGCCCCGAAGGGGAAACGCGAGGGGCCTCTACTCCGCCGGCCATTCCGGGCGATGCCGGGCCAGGTGCGCCTTGAAATCTCCGAGGCTGGGCCAGTGCAGTCGTTGATTCAGGTCCACTTCGGTGACGACGACGCTTCCCCACCTGGCGGCCCTGGCCAGCGTTTGGCCATCCTGGTCCCACACGGCGGTAAGCATCCAGTTGCGGGACACGTCCTCATAGGTGCTGCTGACCAGATAGACGTGATTTTCGCAAGCACGCGCCGCCGCCAGCGCGGGGTTGCAGCCCCACACCGGCCAGGCGATCACCTCCGCGCCGCGATTGCTCAACTGCCGCGCCACTTCAGGAAAGAACCCGTCGTAACACACCATCAGGCCGAGTTTGCCGAAGCGGGTGTCGAACACCGGATAATCGCGCCCCGGCGCGATGCCGGCGGCGATTTCCTCGCGCGGGAGACAAACCTTGCGATATTTGCCTGCCACCTTCCCATCGGGTCCGAGGAGAACCGCCACGTTGTAAATGAGATGCCGGTCGCGCTCGACCAGTCCGGCGACGATGTAGAACTGATGCTTGCGGGCCAATTCCCCGAAGTATTCCGTCGACGGCCCCGGAATGGCTTCGGCGCATTCGGCGAAGCTCAGGCCGGTGCCGAAATAAGTGAGTGTCTCCGGCAACACCACCAGATCGGCCCGCTGGCGCGCGGCCTCTTCGATCAACGGCGCGAAGGCGCTGCGCTTTTCCGCCGGTGTCTTGCCGGCCGTGGGACGGAAATGCACGGCCGCCAGCCGAACGAGGCGCGGCCCGGGAGGCGGCACTTCCCTTAGCGACAGGTCGCTCCATTCGACTTTGCCGCCCGGCGCCCATTGCAGGTGCAATTCCACCGTCGCGTGCGTCGCGGCGGCGGGTGCGCGATAAACGTCCGACACTTCAGTCCAGCCGCTGGCATCGGTGCCTTTGTCCAACGGGTGCTCCGCTTCCGCCGTGGGCGTCATGCCGGCCAGCACGTTCGTCTCGTAACGGACCTGCGCCACCGCCTGGCTTCGAGCTGAACGGAGCGCCGCGTTCGGGGCTTCGTCTCGCAGCACTTTGCCGCGCCGATCATCCTGCCACAACAAGCGAACCATCGCGCTCCGGCGGGGCGCCGGGACGTTCGCGGTCTGACGGAACACTTCGAAGCGATAGCATCGCCCGCCGTGCACCGGGAAGGGCTTCACCCAATACCCATCGAGTCCTTCGCGGGCATCGTGCTCGATGAGGAAGGCGCCTTTGCCGGAACGACCGCCGCCGGCCGTGAAGGAAAACGCCGGTTTCAATTCCTCGCGGGGCGATGCGGTCTGCCAAGCTTCCGGCGCGCCCGCCGGCGCCGGCGCCAACGCCTCAGCGGGCCGTCCGGCGGTTCCAGTCAACAACACGGCGATGAAACAAGCGGTGAATTTCATTTTCATAACACGGATCGCTCGATGGGCACATGGTGCGTCTCAATCGGCATGTATATTGCGTCGGCGTCAAATCCCCCGAAGCAGCCGAGAACCATGACCGCAAAAACCACAAGTCGCCTCATGATGAAGAAAGGTTAAGGCTAGCCTATATTTGTGGCAACGCACTTGTTCCGATAACAACAACGACCGAGGGACGCTTTTGAAATCTCTGTAGCCATGTGCGAACTCGCCCCTCACCCCGGCCCTCTCCCCATCGGATGGGGAGAGGGAGACACGCCCTCGACTCACGGCTGAGTCCTCAGACTCCGTAGCGCTCAAAACCGTCCGACCATTCTCCCTCTCCCCGTCTGACGGGGAGAGGGCAGGGGTGAGGGGCAAGGCGGTTCATTTGGCCAGCCCTGCGCGACATTGAAATGCTCCCCCGATGGAATTTGGCGTGGCAATCCACTCGGTCCCGGATTACACCTTCGGCATGGACGCGCCGCCGCAAAGCCCGCCCCAGCCGACGCCCCAGCAAGCCTGGGCCCGCGCGACCATGTGGATGGTGGTTGTCCTCGTGCTCGCAGTCAACGCCGTGATCTTCTTCAAGACCTGCTCTGCCATCCCCGGCAAGACCCTCGACAAAGCCGGCCAGGTCATCGACAAGGCGGGCCACGCCTTGTCGAACATCGCGGCGGCGTTCAACCAGGGAACGATCACCACCGTTTTCCTCAGTTATGCCACGACCATCAGCAACCATCAACACCTGCAGGTCGCCACGCTTCGGCAGATGGAAGTCTTCACGCGGACCAACCAGCCGAGCACCGCCTTTGGCTACGTCCCGCTGCCGGACGTGGTGGTCGAAGCCCGCGCGCCCGTCGAATACACCTATTACCTCGACTTCAACGCCCCATGGCGCTTTGTGCTCAAGGACGGTGTCATCTTCGTCACCGCGCCTCCGCTGCACTTCAACAAACCGGCCGTGGATGCCTCGGCCTTGAACTATGAAGTGAGGAAGGGCTACTTCAAGACCGCCGAAGCGCAGGAAAGTCTCAAGCGCTCTGTCACCTCGCTTGTCACCATCCGCGCGAAGGAGAACGTCCCGCTCGTCCGCGAAAACGCGCGCAAGCAAACCGCCGAGTTCGTCGAGAACTGGCTCCTGAAATCCTTCACCGACGCCAGTCAGCATCCCGTCAAAGTCTACTTCGCCGACGAGAAAGTTCCCGACGCTTTGAACCCGACGCCCGGTTTGATTCTTCAGACCAACGGCCTGAAGTAACCTTACAGCTCGTCCCAGTCGGTCATAACGAAGCCGCGCCGATACGGGATTTTGTTAAGGCTTTCGTCGTAGTGAATGGCGGCGTTGCCATTGAGCTTGCCGCGGCGAGCCACCACGCTGCCGCACATGGCGCCGCTGCCGTTGAGGATAAATTGCGCCTTAGGCGCGTAGACACACCCGTTCCATGTAGCCTGACCCTGGACCTGCATCGACGAGTTGGAAGGCAGCCCAAAATACATGAAGGCGCTCGGGTCGGTGTTCTGGTTGTCGATTGCGCCAAAGACGGCATCCGTGGCGCCACAGTAAATCTTGAGGCTGGCCCCAGGCAGGATTTTGATCGACTCGCCGGCGCCGAATTTGACGCTCTTGGTGACGTAGAGGACCGCATTGCCGGTCACCAGGGTGTTGCCATCCAGGGTGGTACTCAAGTAATTGCCGCTGCCCAGGACGTAATCGTAGGTGTTGGTGCCGACGATTCCTGGGATTGGAGGAAGTCCCACGTTGAAAGGGGCCTTCACGTTCGGGAAGTTCATGTTCAGGTCAGGCATCCACCAGCCGGGTTCGATGCCGAGATTGCCGCCCAGTTGCCACGCCACGCTGCCGACGGCGCCATTCGGACCGATTTCCGGGGTGGTTCCGGGCCCGGTGTAGGAATGGCCCCAGATGTTCGCGTTGCCGACACCGTAGGCGTCCTTCACCCCGCCGATGCAGGCGACGTCGCCTTTGTCGCCGGCTTTCGCAGGGTCGTATTTGCCCAGGTTGCTTTTGTTCGTGTCGGTGGAATCGTAGCTGTCGGTCAGGACGTTGTTGCCGTTCATGTCCAGTTTATCGATCAGGACAATTGCAGCCGTGAAAATCGGCATGTTGCTGGCGCCGATGCGAACCGAGCGGCCCACAAAGTTGTCCGAGCCGGGCATCGCGAAGTAGCCGGTGGAGATGATAGTGAAGGAGTACGGCGTATTGGAGGCGATGCTCACAAGGAAGTGGCCGTAGTCCTTGCGCAGTTGACCCCATCTCCGGCCGGGCCCGCCCAGGCCGCCATCACCGACGACATTGGCTTTGACGTATTTGCCGCCGTCCAAAGCCCAGCCGTTGCACACCATGTTGCTCGGGTAGTTCAAATTGCCCTGGGTGAACGCCTCTTCGACGCCGGCTTCGGCCACCGCCAGGGCGCTGTTCCAGACCTGCGAGCGGACGATCAGTTGGTTCTGGTTGGCGGTCAGGGTCAGATAGGCGGCCAGCGCCAGGCCGATGATGGCCGTGGTAATGAGAGTGCCGAACAGAATGCCGCCCTTCGCACGCCGGCGAAAATCAAGAGATGTTCTCATGGTTCAACCTGAATCAGGCAGTTGCGGCTGGAGTAAAGAACGGAAACCACAGATGAACACAGATGTACACAGATTTTAGCGGAGAGAGTCTCTCTCCCAATGAGTGAACCTGCCCGCCGTCGCAATGCCTTCTTATCTGTGTTCATCTGTGTCCATCTGTGGTTTCAACGGCTCTTTTAAGTTCAAGGGTTGCGAATGACGACCTTGGCCTCTTCGTCGGTTTCGGTGGTGGCCTTGACGCCCAGGATCGTGCGGGAACAGGTCCATTTGACCGCCAGCACCTTGCAATCGACGTTGCTCGCCACCGGATACTGGTCGTACGTGCCGGCCAGCGGGGTGCGCTGGTAAATGGAAAACTGGAGCGAGTCGCACCCCGTCAGCAGCGTGTTGGAGTTGCTCCCCTGCTGGCGAACCAGCCTGCGGCTGGTGGGGTAATAGGTGAAAATCAGGCTGGTGGCGTTCGTGCCCTCGGCGAAAACCAGTTGGTTGCTGGAGTAGCTCGTCAAGCCAGTGCTGCGGCGCACGTCGCGCGTGATCGTATCCATCGCCAGCATGCCCATGCCGTTCAGATCGACGTAGTTGGCCAGCCCGGCAAAGCTGCGTCCGCTGTACACGGTCAGCGTCACGAGTGCCAGAACCACGATCGTCCCGATGCCGATCGAGATCAGGTATTCGGACAGCAGGGCGCCCGTCCGCCGGTGGCGCCGCGCCGGCTCACTTGATGGCAGCGTTTTGCATTCCATATTTCGACACGTATGAATTGAGTTGCCGAAAATGAGGCAATCCCTGGTTGGTCCAGTAGACCTTTACGTTGATGACCTGCATATCATCCGTGTACGCGCCAAGCAACTGCGTGTCCAAAGGAGGCACGATTGTGATCTGGCCGTAGTAAGTCAGCCCGCCGGTGGCGTTCGTGGCCCCCGGGCCGCCGGGCGCGTACCCCGCCGTGAAAGTCGTCGGGAGGATATTGTCCTCGGTGATCTGCTCCCAGGTGAGCACGCGGATGACCTCCATCTTCTCGGTCATGATCTGGGTGGCGCGCAGGTTCTCCCGGGCGATTCGCACGGAGCCCACGCACCACGCCAGCCCGCCGTACAGCGCCACGATCATGATACCCACCACCGCCATCGACACCATCACCTCGACCAGCGTGAAGGCAACTCGCCGGGCCGCTGCGCCCTGGCCAGTTTTCGTATTTACGTGCATAGGCTTACCGCGTCGTGTTTTGAGCGGTTTTTCTGCTGGGACCCTCGCGCGTTCATAGCCCCGAGGGGCCGCTCCGACGTAAGGCCGGTACCAACGCATCGGCGGCTTTAAGACTTCCTTAAGGGGCTTATTGCAGAAGGATGACCCGCGTCGGCGCCTTCCCGGGACGAAGCGTTGGGCGCCTCGTGTCGATTGAACCTAAAAAGAGCAGTTGAAACCACAGATGGACACAGATGAACACAGATAGGGAGGCTTTGCGACGGCGGGCGGGTTCACCCATTGGGGGAGAGGCTCACTCCACTAAAATCTGTGTATATCTGTGTTCATCTGTGGTTTCCGTGCTTTGCCTCAGGCGCAATTGCCGGATTCAGGTTGAATTAAGCCACTTCGCAAACGCCCGGCCGGATTACACGATTTCGACCGGGCACTTGGGGAGTGCGTCGAGGAAAGCCTGGCCGTATCGCTTGGTAAGCACCCGATTGTCGAGCACGACGATGATGCCTTGGTCGGTCTTCGAGCGGATCAAGCGGCCGACACCCTGGCGGAATTTCAGCACGGCCTCGGGCAGGGAAAAGTCGGTGAAAGAGTTCCCGCCGCGCGCCTCGATGGCTTCGATGCGCGCTTCGATGAGCGGATGGTCCGGCACCGCGAAGGGCAGACGCGTGATGATGACGTTGGAGAGCGCCTCGCCCGGCACGTCCACGCCCTGCCAGAAGCTCTCCGCGCCGAACAAGACGGAGTCCACGTCCGCCTTGAACTTCTCGAGCATCACCGAGCGTGGCGTGCCGGTGGCCTGCACGAAGCACTCGATGCCCACACGTTCGAAGAACGGCTGCAGCCGCTCTCCCAGCTCGTGCATGAGCCGGAGGTTGGTGAAGAGCACGAACGCCTTGCCGTGGGTCTGCGTGATGAAGTGTTCGATCCATTGGGCCAACGCGTCCCGGTAGCCCTCCTGCGTCGGCTCGGGCATCTTGCTTACGACGTAGAGCTTCATCTGCCGTTCGTAGTCGAAGGGCGATCCGGCCTGGAGCTTCTCCGCCTGCTCGCCCCCGACGCGGCGGGCGAAATAAAGTAGGGCGGGCGTCCCGCCTGCCCCCGTCGGCGAAGCCGACGCAGAAGGGGTGCTTCCACCGCTCGCGCTGGCGCGCTCGCCGGGCAGGCGAGACGCCTGCCCTACGTTCGAGCCGGGCAGGCGGGATGCCTGCCCTACTGTCGCCAGTGTCGCGCTGGTCATCACCACGCTCGTGCCGGCGCCGAACAGGCGCCGACGCAGGAAATCGGCCACGTCGATCGGCGCGGCGTTCAGCGCGAGGTTTTTTTGCGCCTTGCCCGTGCGACTGACCCAGTACACATGGTTCTCCGCGCTCTGCTTGAGAAAGGCCGCCAGCGCCTCGCGCAATTCGTCCAGCCGCCGATTGCATTCCGCTAATTCCTGCCCCGTTTCCTTGTCATCGGAAGCCTGGATCAGTTGGCTCACCTCTTCGCGAAGCCGCGTCAGCGGCAGTGTCAGGTTGTCCGGCACGAAGTCCGGACGCCGGATGCGCAATTCGCTCCACGCCCGCGGCGTCGCGCCATCGCCATAACTGCGCTTGCCGCGGCGCTGCTCCTCGTGAACGGTCTCGCAAGCCTGCTCGACCTTGTGGAAGAATTCGTCAGCCTCCCCCAGCGTATCGGTCACCAGTTTTTCTCCCTTCCTCTGGTGCAACACGGCGAACAAGCCTTTTTGCGTGCGCGGATTCCAGAGCCGCTGCAGCGAGTAACGCACCTGCCCGCTCGACACGCCCAGCCCGATGTGCCCCGAGGCGACATGCTCGACCGTGTGCGCCTCGTCGAAGATCACGAAGTCGTTCTTGAACAGCGCGCCGCCCTCCGGCGCCTCCTCGACGCCGCCCAGCAGCGTGAAGAACAGCGTGTGGTTCAGCACCACCGCGTCCGCGGAGAGGATGTGGCTGCGCGCCCGCTGGAAGAAGCAAATGCCGTTCTCCTTCGCCCAGTCGGACTGGAAGCCGCAAATGCGCGGCGCGCACAACCCGCGCTCCGAGCAGACGTGCGACCACACGTTGGCGTCCGGCTCCGTGTCGAAGTCCGACAGGCTCCCGTCCTTCGTTTCCTTCGACCACTCGTAAATGCGGCGCAATTCCGCGGTCTCTGAAGAGGTGAACAGGCTGCCGGCCTGCGCCATCGCCTTGTGCAGCCGGCGCGTGCAGAGGTAATTCCCGCGCCCCTTGAGCATCGTGAAATCAAATTTGACGGGCAGCACCCGCGCCAACAGGGGCAGGTCCTTTTCCGTGAGCTGCTCCTGGAGGTTGATCGTGTGCGTGCTGATGATCGCTTTCTTCGACCTGGCCACCGCGAAGAGAATCGCCGGCACAAGATAAGCGAAGCTCTTGCCCACGCCCGTGCCCGCTTCGACAAGCAGGTTTTCTCTCTTCACGAGTGCCCGCGCCACAGCCACTGCCATCGCCTGCTGCTGCGGCCGATACTCGAAGTTGCGGGATTTCGAGAAGACGCCGGTGGGCGAAAAGATTTGTTCGACCTGCGCGACGAGGTCGGGGGCGGCGGGTTGTGGTTCAACGGCCGAAATCATTTCCGCAGTATTGTCGTGGGCCCACGGGGCGATTCCAAGTGCGATTCGGCGCGCGCTTTCCTGGAGTAGGGCGGGCGTCCCGCCTGCCTCCGTCGGTGAAGCCGACGCAGAAGGGGCGCTTCCACCGCTCGCGCTGACGCGCTCGCCGGGCAGGCGGGACGCCCGCCCTACTATGCGCGGCGCGCCACGACCTCCACCGCCGCCTGGTTCTTCGCAATCATGTTCGCCGGCAGGAAGCCGCGCCAATTCACGCAAGGGTAAATCACCGCGCCGCGGCCCATGATGCTGCCTGGGTTGAGCACCGCGTTGCAACCCACGTCGGCTCTGTCGCCCAAAAGCGCGCCGAACTTGCGCAGGCCGGTGTCGAACGGCTTGCCGTCCAGCTCGACGGTCACATTGCCAGGAAACGCCTTGAAGTTCGACAGCACAACCCCCGCCCCGAGGTGGACTTTGTGGCCGAGAATGGAGTCGCCCACGTAGTTGAAGTGCGGCGCCTGGCAGCCATTGAAGAGCAGCGCGTTCTTCAACTCGCACGAGTTGCCGATCACGCAGTCGTCGCCGATGAGCACGTCCTCGCGGATGTAGGCGTTATGGCGGATGCGGCAATTGCGCCCGATGATGGCCGGGCCTTTGATCATCGCGCCGTCTTCGACGAGGGTCCCTTCGCCGATGAACACGTCGGGACCGACGAACGCGTCGCCTTCGCAGCGGTTGTGCAGGGCGGGCTTGAGGCGCGTCTTGAGGTGGGCCTTAATCTTCTTCAGCGCCTCCCAGGCGAACTCGCAGCCGTCGAAAATCGCGGCGTGCTCCGTCTGCGCCAGGTCGAACAGGTCCGTCGGCTTGAACATGCGCGCACATTAGCCAACGGGCGCGCGGCTAGAAATGCTTTTTTGGCTGCCGCAGGGGCGCGGCCTTCCAAGGCCGCGTTCTTCTGGATTGCTGTAAGCATCGCGCGGCCTTGGAAGGCCGCGCCCCCGCGACTAGGGGTCCCGCCGAACGCGGTAAAATCGCTGGCTGACCGATTGCTGGGTCACGGTCTTTTCCAGTCCGTTGCCCGGAATCGCCGGCAGCGACTGCCAGGACGGCGCGCTGAGCGAGTCGGTGAACTGAACGATGTAGCTCCCGTTGGTCGTGGTCGGGAAGGCCAGGGTAAACGTCGAGCCGTCTGCGGAAGGCGCGCCCAGCCAACTCGCCGCGATGTTCCCCGCACGCGGAGTCGGCGTCGTGCTCCGCCAGGGACCGCCACAACCGAGCCGGGCCAGCGCCACGTCGGTCTGCTGCGGGCCGAAGGCGACCGAGTCGAGCAAGGTGCGGGCGCCATTTGTGGTGAGGCCGGTGAGCACGAGCGCGTCACCGTCGCGGCTGAGGCTGAACGGCGCGTGCAACGGGCCGTTGGTGGTAGTTCCGTCGCAGTAAATCACGCGATGTTCGCCGGCGTTCAGTGCGTCGCTCTCGCCAAATCGATAACGCGAGCCGTTGCCGAAGAATTGTTGCGCCAGCGTGACGCCGCGGAGCGAAACGGGTTGCATCGAGCAATTGCGGATTTCGACCCAGTCCGGCGTCAGACCGAGGTCGTCGCGCAGGCCGTTGGTGTTGGAGGCGACGATTTCCGAGATTTCAATCAACGGCGCCGAAGCGGGCTGGCCGACGGTCAGGCTGTACATCGTGACGGGTTGGCCGGGCGCGGCGAAGACCGGTTCATTGGGCAGCAGGACGGTTTGTTCGCTGAGGTCCGTGGTTTCTATGTAGAACTGAATCTCCGAGCCGACAGGCAGGCCCGGTTCGAGCAGGCCTGAGAACACGCCGTCGAGCACTCCGCCGTCCCCGTGCATCCCGTCGTCGTAAAGCGGGATGCGTTGCGTTTGGGCGTTTGAAATTCCAATTTGCTGCCACAGTACGCTCACACCGATGATGCCTACATCGTCGTGTCCGGTGACGGTGAACTGGATTGGTTCATTTGGCCGCGCGGGCAACGGCGCGTAATCGTGGAGATCGGCGACTGGCTCGACGGAGCCGTTGTCCGAGTTGGGTCGGCCGGGACTGGGGTAGGGGTTGGAAGTGAACGAAAACTGGCCGTCCCCGTAGCGGCCGTAGGAGACGTTCGGCTGCTGCGGACCGTAGGGTACGCGGTCGACCTCAGCACCGGCCGGATCCACGAGCACCAGCGTGCCGCCCTCGCCGGGCAGCCGGAAACCGGTGTGGTAGAGCGTGCGTTTGGTCTCCGAGAAGATAATCAGCAGATGCGTCTTTGGAGCGAAAAAAGCCGTGGGCGGGAAAGCGAACTCATTCACTGTTCCGTTCGCATCGAGCCGCAGCTTCCAGCCGTTGAGAGGAATCGCCGTGGCGCCGGCATGAAACAACTCCACCCAGTCCGAATTCCGGTCGCCATCTTCGTCGACCGGCAGACTGGCGTTGATCGCCAGAATCTCATTGATGACGGGCACCGTCGCCGTGGGCCGCGGCGCCCCGGAGCTGGGAGGCGGCGTGACCTGTCCCCGACGGCTGCTCAGGGCTGTCCAGAGCACGCTGCCCGAGCCGACCAGGTCCGCGTGACCGTCGCCGTCCAGGTCGCCGCTGGCGATAAACTCGCCTGAAGGCACATCGACCGAGAGCACCGGCGTGAACGTGCCATTGGTTGCGCCGCGAAGTATTGTGGCGCAAGACAGGATGCGGCAGGAGACCGCCAGGTCCGGCACACCGTCGCCGTCGAAGTCGTTCAGTACCAGGCCTGAGGCCGGAAAGTCGGTGCCGGGCAACGTATCGAACGCCCGTACGAAACCCATGCCGGGCTGGCCAAGGTACAGCATCGCTCCGTTTCCGCTGCCGATCACCAGGTCCAAATCGCCGTCGGAGTTCACGTCCGCAGTCACGATGTCGCGCGTGCCGTACTTGCCGGGGCCGGGCGGCGGGTAGTCGTACCGGGTCATACTCGTGGTCGTCAGCAGGTCGCCTTTGTTCTCGATGACCACCACGTCTCCGGCGTAGCCGGCCCCGGCGATGTCGAGATCGCCGTCGTTGTCGAAGTCGCCGGCGACCATGACGCGCGACTCCAGGGTGAACCGATCCGTGCGCGTATAGGTGAAGGTGCCGTTGCCATTCCCGCGGAAGAACGAGATCCGGCAGTCGTAGTAGCCCGCCGCCAGGTCGACATTGCCATCCAGGTCGAAGTCCCCGGTCACAATCGCGAACAATCCGCCCCGTTGGTCGCCCGGCGGGAAGTAAGTCAGTTGTGGACCAAACGTGCCCGAGCCGGTGCTGAGGCGAACCGAGATTGAACCATCTCCTCCGCGCCCCAGGTTGGCGGAAATGATGTCGGGAAAGCCGTCATTGTTGACGTCCGTGGCGCATTGCGCTCCAGGCACCGCGCCGAGTGAGTAAAAGGTCGGCGCCCCGAGCAGGCCGCCGGGACCCGCCAGCCGCACGCTGAATTCGGACGATGCCCGATGGAGTTGCACCACGTCGTCGCGCCCATCACCGTTGAAGTCCAGCACGCTCAACCCGCTGACGCCGCCATCGACGGGATAAATGAGATCCAGCGCGCTGAAGCCGGCGCCGCTGGGGTGGGTCAGCAGCACGCTCACGTCCATCGAATCCCGGTTCATCACCGCCACGTCCGGATGCCCGTCGCCATTGAAGTCCGCCGTGACCAACTCGCGCGGACTTTTGCCGACGACCATCTCCGTCGAGGCCACCAGCACGCCATTGCTGTTGTGGTAAGTGAATACGCGGTCGAAATTTCGCAACACGACCACGACGTCGTTCCAACCATCGCCGTCCAGGTCCGCGATGCTCAACGCGCGCGGGCCGCCGGGGACGTAGATCTTTTGATGCGCGCGTTGCTCGAAGCGGCCCGGCCCGTTGGTGCCGCGATGCACTTCGATGGTGCCGAAATCGCGCGAGGCGGTCACCAGATCCAGCACTCCGTTCGTGCCGGGCTGCGTGATCGGGCCGACCACCGCGGTGTGGACCAGTTGGTTGGTCAGCACAGCCGTGACTCCCAATGCGCCGGACGCCCCCGGTGCGAGCACCCAGACGACCCGGCTGTCGGCGTGCGTGGCGACCAATTCGTCGTGCGTCGCGCCGGTGGGACGAAACACGGTCAGCACGTAGAAGGGTTTCGGAAATTCATCGTTCGTCGCGCTCAGCGAGGTGATGTTCGTGACCGTCACAAAGGCCCCGCCGCCCGTGGTGCGAAGCTGTCGCAGTCCGTTGGTCGTTCCGCCGATGACGAGGTCGGGATGGCCGTCCGCGTCGAAATCGCCCGCCCTCAGGTTGCGTGCGCCGGGCCAGGCCGGCAGGGAGAGCGGGGGACCGAAAGAACCGCCTTGATTGATGAACAGCAACACCTCGCCGGCGTATGGCGCCGCGACTGCCACATCCGGCAA
>DASTLJ010000350.1:0-1554 GCA_035715125.1 Verrucomicrobiia bacterium
CGCTTTCCGACCGGATGCTGGCCGACATCGAAACCAAGAACATGGCGAAGGAATCGCCGATCCTGGTGCGGATCTTCAAAGAGGAATCCGAACTCGAGGTCTGGAAGGAGGACAAGAGCGGACGCTTTGCCCTCCTGCACACGTATCCGATTTGCCGCTGGTCGGGCGAACTCGGTCCCAAGATCAAGCAAGGCGACCGGCAGGCACCGGAAGGTTTCTACACCATCACTCCCGGCCTGATGAACCCGAATTCCAGCTACTATCTCGCCATCAATACCGGCTTCCCGAACGCTTATGATCGGGCGAACGGACGCACCGGCGCGTTTCTCATGATCCACGGCGACTGCTCTTCCGCCGGCTGCTACGCCATGACCGACGAGCAGGTCGCGGAGATTTACTCGCTGGCGCGCGAATCGTTCTTCGGCGGCCAGAAGTCGTTTCAGATTCAGGCCTATCCGTTCAGGATGAACCCGCTCAACATGGCGAGGCATCGCAATTCGCCGCATATGGCGTTCTGGAAAATGCTCAAGCAGGGCTATGACCACTTCGAGGTCACGCGTCTCGAGCCCAAAGTCGACGTGTGCGACAAGCGCTACGTGTTCGATGCCGAATCCTCAGGCAGGTTCAGCCCGGCCGACCGCTGCCCCGCCTACAGAGTCCCCGAGCAGATCGCAGCCGCGGTCAGCGAGAAGCAACGTCGCGACGACATTAAGACCGCCGAACTGATCAACCGCGGCACGCCAGCCGCGCCGGTCAAGATGGGCATCGACGGCGGCATGAATGCAACGTTCTTGACCGCCGTAAAAAGCCACGGGGGTCCGGGCGCACCGATTCGCACCGCCGTGGGCACGATCCCGCCGCACGTGAACCCGCCGCGCGAGCCCGAGACCACGGCAGGAACGATGTTCAGCCTTGCCTCTACCGAATCAAGACCGGCCTCCAGCGAATCAAAACCGGCTTCCGTGACGCGCTCGACAGTGCAAGTCGCCTCCGCGGCGCCAGCGAGCTCGGGCGGGGTTGGCGGGTTCTTCAGCAACCTTTTCGGCTCGAAAGCCGAGGATCAGGGGGCAGCGTCTGCTTCCACCCAGCCCACCCAGACGTCAAATTCGAAGCGGACTGGGGCAAAGCCTGGGCAAAGCACGGCCCGGCCGAAGCCCGAGCCCCAGCCGGCAGAGACGAAGACCGTTAGTAACAACGCGGCCAAAGCTTCCGCCACGAAGCAGGAAACCAACGGCGAGCCGCAGCGAAATACAGCCAGCGCTACGGGCGTGCTCAACGGTGCTGCGCCGACCGTCCCCTCCGGCGGTTTCGAAAACCGCTTCGGCGCCTGGAATTAGATAAGGATCAACGCCCGCCGGCCGAGCAGACGGAGTGTCCGTCCCGCTCTCGTCCACGCCTTATCCTGATCAAGCGAACCGCCCGTGACAGTGCTTGTACTTCTTGCCCGAGCCGCAGGGACAGGCCTCGTTGCGGCCAACCTTGCCCCAGCTTGAAGGATCCTTCGGGTTGCGCTCCGGCGCCGCTGCTGCGGCCGCCGTGATCCCGTGGCGCGCG
>DASTLJ010000351.1:0-4480 GCA_035715125.1 Verrucomicrobiia bacterium
ACGGTGAACGGCCACTTCCACCTCGGCGTGGCGCTGCTCTGCCAGGAGCGCTATGCGGAGGCCGCTGATTCATTCGAGCGGGCCGTGCAACTCAAGCCCGACTTCGGCGAGGCGCACTACAACCTGGGCTTTGCTCTGGCGCGGACCGGCCGTGGCCGCGACGCGCTTCAGCCCTTTCGCGACGCGATCCGGTTCAGTCCCGAGTTCATCGATGCGTACATCCTGCTGGCCGACCTGCTCCACCAAACCGGCGGGCGCGACGAAGCCGGCCGTGTGATCCAGCGTGCGCTCGAACTGGACCCCGGCGACGAGCGGGCCAAAATCTTGCGGGAGCGAATCCAAGGGGGCAGGTGAGTCGGACGGGCGCAAGTTCAAAGTTCAAAGTTCAAAGTTCAAAGTTCAAAGTTGGGCCATGCCTTCCGATGAAGCATTTGACCCGCCTGCCCGGAACGAGGCCCGTTTCGAGGCCGCCCTACGGCGTTTCGACGAAGAGAACGCTCGCGACCCGAACACCGAACTGGTCGCGGGCGTCCCGCGCCCGCGCGAACTGGTTTACGCCGAGCGGCTGAGCGACTGGGTGTTGCGCCTCAAGCCAGACGCCTCCGAGGCGCTGCGGGTGGCTGCCCGCTGCCAGCACCTCTGCCGCTGGATGATTCCGCGCAGCCGCTATCCGATGGACCGCGCCGGTTATCTCCGATGGCGCACCGAACTCAAAAAATTCCATGCCGAGAAAGCCGGCGCCATCCTGCGCGAAGTGGGTTACGGAGCGGAGTTAGTTGGCCAGGTCCAGGCGCTGAACTTGAAAAAGGATTTCCCTCGCGATCCCGACAGCCGCGTCCTGGAGGACGCGCTTTGCCTGGTCTTCCTCCAGTTTCAATTCGCCGATCTGGCGTCGAAGACCGACGCCGACAAGATGCTCAACGCCCTGCGCAAATCCTGGCAAAAGATGACCGAGCCCGCGCGTGCGGAGGCCCTCAAGCTGCCGTTCGCCCCGCGGGAAAAGGCGCTGCTCGAGCAAGCGTTGCAGGGCGCGTGATCATCAGGCAATTTGGACTGCGGTGGCAAGCGCAGCGCGACACCGCTTTGGCTCGCGTGGCCGATAGTTCGACTTAAAGCCAAAGCGCCGTCGCCGCTGCGCTCTGCCGGCGCACTCTCCAATGCGACGCCCGCCCCTCTGGAGTGCGGTGACTTGTCACCGCCATCGCGAGGCGACTTGTCGCCGTCAAATCGACGATATGTGGACCTCTCCCCGTGGTATTGTGCGCTAACGCGCCCTCGCCGGGTGACAAGTCACCGGGCTAAAAGCGCCGACAAGTCGGCGCAGTCCACAGGCGCCGGACTTCCCTCTTGCTTTGGCCCCGCCGGGAATTCACTTTTGCGCCTCGATTTTGATCCGAATCGCGCCCGAAACGTTCCGCGACTCGACGCTTTGTGAACATGACTGACTCCCGCTATTCGGCCGCCAATGCTTTGCCCTGGACCGACCGCTTCCCCTCGCGCCACATCGGGCCGGACGCGGAGGACATCGCCGCCATGCTCAAGACTTGCGGCTTTCCTTCGCTCGACGCGATGATCGATGCGGCGGTCCCCAAGAACATCCGGCTCGCGCAACCGCTGAACCTCCCCGCCGCCCGCAGCGAATACGGCGCGCTCGCCGAATTGCGCGCCATCGCCGCGCAAAACAAAGTCTTTCGCAGTTTCATCGGGATGGGCTACCACGATTGCGTCACGCCCGGAGTCATCCAGCGGAACATACTCGAAAACCCCGGCTGGTACACCCAATACACCCCGTACCAGGCGGAGATTTCCCAGGGCCGTCTCGAAGCGTTGTTGAACTTCCAGACGATGGTGGCGGACCTCACCGGCATGCAAATCGCCAACGCTTCGCTTCTGGATGAAGGGACCGCAGCCGCCGAGGCGATGGCGATGGCGCACGGTTTGAAAGGCAGCGAGTCCAGGAACACCATATTCATCTCCGACACCTGCCATCCGCAAACCATCGAAGTGGTCCGTACGCGCGCGGCCGCTATTGGCGTCCAAGTGGTCGTCGGGAACCATCATACGCTCCGCTTCCCGGCGGAGAGCGCCCCGTTCTTCGCTGTCCTGCTCCAGTATCCGGCGACCGACGGCAATCTCCACGATTACCGCGCCTTTGTGGAGCAAGCCCACGTCGCAGGCGCGCTGGTCATCGTCGCCACCGACCTGCTGGCGCTGACTTTGCTGGCGCCTCCGGGCGACTGGGGCGCGGACATTGTCGTCGGGAACTCGCAGCGTTTCGGCGTGCCGCTCGGTTACGGAGGGCCGCATGCAGCGTTCTTCGCCACCCGCGATGAGTTCAAGCGCTCGATGCCCGGCCGGCTCGTCGGTGTGTCGAAGGACGCGCAAGGGCGTCCCGCCCTGCGTCTCGCCCTTCAAACCCGCGAGCAACACATCCGGCGCGAGAAAGCCACATCCAACATCTGCACCGCCCAGGTGCTGCTGGCGGCGATCGCCAGCATGTATGCGGTGTACCATGGGCCGGAAGGGCTGAAGAACATCGCGCGGCGCGTTCACCGGATCACTTCCCTGCTCGCCGCGGCCCTGGGCAAGCTCGGCGTCGAGGTCGTCACGGAAGACTTTTTCGACACGTTGAAGATCAACCTCGGCCAGGGGCACGCCGGGGACCTGGTGAAGCTCGCGGAGGAACATTTCATAAACGTTCGCGTGTTCGATGCGCAGAGCGTCGGCGTGTCGCTCGATGAAACGACGGGGGCCGAGGACCTCGAGACGCTGATTCGCATTTTCAATCACGGCAAGGCCCCGCCTTTCACGGTCGCGAACCTGTCACGGAGCGCGGAGCCGGAATTCCCGACGCCGTTCGCGCGCACGACCCCCTTCCTGGCCCATCCCACGTTCAATCGTCATCACAGCGAGACGGAGATGCTGCGCTACATCCGGCGGTTGGAATCGCGCGACCTGTCGCTCACGGCGAGCATGATTCCACTGGGCTCCTGCACGATGAAACTCAACGCCAGCGCGGAAATGTTGCCGCTCACGTGGCCTGAGTTCGGCCGGCTCCATCCCTTTGCCCCGACGTGGCAGGCCGAAGGATACAAGCGCCTCTTCAAGGATCTCGAAGGCTGGCTCGCGGAAATCACCGGCTTCGCGGCCACTTCGCTGCAACCCAACGCCGGCAGCACGGGCGAATTCGCCGGGTTGCTCGTCGTCCGCGCGTGGCACGAATCGCGGGGACAATCGGCCCGCCGCGTTTGTCTCATCCCGACCAGCGCGCACGGAACGAATCCCGCCTCGGCCGTGATGGCGGGAATGAAAGTCGTTCCCGTCGCGTGCGACTCGCAAGGCAACATCGACCTGGCCGATCTCACCGCCAAAGCGGCCCGGCACAAGGACGACCTGAGCTGCCTCATGGTCACTTACCCGAGCACTCACGGTGTCTTCGAGGAAACCATCCGCAATATGTGCGAAATCATCCACGCCCACGGCGGACAAGTGTACATGGATGGCGCGAATATGAACGCGCAGGTCGGACTGACGAGTCCGGGCGCTATTGGCGCGGATGTCTGCCACCTGAATCTGCACAAAACTTTTTGCATTCCGCACGGGGGCGGCGGACCGGGCGTTGGCCCCATCTGTGTCGCTAAACACCTTGCGCCGTTCCTCCCCGGTCACCCGCTCGTGACGACCGGCGGCGCGCAAGGCATCGGCCCCGTGGCGGCGGCGCCCTGGGGCAGCGCAAGCATTCTGGTGATCTCGTGGATGTACATCCGCCTGATGGGGCCGGACGGACTTCGCGAGGCATCGAAGGTGGCGATCCTCAACGCGAATTACATCGCCGCCCGGCTTTCGCGCCATTTCCCGACGCTTTACAAAGGCCCCTCGGGGCTGGTCGCGCACGAGTGCATCGTGGATTTGCGCGCCTTCAAGTCAACGACGGCCGAAGACGTCGCAAAGCGGCTGATCGATTACGGGTTTCACGCGCCCACTTTGAGCTGGCCGGTGGCCGGGACGTTGATGGTGGAACCGACCGAAAGCGAGGCGCGTTGCGAACTGGATCGGTTCTGTGACGCCATGATTTCCATTCACGGCGAGATGTCGTCGATCGAAAGCGGCGCGGTGGACAAGCTCAACAATCCGTTGAAGAACGCGCCACACACGGCGGAGGTCGTGTGCGCCGATCAGTGGGACCGCCCCTACTCCCGCGAACAAGCGGCCTTCCCGGTGAAGGGCCTGCGGCAGTGGAAATTCTGGCCGCCCGTCAGCCGTGTGGACAACGTCTTTGGCGACCGTAATCCCGTCTGTTCGTGCGTAGGGATGGGGTGAAGCGTAAAACGTAAAACGTAAAACGTAATAAGGTGGGCATGTCCAATATGCCTCCAATCGGGCTCAGCTTCTTACGTTTCACGTTTCACGTTTCACGTTTCACGTTTCACGTTTCACGTTTCACGTTTCACGTTTCACGTTTCACGTTTCACGTTTCACG
>DASTLJ010000352.1:0-3587 GCA_035715125.1 Verrucomicrobiia bacterium
CGGCACGAACAATTGGTACCGCACCAACACCTACATCCTGAGCGGTCTTGTGCATCTCTTGACGAACAGCGTCCTCAACATCGAGCCCGGCACCGTCGTCAAGGGCCGCAACACCGGCGCCGCCGCCATCCAGAAGGGCGCCCTCGTCGTCTGCCAGGGCGCCAAGATCTTCGCCGAAGGCACGCCGCAGAACCCCATCATCTTCACTGCAGAGGCGGATGACGTTCTCGATCCCGAGGATCTGAGTATTTACCAGCGGGGACTGTGGGGCGGCGTCATCCTGATGGGCCGGGCGGTGCTCAACAGCGCCGCCGATTCGGCGGGCAACACCAGCACCCCCATCTACGATCAGTTCGAGGGCCTGCCCCCCACCATGGTCATCAACGGCCAGAACGTCCATCGCTTCGGCGGCACCGACGACGACGACAACTCCGGCGTGATGCGCTACGTCTCCATCCGTCACGGCGGCGCTGTCATCGAGTTGAACAAGGAAATCAACGGCCTGTCGCTCTGCGCCGTGGGCCGGGGCACCACCATCGAGTTCGTCGAAGCCTACGGCACCGCCGATGACGGCTTCGAGTTCTTCGGCGGCACCGTCAACACCCGATACCTGGTCAGCGCCTTCAACGACGACGATGCCTTCGACACCGACCAGGGCCACAGCGGCAAGCACCAGTTCTGGTTTGCCATCCAGCCGCCGGACAAGCGCAACTACGGCCTGGAACTCAATGGCGAGGTCAACGGCACCACGGGCACGACCCCGCGCAATCCCATCTCCAACTTCCAGGTCTATAACCTGACCATCATCGGCGCGGGGGTGGGCACTTCGGGCGCGGGAGGCGACAACACGACGATGCTGGTGCGCGAATACTCGGCGCCGCGCATCTACAACAGCATCTTCACCGACTTCGCCAAGCGGGGCATCGAGTTCGGCCCCAAGGCCGACCTGATGCTGACCAACGGCTCGTCGCCATCGCCAACGCCCGGGAAGTCAAAATCCGCTTCAAAGGGGTCAACAACGTCGTCGAGCGCACCATGAATTCCAGCAGCCGCCAGAATTTCCGCAAGTTCGTCACCAAATATTTTGCCCCGGCTCCGCCGCCAGTGGCGCCTGACACCGTCGCCTCGCTGAACGAAACCACTCACAACGCCAACCGCTGAGACTTATGCCTGAAGAATCCTCTGTCCCCAACCCGCCCGCCGGCCGCCGAAGGAACGCCCCCGAGGAATCGGGCGGCGGCGGTGGCAAGGTCCTTGCCATTCTTCTCGGCCTGCTCGTGCTGGCTCTTGGCTTCGCGCTGTTCAAGCGCAACAGCGGCGCCGCCGCGCAGACTGAGAAGTACACGACCGAAATTGCCACGCAGAAAAGCAACGTCCTCGAACTCACTGCCAGGCTGGCAAAGGAGACGAACAGCGCATTCGTCACCCATTCCAATCTCCAGGCCCTGCTCGACCGTCGCGCAGCCGAATCGACGTCGTTCTCGAACCGCCTGGTCCAGGCCAGGCAGCAGCTTGAACGCACGGAGGCGGAGTTGCTTGCCGCTCGCAATGAACTCGTCGCCAAAACCACCGGCCTCGGCGCGCTGGAGGCGCAGCGGGATGAATGGCAACGCCAGGCCGGCATCATCCCCGGCCTGGAACGCGAGATTGCAGCGCAAAAGGAAAAGCTCAACAAGGGGCAGATCGACTACGTTTCCTTGAAGGAAACTTTGGGACTCGTCAGCGCCGAAAAAGCCGACCTTGAACGGAAACTGCAGGATCCGCTTTTCCTCCGCCGGCAGGCACAGCGCGTCGAGCAAGCCGCCGAAGTGCGTCAGCGTGCCGCCGCAAAACAGCCCATCAATTTGTACGACCCGCGCGTTTTGCTCGACCTCCAGCCCGACGGGACCGTCCGTCCCGCCATTGCCACCAGCACGCCGCCAGCGACGCCGAGGTAACAGCCGCGGCAGTGCGGTCCTTGTTGGCGGCCTTGGATAACGCAGAATCGCTTGGCCCGCGGCCCAAACTCGCCTGGCGGTTCCTCCTGTAGCGGCGCTCTGTGAGCGCCACAAGCCGTCCAAGCTCCTCACGGTCTCACGGCGGTCATAGACCGCCGCTACAGTGCAACCAGATTATTGAATCGCCGGTCAGCGCCGCGGCTCAGTCCGCCTTCGGGCTGCCCTCCGGCGCAAACGAACCTTTCACCGGGCTTTCCGCGGAAAGCTTGCGAAGGGTCAGTTGCCCTCGCAGGAAATTGTCCGGAGGGGCGTGGCGCCGGGCGGTGAGCCACAGGTCGCCGAGCATCTGTCCCGCAACGAGCAGCCGGTCCGTGAGGAACTGATAGCCTTCCGGCGACGCAGGTTGGCGGTCGGAAAGCTTCCCGTCCCGTTCCAGCCGATAGACCGGCTCCACCTGCCGGAAGCTCTCTTGAAGGTATTCGATGACCACTGGAAAAAGGTTCGTGCTCGAACCCCCGACGTCCGGCGAGGTGAGCAGCCGGGCGGGGCGCACCTTCGCGAACAATTCCCGGGGATTGAGACCGACCTTGTTGAGGTAACCGCCGTCGATCCATGAATGAAACTTGTTCGTTGTGGTGTAGCGGTTCGGATTGTCCCCCACCCATCCGTTGTAATGCCGGGTCGTGTGCAGCGGCTGCGAGCCGTCGCCCACGAAGTGGCCCATCACGCCCATGAGGTAGATAATATTCGCCTGGGCGTTGGCGATCTCCTCCGCCGTGCCGGCTTGCTCCAGCTCGCGCAAATACGAAAACGCCGACTTCAACTTCCCGGCATACTCGGTGATCGTCCAGGGCAGGAAGCCCGGCAATGATTTCGTTTGGTCCGAGTCCTTGGAGGCGTCAAAGGGGGCGAAAGCGCCCGGGTTCCTCTGTCGCGCCAGGGCGAGCTGCGCCGTGAAGACGTAGCGCAGCGGACTGACGTTGGACGGTTTCAAGCCCATCGGCGCCAAATCCTCGATGTCCAGGTAGTGGTCCGGCCCGTTGCAGTGCTTGAGCGCGAGGTCCGGCGTATTGCGCCAGCGGTCCGGTTCGCCGGAGAGAAACGCGATGCGTTCCCTGGCGGCCGGCGTGAAGACAAACGCCGGGAAGTTCGTGGGCAAGGAGGCCAGCGCGAGTTGATTGACCAGCCGGTGCCCTTCGTAGTCCCAGGCCCGCGCGTCGCGGAGTCCGGAAAGTGGTGAGGCAGCGAGGACGACGAGGAGACAGCGGAACGAGATGAAATTCATGTTTGGCGATGAATTGACGGCCAGTTAAGACTTGATTGCTTGGTCTGTAAACGTCCAAGCGCGGCAGCCTGCGATTGGACGCATCCGGACACTGTCCCCATTCGTCCCCTGCGGACTCCCACTTCTCCCTGAGAGGCCGGAAGCTGGAGTTTGGCCATTTTTCAAACCTCCGTCACTCAAACTGGAACGGCTATTCGTCCGCCTTCTCCCTCCGGGAGAGAACTCCCCGGTCCTCCTCGCTCGTGCGTCGCGGAAAGAGGACGAAATCGGTGGTACTGTCAAGGTGCGCCCTCCACGCTCACAACGACTGGTACAGCTCCGCCACGCGGTCCAAGTTCACGCCTTCCGGCTGCCGGTCGAGAATC
>DASTLJ010000353.1:0-12112 GCA_035715125.1 Verrucomicrobiia bacterium
CGAACGACCCCTTCGACAATGCCGCCCACGCTGTCGCCGGCGCGGCGCATCTTCTCGATCAAACGGATCATTCGCGCCGCCGCGGCCGGGTCCGGACAGCGGACGATGTTCGACTCCACATCTCGTAGCCGGACCCGCTCGGGATCGATCACGGCCGTGACGCGCTGGACCTGTTTGACGTAGGCGAGCACCTCGACGCCAAAGCGCTCACGCAGAATCTTTTTCGCAATCGCGCCGCCGGCCACCCGGCCGATGGTTTCGCGGGCGCTGGTGCGTCCGCCGCCGGGCCAGGCGCGGATGCCGAACTTGGCGAAGTAGGTGTAGTCGGCGTGGCTCGGACGGAACTTCGTGGCCATCTCGGTGTACGCCTCGGATCGAGCGTCCTCGTTCCTCACCCACAGGCTGATGGGAGTGCCCAGGGTCCGGCCCTCGAACGTGCCGGAGAGGATCTGGACCGTGTCGGGTTCCTTGCGAGGCGACACGATGCGGGACTGGCCCGGGCGCCGGCGGTCGAGGTCGGGCTGGATGTCCGCTTCGGTCAGCTTGAGCCTCGGGGGGCAACCATCCACGACCACGCCGACGCCCCCGCCGTGGCTTTCGCCCCAGGTGGTGATGCGGAAGAGATGCCCGAACGTGTTCGCCACGCGCGCAGCTTACGGTCAAGGGCCTCGGGAGGTCAAACGCGGTGCCGGATGGTTCTGTCCCGAAGGGACATCCTGAAAATAGCCCGGCGTTTCAACGCCGGGACTGAGGTCGAGAGAATTCAAGTCCCGAAGGGACGATTGAATGGACCGTCGGTTCAACGCTCAAACTTCAGTCGTCCCTTCGGGACGGATTTATTTCGGCTACAAAGCCCTGCGTTGAAACGCTGGGCTATTCTCACCGGTCCCTTCGGGACCAATCGAAGCCGCCTGCGAACGCATGCTCCAGCCATCTTCCCACTACGTCTCCCTCAGCCCCGCCGCGATGGGCAATCGCGCCGCGCGAATCGCCGGAAACAGTCCGCCGATCAGCCCGATGGCCGCAGCCCAGAGGATCGCGCCGGCCAGCAGCCGGGGTGTGACGTTGAAAGCAAACGCAATCTGGCTGAACGTCTGCCAATTCATCGTCGCGGCCTTGAAACCGTCGAAAGCAAAGTACGCCGCGCTCGCCCCGGCTGCGCCGCCGACCACCGCCAGCGCCAAAGCTTCGAACATCACGGAGAGGATCAACGGGCCGGAGCCGAAGCCCAGCGCCCGCAATGTGGCAATCTCGCGGGTGCGGGCCGCCACGGCGCTGTACATGGTGTTCAGGGCGCCGAACAGGGCGCCCAGCGCCATCAGGGCCGCGATGGACACGCCGAGCGTTTCAATGAAGCCGACCAGCATGTTGGATTGCCCGGCCAGGAATTCCGCCTGGCGGAGGGCCTTTACCTTGAGCTGCGGATTCGTTACGACCGCGTTTGAGAACTGCTGAAAGGCCTGCGGGGAGGTCAGCTTGGCACAGACCGATTGGAACGAGTCCCCCCGATGATAGGCCGGCTGGAGCACGGCGGCATCGGTCCAGATTTCCGATTCCGCGGCGCCGCCTCCGCCCGTAAAAATGCCCACGACCGCCCATTCGTCCTTGCCGACACGGATTTTCCTGCCGACCTCCAGGCCCGCAAACGCCCTGGCCGCGCCGGCCCCGACAATGACCTCGTTGCGGCCCGGCTCGAACTTCCTGCCTTCGACGAACCGGATGTCCCCGCGCACCGGGATCGCCGCCTTTTCGACGCCCCGCAACGGCACGTTCGCATCCGTGCCGGTGGAACGCTTCGGCAGATTGATGATCACGAACAGCTCCGCGGACGCCAGCGGGCCGTCCGTGGAGCGCGTCACGCCGGGGGCGTCGGCGATGAGGCGGGCCTCTTCCCGGGAGAGGCCGCTGGTCATTTCGGTGTCCGCGCCGCTGCGCAGCACGATGGCGATGTCGGCCGCGCCAGTGACCGTCATCGCCGCCCGGAAGCCGGCGGCGATGGAGAGCACGCCCACGAGCACCGCAACCACGCCCGCAATGCCGACCGCCGCGGCGATGACGGCGCCTTTGCGCTCGGGGATCGAGCGCAGGTTGAAAGACGTCACCGAAACGATTTGGGCAATCCAGTTCAGCATGGGAATGACATTAGTTCGCTCACCTTTCCGCCAGCAGCTCGGCACTTTTTCCTTTCCATTGGTCGAGCACCCACTGGGCAATCCGATGAAGTTCACGCGCGCCGACGTTCGTACTGGCTCGATGGCGTTCTGAGATTCCGCGAATCTTTTCCAAGGTAAGGCGGTAATCGGCAGCCCTCTCCGGCTTCAGTTCGCCGCGTTCCTTCATGGCCCGAACGCGCTCCGGGTCCACGATGGGAGAGGCCTGGCACCACGTCCGTGCATGGGCGACGTAATGCTGTAGCTGGAGCAGATCTTTCACGGCTTGGGGCTCGGCGTGCCGGCCAAAAACCATTTCACCCAACCGCCGCTTGAACTCGTCCATGGGCAGGTCCGGTTCGCGGGAAAACTCTCGATAGGCGAAGCGGTTGACGCGCACCGGCAGCTCGTTGAGCGGCATCTCGTCCGGCTTCAGCCATCTCAACCCGAAGGGCGCCTGGCGTCTGCCGACCAGATACTTCTCGCCCTCCTCGGCATGGTTCGCCACGAAAGAGAACGGTTCCAGCGAAGGCAGATAGCCGGTCACACCCGCATTTTTTCCCCGTTGCGCGCCGCGCTGGATTGCCTCGGGTGTGCGCAGCGATGGGCCATCGTCAGACCAAAGACTTGCCCGTGCCTGCTTGATGAGCTTCTCGTCCAGATGCGCGCTGTGTGGAGTGAAGAAGAGCGTCCAGCGCGGGTCAAACGGTTTCGTTGCCGCGGCCACTCCGAAACCAGGCACTGTTGCGCCGGAGAAGTAATGGGGATAGACCGCCACCATCGCATCGCGGTGCTTCGCCCAGACTTCCTGCGAGATGGCCTCGACGAACTCGAACTCTCTCTCGAAGAACTTTCCCCGACACTCGGCGCAATGACAGATGGCGTAGTCGCTCGATTCGATCATCAAACCATCGGCCTCGGGATAGAACTCGAAGAACATCTCGCGGACGTATTCGCGCATGAACCGCTGCGATTGCGGCTTCGACGGGCAGAGATTCCAGCCCCAGCAGTAAATGCCGAACTGGTCGGTCGAACTGCCGTCGGCCTTCACGGCCTTCAATTCCGGGTGCTCCAGTGGGTACTGGTTCACCCCGTCATAGCCGAAGGGCGTGAAGCCCAACAGCACCCGGATGCCTTTCGTGTGCGCAAAAGCAATGAGTTGACGCCCAAAATCACGCCGCACGTTTTCGTGCTCCTGATTGAATTTCCAGGTGATCGGAAATTGCTTCGACCGAAACCCGCCGGCCATCCACAAGATCAGCAGGTTGCCGCCATCCGCCTGGATCGCTTCCAGCATCCGTTTCCACTGAGGCAGGCCGTAGGTCGGCATGCGCATGAAGGTCATGTAATAACCGCGCTGGACAAACGCCTCCGTCGGCGCTGGCGCCGCGGGAAGCAAAGTTTGACCCAGCGCCAGCGCACCAAAGCCAAGGCCGGTCTCACGCACGAACGCGCGCCGCGTGAGTAGCCTGCAGTTCTCACCAGCAATTGTAGCCGCCGACGTGAGGAGGCGGATGGATCGTGGTGCCACGTCGTCCGCCTCCTCACGTCGGCGGCTACAGCCTGTCGCGCCTTGAAGCTCGCGGTGTGAAATGGCGGCCAGCGGCCCTCTTGCGGGAGTGCTTTGTACAGGTTCCTTTACCCAGTCGATAGACGGCCGGGCTGACCAGCAAGCCTGGCCCATCGCGTTAGGTCCACCCGGCCTGATCACGCGTGCCTCCGTAATGCGACGGCGATCTGGAGTCGCATGGCCTGGAGCGCAGGCAGGATGCCCGCCACGAAGCCAAGCGCGAACACCAGCACCACACCGAGGATCACATTTCGCACCGGCAAATAAAAGACAGGCAGCATCGCCGGGACCGGGCTGCCGGCCGAGGTCACGAGCCAGGCCACCCCCAAGCCGGCCAGCCCACCCACGGCCGCGATCAGGCACGATTCGAACAGCACCAGCGCCAGCACCCGCTCGTTCGTGAAACCCAGCGCTTTCAGAACGCCCAGTTCCTCGGTCCGCTCGCGCACCGCCTGGGCCATCGTATTGCCGGCTACGAGCAGGATCGTGAAAAACACGGCGCTGAGTATCGCGATCAGGATGCTGCCGACGTCGCCGATTTGTTGCGCGAATCCCTGCATGACGGCGCCCTCCGGTTCGGCCTTCGTTTCGTACGGCGAATTCGCGAACTCCTCATCCACCGCCCTGGCAATTTCCACAGCCCTCTCGGGGTCCTTTATGCGAACCCCGTACCAACCGACCATTCCCTCCCCGCGCTGGCGCGATTCGTCGAAATAGTCGTACCGAAAATAAAATGCCGAAGTGTCGGTGCCCTTTTTTGCGCCCTCATAGATGCCCACGATTTCGAACTCCCAGGCCCCCTCTGTCTTGCGCGGCCAGATCGGGGAGCTCAGTGGGATGCGGTCGCCAATCTTCCACTTGAAACGATCCACGAGGGCCCGCCCGATGATCGCGCCGTTCCTCGTCTTCAACCAGGCTTGCTTCTGTTCTTCCGGAAGACGGTACTCCGGGTACATCGCCAGGAACGGCCCCGGCTCCACCGGAAAGCTGGGTATGACGTTTTTCGGCTCCTTGTACGTGCCGTTGAACCACGTGAAATGAACGGCGGAAGCGACGCCCGGTATCCGTTCCATGCGATCTTTGTACGACACCGGCAGACTCAGGATGAAGGACACTTTGTGCCGGACCATGAGCCGGTCCGCTCCCGCCATGCTGATCCCGGCCGTGAAGGCCTCTTTGATCGTGCACAACAGTCCGTACAGAACAAAGGCAACAAAGATCGAAAGAAGCGTCAGCAACGTGCGCAGTTTTTTGCGCTTCAGGTTGCTCCAGATGAGGGAAAGGAATCTCATGGCAAGCGCCGGAAAATGAGCGGGGTGGAGTGACGGAGCACTGCCAGCCCTTCTGTGATCCGGCTCGTGTGCAGCGTCTCACCGTCTGTTTCCAAACGCGCAGTGGACAGACGGTCAGATGCGAGCTTGCCGGCGTGGCGACGGCGGCGTAATCTTCTGCCATGAGCACGGCGCAAGAAATCGAAGCCGCCATCCAAAGCTTGTCTCGTTCCGAACGCGAAAAACTCATCGCGGATTTGCCCGGACTTTTGCCCGAACTGGACGGCGATGCGGCATGGGGACGGATAATCCACGACGCGCGTCCACGGCCGGCCCTCAGCGCGCTGCTGGATCAGGCGCAGGCAGAATATCGTCGGGATCCGACGGCCTTGGCGGAGACTTCGGACGCAGAGTTTGATCGCCCTGCTTGACTTCGCGCGGCACAACGAGCTTCTGGCTGCTCTATCGGGATCTACCGCCCAGCCTCCGCGAGGCGGCGCGTCTGGCTTACCGCAATTCGGATTTCGCCCGTTCATTCCGGTTTCTCCGCGAAGAGCTGGCCCTTGTTCAAATACACGATGCGGCTGGCCCGCGCCGAGGCGTGCGGATCGTGCGTCACCATCAGGATTGTCTTGCCTTGCTCGCGATTGAGCGCCTGTAGCAGGCCCAGGATTTCATCGCCGGATTTGCGATCGAGGTCACCGGTCGGCTCGTCGCACAGCAACAGGGTCGGGTCGGTGACGATGGCGCGAGCGATGCCGGTGCGCTGCTGTTCACCTCCTGAAAGCTGTCGAGGGTAGTGCCGGCTGCGCTGCAACAGGCCGACGATCCGGAGGGCCGCTTCCACGTGCTTCCGCCGTTCCGATTTTGAAAGGTGCGTCAGCAGCAACGGCAGCTCGACGTTTCGTTCCGCCGTCAGCACGGGAAGCAGGTTGTAGAACTGAAACACCAATCCCACGTGGCGCGCCCGCCAGGCAGCCAGTTGGCGGTCGGACATCTGGTCGACGCGTTCGCCGCCAATTTGGACCGAGCCGCGCGTCGCCCGGTCCAGGCCACCGATCAAATTTAGCAACGTGGATTTGCCGGAACCCGAAGGCCCCATCAGCGCCAGAAACTCGCCTTTGGGTACCTCCAGCTCCAGGCCCGACAAGACGTGAATCTCTTCGGACCCGCGGTGAAAGACTTTATCCACGCCCTGGACGCGGACCAGGGTTCCATCGTTCGTGTTCATCGTTTTTCCTCAGTGACTCGGGCGCCCTCGGCCAAATGGTCCGTTCGGTCGACCACGATTTTTTCGCCTCCGCTCAAACCGGCCGCGATGGCGACGTCGTCGCCGCGTGTCGTCCCTACCGTCACGGCGCGCCGTTCCGCGCGTCCGTCGCGAACGACCCACACGACGTCGCGACCCTCGTGTTGGCGAACAGCCGATTTGGGAATGGTCTTGCTCCCCCGCATCCCGGCCTTCTCCTCATCGGATGAGGAGGAAGAGGCCGCGTGAGAGGCGTTTTGGAACGCCACCTTCACACTCATGTCCGGAAGGATGCGCGGGTCAAGCTTTTCGAATCCCACGCGCACTTTCACCGTGGCCTTTTGCCGGTCGGCCGTGGGGATGATCGCGATCACTTTTGTGGGAATTTGCCAGTCGGGATAGGAATCGAGCGTGGCTTCCACCGGTTGAGCCGGCTTGACCCGGTTGATGTAGCTCTCGTTCACGTCCACTTCGATCTCCAGCGAACTCATGTCCACGATGGTGCAAATGCCGGTCCGTGTGAAGCCGCCGACCGACATGGGCGAGATCATTTCCCCCGGTTGCGCATTTTTGGAAATCACAATCCCGGAGAAAGGGGCGCGGATGATCGTGTCATCGAGCTGCTGTTTCCAGAGGGCCACTTCGCGCTCCGCGACGGCCACGTCGGCTTGTTGCCGTTCCAATCGGGCCTTCAGCGACTTGGCCAACGCCTCGGCCCGATCCAGCTCCGAGGCACTGGCGACGTTGTTGGACACGAGTTGAGTGACGCGGCGAAATTCGCGCTCGGCCTGCTCGAGATTGGCCCGGGTCTCCTCCAGCGCTTTGCGGGCCGAGTCGGCCTGCGCTTCGGCCAAATGGAGGCTTTTCTCCACGTTGGATGGATCAATCCGCGCCAGCACCTGGCCGGCCTCGACTTTCATCCCTTCTTCCACCAGCACCTCGATCACCTTGCCAGTGACTTTGGAGGAAACAGTCGCCTGGCGCCGGGCCGTCACGTATCCGGAGGCATTGAGGAGAATGTTGTCACTTCCCGATGCTGGCTCCTGGACGGTGATCGTGCGGACAACGGCGGGTTTGGTCCGGTTGAACCACCAAATCACGGCGACGGCCGCGACAACGACGACCAACGCGGCTGCAATCGGGCCGACCGGCAGTTTGCCGCGCGCGGCGCTCGGGCGGTCAATGCGCAGTTCATCGAGCGTTGTTTTGTCCGGATTCATTGCCACGGAATCTCCGAGCAAATCGGTTCCGCCGCCGCGGGTCAAGTCTGAGACCGTTTCCAATGAAAGCCGGGGTGCACTCTGACGCTCTCCGGGGCGTCTCCCTCTCCCCCATCGGGGGAGAGGGTTAGGGTGAGGGGGCTGGCCGACCGCTCTTACAATAGGCGTTGTAGCCAGATACTACTGCAGGCGCGGCGTGGCTGCCGTCTCCTCGGCCTTCTGCTGGATCAACTCAATGCGGTCGAAAAACGCCGCGCCACCCATCGCGGTGGGCGCGATGCCGGTGAGGGTGAAAGCGCCACAGTCCTTCCAAAGGTCCAAGACTTCCTCGCGCCATCCTGTCGGAACGACGGCACTCACGCCGCGCGCCTCCCAGGACGTGGTGTTTTTTCCGGCGAAGTACCGGCGGCGCGCCTCGTCGGGCTTGGGCCATTGACCGTTGGAAGCCAATTCCACCATCACGCCCTCACCGCTCGAACGCCAGGCGAGGCGCAGGTAACGAAACTCATCCGGCGCAGACGGTTTCTCCACGATGCGGTAGTTCCAGCCGGCGATGCGCGCGCTGTACCGCTGTGGCGGCGTGACGCGCAGGCATAACGCCCCGGCATACGCCTGGATCGAAACGACCTCCGCGCGGCCACCGCCTTCGTTGAGCAGGGTGGCAAAACCGAGTTCCTCGTCGAAGAGCACGACGCGGCCCGGCGGCGGCGCTTTCAGATTGCCCCGGAGCCACGCCAGCACGTTGGCCACGTCGGCCGGTGGCAGCGCCTCGGCAAAGGTCGGCATCAGCGACCCCGCCGCGCGTCGGACCCCTTTGACGTCCTTGCGCAAAACGACTTTTTCCACGCCGCCGGGTTGGCGCAGCGTCAGGCTCGTGGCGCCATCCTCGTGCAACAGTCCGGCGAACGAAGTTCCCGCGTCGGTCTCGACCAACGTCGTCTCGAAGCCTGGCCGAATCCGTTCTGAAGGCAGCAGCAGATTTCGCACGAGCGATTCCTCGGCGATTCCCAACTCCCCCATCAAATCAGGACCGAAATGGATGCCTTCTTCGCAGACGCGATGGCAGGTGGCGCACGCCGAAAGGAAGATTTCGTGTCCGCGATTCGTGTCGCGCGAGGCGGACAATGCCGCGACATAACGGCGAATGGTCTCTTCGCTCACGGCCGGTCCGGGCGTCGGCAGACCGGCGATGGACTCGTCGTCCGGCGGCGCGGGCACAAACGTATCTTCCAGGCTTCGCGCGGCGGCGCGGACCTCTGGCGAAGGACTGGCCAGCAACGCAGCGAGGGCGCGGCTGGCGGCGGCGTCATCAAGCGGCTGACGTTTCGCATTGGCGCGGCCCTTGGCGAGGCTGGCGAGGAGCGCGGCCTGTCGCTCGGATGCCGAGGAGCGGATGGCATTCAAGGTCCGGGAAAGTTCCGCGCGGTCACTCCGGGCGGAAACAGTGGCGGCGAGCTTGTCGAGAAACGGTGCGGAAGCGGTCGGCTCGCGCAGCAGTTCCTCCAGCATTTCACCGCCGCGGGCGTGCAGGGATGAGAGCAGCGCCGCGTCCATCCAGCGGATGTCGAGCCGCTCGCGAGCGTAGCGGGCCAGCATCGCAAAGGCGCGCGGGTCGCGGGACTCTCCAAGACTCAGGGCGAATTGTATCGCGACGCGCGGGTTTGCCTCCGACGCGGCGGAGGCGAGCGTTGCATCCAAAGTCGCCGGGTCGGTGGCGAACCAACGCTCGGCCAATTGCAAAGCGTGAACGCGCACAGAGGCCTCGGCGTGTCGGAGGAACGGGCGGACATCGGAAGGAGCGAGCGCGCCGAGACCCTCCAGTGTTCGCAGCGTGCTGATGACGACGGAGGCTTCGTCGTTCCTGGAAATCAGTTGTTCGCGCAGTTGCGGCACGGCGGATTTCTCCCCGCGCTCGCAAAGCAGACGTTGCGCCGTTTCGCGCCGCCAGAACAGCGGGCTGGCGACTTCTCGCGCGAGCGACTTCGCATCGAGCGCGCTCAAATCGGACGGCGGCGCGGGCGGTGCGTCGCGATGCGTAAGGCGGTAAATGCGTCCGCGATCGTGGCCGGCGTAGAGGCCGTATTGCTGTTGCAGATGCCGGGGAATGGCTGAGTAGTCCTCGATGATTTCGCGGTAGTAATCCACGATCCAGATGGCGCCGTCCGGCCCGTGCAGCAGGCGGATGGGATGGCACCAACCGTCGCGGCTGGCGGCGAACTCCGATCGCTCCTCGCCCGGCGCGCGGTTCAGTTTCAGAGCGGAACCATCGGCTTCGATCACCGACCGGTGGATGATATTCCCCGACGGCTCGCACACGAAGAATTGCCCGCGCAACCCAGGCAGCACCTTGTCCTGATACACGAACGCCCCGCACGCGGACGTGAACCATCCACTGGCCTCGCTCTCCGCCGCGCCGTAGCGGTCGCGGTAGAATTTCGCGTAAGCCGCATCCTCCGCACGTTTCTGCCGCCACGGGTGAGGTTGGGAGATTTGGTAGGCCCGCTTGTCCCCGGTGGCGACACTCAACGAAGGCATCGCCGCGTCGGGATTTCTCGCGAGGTAATGCGATGGCAGCGGCGCGATGAAAACGCCCGGAACCGTGGTCGTAGAGACAAACCTTTCGCCCGACTCGGTGAAAGCGAAGCCCAGCGTGTGGGTCCCGCCGGTCACCGGTTCAATCGCGCTGCCATCCGCGCGGATGCGGAAGTCCGAGTCCGGCAGTTGAACCGGCTTGGCGAGATGCGGCCCGCGAATGGTGCCGCCGCCGTGCCCGCGTCCGACGTAGATCCAGCCATCCACGTTCCACAGCGGCGCATTGATGCCGCGCTCCAATGCGCCCGTTCTGAATCCTGTGAACAAAACCTCGCGCGTTTCCGGCACGCCGTCCCCATCGCGATCCGCGAGGTAAACGATGTCCGGCGCACAAACCACGATCACGCCTCCGCGCGCCGGCACCAGGCCACAGGCCGGAGGCAGATTGGTCGCCCAAATGACGGCCTTGTCCATGCGCCCGTCCCCGTTCGTATCGACGAGCCATTTGATCACCCCATAAGTGCCGCTGCGCGCGGCTTGCTTGAACTTTTCGGCCGCCTGCACGCGGCGCACCTGCGTGTCGAGCTTGCCCGTCTTGTTCAACTCCTCGATGTCGAGCTGGCCTTCGAGGTTGTAGCCGTGCAGCTCGCTTACGAGCATCCGTCCGCGCTCATCCCAGCACACCGCCGAAGGCGACGCGATGAGCGGCTCGCTGGCCACGACCTCGATGCGAAACCCCTCGGGCAACTGAAACGCCCGCGCGCTCTCCTCCGGCGACATCGGCTTCGGCGCGTCGGCGGGATTGGGAATGCCGGTGGCGACTGGAATCTCCGCAGCGTCCATCGCCACGAGAAACATAGCGGCGAGGCCTATTGCTCCGATGCCCCAGGTTCTCATGGCTTGATGTTTTTCATTCCCATGACCCCATGCCTTTGTCGAGTAAAAGGATGGTGTTTCACGGATTTCCGGGGAACACCAAAGGTGTTCCATCCTTCAGCCCAGGGTTGCGGCGCAGCCGCTAGCCTGGGTTGACCCGGCGCGGCCTGCCCAACCCTGTAAGGGTTGCAGCCGCCGCTGTGTGGGATGCAACCCTTTCAGGGTTGGGCCCATCCACTGCCTGCACCCAGGGTAGGCGCTTTCGCGCCAACCCTGGGCTGAAAGATGGAACGCCGTTGGCGTTCAGCTTGCCGAAGTTTCCCGCAATCCCGAAAAGGTGTCACCCAGTCCTCACTTTCTGCACTCCTTCCTTACAGCGAACATGGCGCGTTAACTTTCGAATGCAAAAAGTGAGGACCCCTTTTACGTGTTCAGCGGCTGGACTTCTTCTCGGCGCCGGCACCCGGCGCCTTGATGTATTTGTCGGCGAATTCTAGGAAGGTCGGCCAGTTCGGGCCGTCGGTGTGACCGCCGCTGTGCTGCCGAAAGGACACGTCGCCCTCGACGTATGTATCAATGGCCGGAAACTCGCTCTCCTTCATCGCCTTCCTGCCGAGAAGTCCGTAGACCGGCCCCGCGCCAACGCCGGCGAGGAATGTCCCTTTCGCATCGACCCAGCCGTCGCCCTTCGTAGCGCCCGCGCTCAGGAACACGGGGCGTGGCGCGCACATCGCGACCAGTTCATGGGAGTCCACGGGCAGGTCGTCCCAGGTCAGCGGCCCGGCGTATTTGAGATAGTTGCCGGCCATCCAATGGTATTCGCTGGCGCCCGCGACGTTTTCTACAATCTCGCCCCAATCGCGGCGATGCAGTTTCGCCCCGCCCGCGCCGGAGGAACTGACGTAGGCGATTGCGAAACGCGGGTCATAGGCCATCGCCACGAGCGTGGCTTTGCCGTAGCGGGAATGGCCTTCGAGTCCAACTTGCCTGGCGTCCACCGCCTTGTCCGTCTCGAAATAATCCAGCGCGCGGCTGGCGCCCCAGGCCCACGCGCGCAACGCGCCCCAATCGTCCGGCTTGCGCGGCTGGCCTTTGTTGACCAGCCCGATGATGCCGCTGGTGAGACCCGCGCCGTTATCGGCCTGAACAGTTGTGGGATTCAGGAATGCGTAGCCCCAACCGTCCGCGATCAGTTGCTCGATGGCCGGTGGATCGCTGCCCGGGGGTGGAGTGAACCTGGCCGG
>DASTLJ010000354.1:0-2284 GCA_035715125.1 Verrucomicrobiia bacterium
GCCGGAAGTGATGGTCGCCGCTCTGCCCCTGTTCCACATCTACGCGATGACGTGCGTGATGATCTGCTCGGTGTTCGCGGGCGGCACGGTGATTATCCTGCCGCGCTTCGAGCTGCGCACCGCGTTGAACGCCGTCCGCAACTATCGGCCGACCATGTTCCACGGCGTGCCGACCATGTATGTCGCCTTCAACAACGCGCCGAACGTCGAGCGCTACGGCTTCAAATCGCTCCGCGTCTGCATGAGCGGAGGAGCGTGCTTGCCGGTCGAGGTCAGGCAGAAGTTCGAGCAGCTCACCGGCGGCCGGCTCGTCGAGGGGTACGGCCTGACGGAAGCTTCACCCGTCACGCACGTCAACCCGCCGGACGGCCTGGCCAAAGCGGGCAGTATCGGCCTCCCGATTCCTGGCACCGAGGTCCGCATCGTGGATCTCCCGACCGGCACGCGCGAGCTGCCCCTGGGCGAGGTGGGTGAGATTGCCGTCCGCGGCCCGCAGGTGATGAAGGGTTATTGGAACAAACCCGCTGAAACGGCGCAGGTGCTTCACGACGGCTGGCTCCTCACCGGCGACCTCGCCCGGCGCGACGAGGCCGGATACTATTACATCGTGGACCGCAAGAAGGACCTGATCATCGCCAGCGGCTTCAACGTCTATCCGCGCGACGTGGAGGAAGTTCTCTTCGAGCATCCGCAGGTCAAAGAAGCGGCGGTCGTGGGCGTGCCGGACGAGTATCGCGGGGAAACGGTTAAAGCCTTTATCGTCTTGCGGGACGGTGCCGCGGCCAGCGCGGAGGAAATCATTTCCTTTTGTCGCAAGCGGTTGGCGGCGTACAAAGTGCCAAGGCAGATCGTTTTCCGAGATTCGTTGCCGAAGTCCGGCGTGGGAAAATATCTGCGGCGCGAACTGAGAAACCAGTAAGCACAACCATGCTCAACATCCGAAAAGCTGCTGTCATCGGCGCGGGCAACATGGGCGCGCAAATCGCCGCACACCTTGCCAACGTCGGAATCCCGTCCCTGCTCATGGACGTGCCGCCCACCGAACTCACGCCCGAAGAGCAAAAGCGCGGGTTGACCTTGAACGATCGCGCGGTGCGCAACCGCGTGACGAAGGCGCTGTTCGAACGTGCGCGGAAGCTGTCGCCCCCGCCGTTCTTCGTCCCTGAGGCCGCCAGCCTTGTCACCCTGGGCAACGTCGAGGACGATCTGGCGGCGGTGAAGGACGCCGACTGGATCATCGAAGCCGTTTTGGAGCGAATGGGTCTGAAGCGTGATATCCACGCGAAGATCGCCGCCTACGCCCGGCCCGACGCCATCGTCACCACCAACACTTCCGGCCTCTCCATCAACGGCATGACTGAGAGCCTCCCGCGCGATTACCGGCGGCGATTTTTTGGCACTCATTTCTTCAACCCGCCGCGCTATCTGCGGCTGCTGGAGATCATTCCTACGAGCGACACCGCCCCGGCGCTGCTCGATGCTTTTCGCGAGTTCAGCGAGGGGGTGCTGGGCAAAGGCGTCGTGCGCTGCAAGGACACCACCGGCTTCGTCGCGAACCGCATCGGCTGCTTCGCCATGCAGCACGTGATGTGGCTCACGTTCGAGGAGGGATTGGGCTTCGATGAGGTGGACGCCATTACCGGCCAGGCCATCGGCCGGCCCAAGAGCGCGACCTTCCGGCTCTGCGACCTGGTCGGTGTGGACCTGATGGCGCAGGTCGGGAAAAACTTCGCCGGTGAACTGGCACACGACGAACAGGCAGCCATCTTCAAATTGCCCGGCTTCATCGAGGAAATGGTCAAGCGCGGCTGGTGGGGCGACAAGAAGGGCCAGGGCTTTTACAAGAAGATCAAGTCGGAAAAGGGCACCGAGTATCTCACGCTTGATCCGAACACGTTTGGGTACCGGCCGCGCCGCGAAGCCCAATTCGCCTCACTTGCCGCCGTCGCCAGGCTCGCCGACCCCGCCGAGCGCCTGCGCTCGCTCTGCGCCGCCCGCGACCAAGCCGGCGCGTTTGTCTGGAAGCACCTCAGCACTCTCCTCTGCTACGCGGCCAACCGCGTTCCGGAAATTGCCGACGACATCGTGACCATCGATCACGCGATGAAGTGGGGCTTCAACTTTGAACTCGGCCCTTTCGAGACGTGGGACGCGCTGGGCGTGCGCGCGACTGCCGCGCGCCTGGAGAAGGAAGGCCGCGAAGTGCCCCGGCTTGTGCGCGAACTGCTCGAGGCTGGCAAGCCTTCCTTTTACGAGAGCCGCGAGGCCAGGCGGTTCTACTTCG
>DASTLJ010000355.1:0-3314 GCA_035715125.1 Verrucomicrobiia bacterium
CCGCGACACCGCGTTCTTTGAAAACAAGATCCGTCCCCTCCTCGCACAGCACTGCTACAAGTGCCACAGCGTCCAGGCGGCCAAAGTGAAGGGCGACCTGCTGCTGGACACACGCGCGGGGCTCCTCAAGGGTGGCAAGTCGGGCGCGGCGATCGTTGCCGGTGATCCCGAGAACAGTCTGCTCATCAAAGCTGTCCGTTACAGTGACCCGGACCTGCAAATGCCGCCCAAAGGCGAGAAGCTCTCGGACCCCCAAATCGCCGACCTTGTCCAATGGGTAAAGATGGGTGCGCCCGCGCCGGACATTTCAAATTTCAAATCTCAAATTTCAAATCCCCGGACTCACTGGTCATTCCAGCCGGTCACGAGACCGGTGCCGCCGGCGGTCACGAATGGGGCCTGGGTCAAGACTCCAGTCGACGCCTTCATCCTGGGCCAACTGGAAGAACAAGGCTTGAAACCCTCTCCGCCGGCCGACAAGCGCACGCTGTTGCGCCGTGTCTATTTCGATCTGATCGGCCTGCCGCCGACGCCCGAGGAAGTGCAGGCGTTCCTGGACGACGCTGCGCCCGAGGCCTTCGAGAAGGTGGTCGAGCATCTGCTCGCCCTGCCGCAATACGGCGAGCGTTGGGGCCGTTATTGGCTCGACGTCGCCCGTTATTCGGATACCAAGGGGGAAATCAAGCGCCCGCGGGAATCGCCCCTCTACCCGTTCGCCTGGACCTACCGCGATTACGTCATCAAATCCTTCAACCAGGACAAGCCTTACAACCGCTTCGTCCTCGAACAAATCGCGGCCGACAAACTCCCGCTCGGCCAGGACAACTCCGCGCTGGCCGCCCTCGGCTTCCTCACGCTCGGCGAGCGTTTTCAGAACAACGAAAACGACATCATCAACGACCGCATCGATGTCGTCTCCAAAGGGTTCCTCGGCCTGACGGTGAGTTGCGCCCGTTGCCACGACCACATGTTCGATCCAATCCCGACGAAGGATTACTATTCGCTGCGCGGCATTTTCGCGAGCACGCACGAGCCGAAGGTGCTCCCCCTGATCGGCGGTGACCCGACCCATCTCCCGGACTACGCCGACTACTACACCCAGCGCACCAACCTGCAGATGCAACTCGACGCATTGCTGCCGCGCTTCCGCAAGGCCAACCAACAGGCCAAACGAGCTGTCTTGCGGGAACGCATCGAGTTGCAGAACAGAGTCGACGCGCTGGAACTGACGCACCCGGGCGCCCCGCCCCGCGCCCACGTGCTCCTGGACAACCCCAACCCCAAGGACTCGCCGGTCTTCCTCCGCGGTGAGGCGGAAAACAAAGGCGAAATCGTCCCGCGCCGTTTTCTCGAATGCCTTTCCGGGCCGAATCGCCAGCCGTTCCGCCTCGGCAGCGGGCGCGTCGAACTGGCCAATGCCATCGCGAGCAGGAGCAATCCGCTCACCGCCCGCGTGATGGTCAACCGCATCTGGCAGCATCATTTCGGTGAAGGGATCGTGGCCACGCCCGACGACTTTGGGGCAATGGGTTCGGCCCCCACTCATCCGCAGCTGCTCGACTGGCTGGCCAGTGAATTCATGGAACCTTCGCTGCCCGCGGCCACGCGCAACGGTTCCGGAGCTGCGCCCGCTTCCTCCCTGGCCCAATCCAACGCTGCCCCGGCCGCACCCTGGAGCATCAAACATCTCCACCGGCTCATCCTGCTCTCGGCGACTTACCAGCAGAGCAGCGACAATCATCCGCGCTACTCGCAAATCGATCCGTTTAACCGGCTGCTCTGGCGCCAGAACATCCGCCGGTTGGAATTTGAGCCATTGCGCGATTCGCTGCTCGCCCTCGGCGGCAAGCTCGACACCAACCTCTACGGTAAATCCGTGCCACTCGCGCTGGTCAAGGGCCGAAGCTTCCGCGCCGCCCTCGTGCTCGAGCCGAGCCATCGCCCGCAAGACATCGGCTACACGACGCGCCGCACCATCTACGGCTACATCGATCGCTCGGATCTGCCTGAAGTATTCAACCATTTCGATTTCGCGAACCCGGAGATGGAAAACGGCCGGCGTTACGAAACCACCGTGCCGCAACAGTCCCTTTACCTCATGAACAGTCCGCTGGTCGTCGAACAGGCGCGCAACGTCGTCCAACGACCGGATGTGAAGCTCTGCCCAACCGACGAAGAAAAAATCAAGCGGCTCTACAACATCATCTACCAGCGCCCGCCGCGCACGGAGGAGATTCAGCTCGGGTTGGAGTTTCTCGAGGACGCCGCCACCCCGGCGGACAGCGCGCCGGCCACGATCGCATCGAAGCGGATTAATTTCGACAAAGGCAAGGTGCCGGAACAACTGAAAACCAGGCGTGAGGCCTTCATCGCGGCCCGCAAAGCCGGCGTGCGCGAGATGAAACCGCTGGACGCGTGGGCCGAATACGCCCATGCGCTGCTCCTCGCCAACGGAGCGTCCTTCGTCGACTGATGTTCAATTGACAAACGTCAGCTCGTTGGTTTCCAGCAGCACCTGCGCGAACTTTTCCCACGCTTCCATTTGCTTCGGCGCCACCGTGCCACTGAAGTCTTTCTCCGCGTTCCATTCCGCCACTTCGCCGGGCCTGACTCCTTCCCTGAAACGAACGGTCGGCGTCCAGGTGAACGGGCCCTGGCCGGCGACGACGAAGTCAATGGTATCGCCACGTTTCACCAGCACTCGGGGGAGCGTGGCGGACAATTGACCCTTTTGCGGCGTGTAGGTCCCGAGCAGACCGGTGCCGCTGGAAACAATCCAGCCCCGCACGACGTCGGCCGCATTTTTCGACGATCCGCGGATCACGCCGTCAATGGCGATGAAACCGTCCCGGCGCGCCGTCCAGCGGCGGATGGCGGCATGGGGCATGCCGTGGCCGGGCGTGCCGCCCGTTGCGGTGAGGGAGACGTTGCCGATTTGGCCGGTGGCCTGGCGATTGCCGAGGACCCAGGCGCGACCGTTGAACCTGGTCAGCTGAACGAAGTGGTCGACTCGCTTGGCCGCGGGGTCGAATTCCCCGTAGCCATATTCCCAGGCGAGCGCTCCGGCGTTGGCCGTGGTGGCCCCGTATTCGCTGTGGAGATAATCGAGCGCCAGCTTCAGCTCCACCTCGGTGGGCGCGCGCTGGTAGATGAGTTTGAAAAGAAGCTTAATTCGCTCTTCAGCCTGGGGCAGGGCCTTGAAGTCGGGCCGGAGCGTGAGGTTCCGGGCCTGCTCGACCACCAGCGGGCCGTTCATCATGAAAAGCGCCTGCTGCGGGATGATGGTCTCGCTGCGTTTGCCGGTGGTGAGGTCG
>DASTLJ010000356.1:0-19199 GCA_035715125.1 Verrucomicrobiia bacterium
ACACGCGAGCCGAGCTGGAAAAGATGCTCACTCCGGAAGTCGTCCGCAATTATCGCGTGCTCAACCACGAACCCGAAGACCGCTCCGCGCACGTCCAGCTCGGCACGATGCGCGACGGCGTCACCCCCGCGCTCATCAATCGCCACGTCGTCGATGCGGACGTTCGCATCGTCACCGGGTTCATCGAGCCGCACTTCTTCGCCGGCTTCAGCGGCGGTATCAAGGGCATCATCCCCGGCACGGCCGCGCTCGAAAGCATCGTCTGCAATCACGGCGCGAAAAACATCGGCGACCCGAACGCCACGTTTGGCGTCACGGAGGGAAATCCGCTTTGGGAGGAGCTGCGCGACGTCGCCTTGCGCGTCGGTCCGAGCTTCATCCTCAATGTCACCCTCAACGAGCGGCGCCAAATCACGAACGTTTTCGCGGGCGACATTCTGGCGGCGCACAAGACCGGATGCGAATTCGTTCGTCAGTCCGCCATGCAACGGGTCAGCGCGCCTTTCGACATCGTCGTCACCACCAACAGCGGTTATCCGCTCGACTTGAATCTTTATCAAGGCGTCAAGGGCATGAGCGCCGCTGCGCGCATCGTGAAACCGGGCGGCCTCATCATTCTGGCCTGCGAATGTCGCGAAGGCATCCCGGCCGGCAGCCCGCTGGACAAACTGCTCCGCTCGGTGGGCGGCCCCGAGGAGATTCTTGCCCTCCTCGCCACGCCCGGCTTCGTCCAGCCCGAGCAATGGCAGGCGCAAATTCAGTCACTGATCCAACGCAAGGCCCGGGTTCTCCTTTACAGCACCCTTCCGGATCCAATCGTACGGCAGGCCCATCTCGTTCCCTGCCCGGACATCGCCTCCGCGGTGCGCGATGAACTCGACCGGCTCGGTCCCGGTGCCACTTTGGCCGCCTTGCCGCAAGGGCCGCTGACGATTCCGTATCTTGGCTGAATCACATCGCTTACAGAACCCTTACATTCATTGGCTTGACTCTCCGGCCCCGGAGTCTTATCACCCAAGCATGGCACTAAAACCGTGCAACCCGGGAATCCTCCTATGAATACTACCAACACCCGTCGTGAATTCCTCGCGGACGTCGGCCGCGGCATGATCATCGCCTCCGTCGGCGGCGCGATCGCCTCCGAATTGGGCCTGGCCCCTGCTTTCGCCCTCGATGCGCCCGATGCCTCGAAGGCCCTCTCCTTCGGCGAACTTGAACCGCTCGTTTCCCTCATGCAGGAGACGCCCGTCAATCGACTTCTGCCTACGCTGACCGGCAAGCTCAAATCCGGCGCCGACCTCCGCCGGCTTGTCGCCGCCGCGGCGCTGGCCAATGCCCGGACGTTCGGCGGTGAAGACTACGTGGGTTTCCACACCTTGATGGCGCTCTCCCCGGCGTTCCACATGTCAAAGGAACTCCCCGACAAGCTCCAACCTCTCCCTGTCTTCAAGGTCCTTTACCGGAATACCAACCGCATTCAGGAACATGGCGGGCGAAAGGACGAAGTCCTGCACCCCGTTGAACCCGGCAAGCTGCCTGAAGGGCTGCCTCCCGGCGAAGCGTTGCGCGCCGCCGTCCATCGCAAGGATGTCAAGGCCGCCGAGGAAACCCTGGCCGCGCTCGCGCAAGTTTCGGCCGAGGATGCTTTCAACTACCTGCTCCACACGGTGCAGGAGTCCACGGAAGTGCATCGGGTCGTGCTCCCCTATCGGGCGTGGAGCCTGCTCGATCTGACCGGGCGCGCCCACGCGGAAACGCTCCTGCGCCAATCCGTCCGCTATTGCGTGCGAGCCGAGTCTAACTCGCGCTCCGCCGAGGCGACCGAATCGCAAACTCTTTTGCCCAAGCTATTGGAGCAACACAAGCTGCTCGAACGCGCCCCAGGCAAACGCGAAGCCGACGACGCCTGGGTCGAAAAGCTGAGCCAGACATTCTTCACGTCAACCGCCTCGCAAGCCGCGGAAGCCGCCGCCGCCGCATTGGCGGAAGGCTTCACGCCGGATGCGATTGGCGAAGCGATTTCCCTGGCCGCCAACCAACTCGTCTTGCGCGACCACGGCCGCACGCCGCAGGGCGAATCGCCCGGCAAGCCCGTCGGCAGCGTTCATGGCGATTCCATCGGGGTCCATGCGTGCGACTCCGCCAACGCCTGGCGGAACATGGCCCGCGTGAGCAACACCCGGAACACCTATGCGTGTCTCATCCTCGGCGCCTACCAGGTCGCGCTCGACCGCACCAATCGCGGCGGCGACTTCCAGAATTGGCAGCCGATTCCCGTGAAGTACCACCTCGACGGCATCAAATCCACCGAGGCCGATGCGCTCATCAAGGAAGCCGATGAAGCCATCCGGCAGAACCTTCAGGCCCGCGCCGGGGCGATCATCCATCGCTACGGCGAACTGGGCCATGCGCCGCGTCCGGTGTTCGATCTCCTGCTCCGCTACGCGGTGAGCGAAGACGGCGCGTTGCACGCCGAGAAGTACTACAGGACTGCCTCCGAAGAATTCGCAGCCACGCGCGCCCCATTCCGCTGGCGTCAGCTTGTGGCGTTGGCCCGCGTCACGGCCAGCGAATACGGCCGGCCCGCTCCGGGTGTGGCCGAAGCGAAAGAGTTGCTGAAAGTTTGAACGAGCGGAGCGGCCATAGCAGCCTCGCTTTTCGTTTCCACCGCCGCGGCCGTTCGTCCGCGGGCCGCGCGCGCTCCACCCCCTTGCCGGCGGCTGTGGCTGATATTGGGTCTAGGCCAACATGCGCGCTATCCGACACACGCTAGTTTTATGTGCCGCAGCCGTGTCACTTGCCGGCTGTGTGAATGGCAGTCGCCAGATGTCCTCGATGACCGCACAAGACATCAAGTTGCGCCTTCAAGTTAGCAGCACAACAATGGAGGAGGTCTGACAGATGCTGGGCGAGCCACAGAGCAAGGGTGTGCGGGACTCACAACTCCTCTGGTATTACCGCTACCAGAAGTTGTCGGGGCGGTTCTTTGTGCCGTTGGTCCCACCGCCCAAGGACGCCAATCTCCAAGGCTTCCTGGAGGTCAGCTTTGACGACAAGAATGTAGTCTCACACATTGATTATTATGGAGACCGGTAATTGTTGGCCTAATGCCTTGCAGCGCCTAACAGCGGCATCGCGCTGCTGTTCCAATCGACGCGCCTCCTGGCCGCCGTCGCTGAGCTTGGGTCGGCAGCGCCGTAGGCGCGGCATCTATGTAGAATCGCGTCCGAAGTGGACACCCAAGCTCCGTAGGAGCGGCATCGTCCTGATGATGTCGCCCCTGACGGGGCTGAGGATGATTGGCGGGCGGTTTCTACAACGATTGCGCCCCTGACGGGGCTGGAATTGGCGGCCAGTGTTGGATTGCGGCAACGTATGTTTCGTGTTATCTGAAAACTGATGCTGATGGCCATGCCGCCTGAGCCTGCGCTGCTGCGAACGGCGGCCTTGCGCCCCTGTTCCAATCGACACGCCTCGTGGCCACCGTCACTGAGCTTGGCTCGTTAGGTCGCATAACCTCGTGGCACCATTATCAACCAATGCAGTTGAACTTCTATCGAAAACCAAAGGTCTCACCGTCGGCGAGTGGGTCATACGCGAGGCGCACAGTGACGTGGGGGAGGGCGCGACTTGGAAGTTTCAAGTCATCTTGCGCAACGAGTCTCGTGGGTGTTTCGAGAATGTTGATTGTGAATTTCGTTATTTCGATATGGCCGGCAAGTTTGTCGGCGTGGACGAGGAATTGTCATTGTGGGCGGATTACATGAAACAACAAGAAGACATGGCCGTCAGCATTCCCCTCACAATCCCTCCCACCGCTGCTCGAGCTGT
Source organism: Verrucomicrobiia bacterium (assembly GCA_035715125.1). Classification (GTDB taxonomy): domain Bacteria; phylum Verrucomicrobiota; class Verrucomicrobiia; order Limisphaerales; family JADJPG01; genus DASTLJ01. The sequence continues at coordinate 3,832 of DASTLJ010000356.1, forward strand.
GTTCACGGCGAAGGCGAAAAGAACGAGCTTCCTCCAGAAGCACGGCGATCTACTATTCGGGGCTATCATATTGATCTCAGCGTTAATATTCACCATCGGTCAATTTCTGAAGAAATGACTCGAAGACCGAACCATGCGCTGCAACGGCCTCGCGCCCTTGTTCCCATCGACGCGCCTCGTGGCCGCCGTGGCTGAGCTTGCATCTAGGGGACATGAAGAGACTTGGAGGCATGCTGCTGGTCGCGATGGCCCTGGGACTTCCCTTGGGCTGTATTCGGTCAACGCACGTAGAGGTCCGTCAGACGGGAGAAATGCAAGAAGTGGACGTGGCTCGCCGCTGGCGCGGCCTCACGATCGGGCCCTGTGGTTTTGCGGGCGGCAGTCATGCAAACTATTCGATCCGGCTCAATGGTCCAGGTCCGGTATTTCCGGTCGAGCAGGTCGAGCTTCTCGATGAAAAGGGCAAAGTGATGGAAGACGCGAAGAAGGGACTGACGGGGAAAGTCCGGGTCGATTCCACACGTCGCTGGGTCACGATCAATCTTTACCGCGACAATCGCCCATTCGAGATCAACGGAAGCTATAGATATCGTGAGCCCTGATGTCGGCTGACAGCCCATTGTAAAACACCTACTGCGGCTGTAGCGGCGGTCTGTGACCGCCGAGTTTTGGTCCAAATCTGCCCTTCGTTCGGCGCTCACAGAACGCCGCTACAGTTATTGAACGGCCTGCCAACCCGCTTTAGAGCAAATCCTGGTAGGCCAGCCAGAGGGAACGGAAATACCTCATCACGCGTACCGGGTCCGGGCTGGGCGGGATTTCCGCCAGGCAAAAGCCGGCGAACTGAATCTCGTTGAGCCGCCGGAACAGTTTCCGGAATGGGTAATCTTCGAGGAACAAATCGCGCAGGTGGACCGAGAAGATCTTGTGCTTCACGAGATCGAAATTCTTGTCGAAGCCGTCGCCGTCCAGGTCCGTGTCGTTGGAGTTCCAGCAGACTCCGACGCTGGGGTGATCCGCGGCGTCGAGGATGGCGCGGATGTTCGGCAGCAATGACGTGCCGGCGCCGTGGACTTCAAGCCGGATGAGAATCCCGTACTGCTCGCCGAACTTGCCCAGTTCGCGCAGCGCGAGGCCGATCTGTTGGAGGGTTTTCTCTTTGGGAACTTCCTTGGGCAGGCCGTTCGGGCGCACTTTCACGCCCGTCGCGCCCACGTCGTGAGCGAGGAGGATGTATTCCTTGGTCGCCGCGATGTCTTTCTTGAGCTTGTCCGGGTCGGGTGTGTGGTAGTCGAAGGCGCTGCCGAGGCCCATGAGTTCGACGCTGGAATTCTGGAAGCGCTGCTTTACCTCCTCGCGCTGGTCCTTGGTGAGGTTGACCTCGACCTTGTGCGCGTGGGACGTGCGCAGTTCGACGCCCTCGAACTTCGCCGCCTCGCAGTTCTTGATGATCGTTTCGATGTCCCAATCTTGCGCGAGGTTGTAGGTGACCGTGCCGAGTTTCATTCCCGGCTTGCCGGAGAGAAAGCTCGGCGGTTTGGCAGCCGGCGCGGCGGCGAGCAGGGGGAGCGCGCCCAGCGCGCCGGCGCCGAGGGCGGATTGAGTGAGGAAACGGCGGCGGTCGGTTTTCATGGCTTGAGCAAGGCCATCCTGTCCGCCAGGCCCGCGCGGATCAAGCCGACAAAGTAGGGCAGGCGTCTCGCCTGCCCAGCGAGCGCGTCAGCGCGAGTCCTGCGGCAAGATGGACACCCGCCTCGCTACGCTCGGCGCGGGCAGGCGAGACGCCCGCCCTACGCTAGCTCTAATACTTCTTCACGAATTTTTTCCGCTCGTCGTCGGCGGGACTGGGTCCGGGAGCTGGACTGGCTTCGACTTTGGGCGTTGCTTGCGGCGCGGGCGCCGATTGCGCACCAGGCGCCGATGCCGGCGCCGATTCCTCAGAGGCCTTCGACGGATCGCCGCTGTTCACGGCTTGCACGAAAGCCATCCGGACCGTGGTGAGGCTCTGCTTGAGCAGCGCCGCTTCGTCCGCGGAAAGGTTGCCCCTGGTTTTGGCCTCGAGCATGTCGAGTTGCGCGATGAACATCTGGGCACTGTCGAGGTCGAACAGTTTCTTGCCGGTTTCCGGATGCGGTGTCACTCCGAGAAACATCAGGGCCAGGCTCGACTGTTGCATGACCATCTGGGCGAACAGCGCCGAGTGAATTTCGTCGCGTTCGTCCGTCGTCGGGGACTGTGTCGGTGTGCTCATCCCTGGAGATCCTTGCGGCAACGGCGGATTTCTTCCATCAAAAAGTGGATGAGATGCCGCAGCCGCTGCTCGACCTGGACCGTTTCGAGAATGGTCTGGCGCTCGACAGCGCCCGGGAGAAGGGCGCAGGAAACGAGGTCGGCCACCTGGTCGGCGTCCGGGAGGGATTCCAGGTAATCGAGTATCTCCTTGGGCGTGAAGCTCGGCGTCGAGCCGCTCTGCTTCTTGCCTGCGCCGCCGCCCGACTGCGTGAACGTCGAAAAGGGAAATGGGAACGGCCCGTGTTGGAGCCGCTCCTCGACCAGTTCGTGGACCTTGGCCAGCAGCGCGTCGATGGCCACGCTGTCGGGCGCCGTCCTGACCAGGGGGCGGATCTGCGCGACGCGATACGGCTTGGTCTGCACGGTGCCGATGAGTTCGACGCGGGCCAGCCCTTGCAGGATCAGGTGCGACGTGCCGTCGCCGTGGCCCACGGAGACGCGAATTAGCCCCAGGCCGGCCACCGCGCAGGGGGTCTCGCGCGAGCGGCCCGGTTTTTGCATCGCCACAGTGAACATGCGGTCCCGGCGCAGCATGTCGGCCAGCATCTGGCGATAACGTGTCTCAAAAATGTACAGGGGGAGCAGCGCTTGCGGGAAGAGCGTCGCGCTCGGCAGCGTCATCACCGGCACGGCCTCAGGCAATTCCATGAATCAAATCTAGGTCAGAACGTCTCTAAAGCAAGATTGGATGTCGGGCTTGCTATTTGAATCGGCGCCCGGCATCTTGCAAAACGAAATTATGAAAGCTGCAATTACAGCGATTGTTCTACTGGTGCTGGTGGGCGTCGGGCTGGGCGTGACGTTGCTCGTCCGCCACAACAAGGCCGTCGAGGTCAAACGCACCGACGAGAAGCGCATCACCGTCCTCTCGAACACGGTCGAGGTAACGAAGTCCATGCTCGACGACAAAGAGCGGCTGGCGATGTACCTCCAGACCAACCTCACCATCAAGAGCGAGGAACTCAGCTCCACCTCGAACCACCTCTCGAAGATCAACGCCGAACTGGCCCGCACCAAGAGCGAAATGCAGGCCGCCGCGGAAGCCGCCCGGGCGGAGATTGAAAAGAAGGACGCCCAGATCACCCAACTCACCACTCAGACCAACCAGCTCACGATGAAAATGGACGATCTGACCGGCGCCATCGACAAGCTGGGCAAGCAAATCGCTGACACCGAACGCCGGCTGACGGCGTCCGAGGGCGACCGCGAGTTTTTGCTCACCGAGTTGAAGCGCTTGCAGGTCGAGAAGGCCGAGCTGGAACGCCAGTTCAACGATCTTTCCGTTCTCCGCACCCAGGTCGCCAAGCTCAAGGAGGAACTAACCGTCTCCAGACGTCTCGAATGGCTGCGGATGGGCATCTACGGCATGCAGGACAAGAAGGGCGCCGAACTGCTCATGGCCAAAGGCGGTCCCGCCACCAAGACGAACAATTTCAGCCTGAACGTCGAACTCAAGCAGGACGGCGGCGCGACCGTCCTCACCAACTCCGCCCCGCCGCCGCCGCCGCCTCAGCCGAAGTGACATGACCCGCGCCCAACTGGTCGATTCGCACGGGCGCACTCTCCGCGATTTGCGGGTGAGCGTCACCGACCGGTGCAATTTTCGCTGCCTCTATTGCCTGCCCGAAACCGAGGCGGCGCACAACTTCTACCGTGGCCGCTGGGCCAACCTGCCCGATTCCACGCCCATCGTTCGCCAATGGGCCCCGCGGGCGCACATCCTCAGTTTCGAGGAGATTGAGCGCGTCGTTCGGCTCTTCGTCGAACTAGGCATCCAGAAAGTCCGGCTGACCGGCGGGGAGCCGTTGTTGCGGCAGGAGATTGAGCGGCTCGTCAAGAGCGTGGCGAAGATCGACGGCATCCACGACCTGGCGATGACGACCAACGGGTTTCTCTTCCAGCAAAAAGGCGAGGCGTTGCGCGACGCCGGCCTGCGGCGCATCAGCTTCAGCCTCGATTCGCTCGATCGCGCAAACTTCCGGAAGATTACGGGCCGCGACGGACTCGGCGAGTTGCTCGCCAGCATCCGCCTGGCGCAGGAACTGGGCCTGCACCCGATCAAGGTCAACGCCGTGATCATCCGCGACGTGAACGACCACGAAATCGAGGAACTCGCCGAGTTTGGCCGGAAGAACGAATTGAGCTTCCGATTCATCGAATTCATGCCGCTGGATTCGGCCCGCGCCTGGCTGCGTGAGCTCGTGGTGCCAGGCCACGAGATTCTCCGGCGCCTTCAGGCGCGCTTCGACCTGCGCCCGGTCGCTTCGGACAATCCGGCCGAAACCGCGCGGCGCTGGGCATTCGCGGACGGACGCGGCGAGATCGGCATCATCGCGCCCGTAAGCGAGCCATTTTGTGGCCACTGCAATCGCATCCGCCTCACGGCCGACGGCAAAATCCGCACCTGCCTGTTCAGCGTCACCGAGCACGACCTGCGCGCCCGGCTGCGAAACGGATCGACCGATGCGGAGTTGAAGGAGTATCTGCGGGACGTCGCCCTGCAGAAGGAAGACCGGCATCACATCGGCGAGCCGGAGTTCGTCCCGCCGTCCCGTTCGATGAGTTGCATCGGAGGATGAGTCCGCCCAAGGCTTGAGGCCGCGCGGGAAACGTAGGGCAGGCGTCCCGCCTGCCCTGCCGCGCCGAACGGCGCGGCTCACGCACCACCGAGGCCTCGCTTCGCTCGGCCGGGCAGGCGGGACGCCTGCCCTACGTTAGTGGTACGGGCAGGATGCGCCCGCGCCTCGGGCGCGAGAATCCATTGATGAGAATACATGTTTCAGCAGCGCGGTTCGTCCCGCTTTTGCTGGCGACCGCGGCGTTCATCGGCTGCGCCACGCAGCCGAAAAGCAAGGCTTACAACCCCAAGGCGCCGCCCGCGCCTTACCTGCGCATTGCCTATCCGGACGACGACACGGTCGAACTCCAGATCGCCTCGCGCCGCTTCTCCCCGGCGCGGGGCAGGGGGCCGGTCGTGTGGCTCGTCGGCGCGTCGCACATCGGCGAGTCGAATTATTACGCGTCCCTGCAAAAGCAACTCGACGCGAACACACTCGTCCTTTACGAAGGCGTCGGCGAGCATTCGCGCCGCGCGCGTCCGCCTAAAGCGCAACCGTCCCCTCCTCCAAAGCCTCCCCAGCGGACAACGGCCACTGCGACCACGAACGCTTCAGCCGAGGACTACTCGCTTCAGGATACGATGGCCAGATCCCTGGGTCTTGTTTTCCAGATGCAGGCGATGAATTACGACCGGACCAACTTCTTCAACAGCGACCTGAGCATCGCCGAAATCCAGTCGCTCATGCAGCCCGGAGGCGCTGCGACCGACGCGCGGCCTGGCGGAACGGCCGCCACGGCGAACGACGAGTCCAACGCGGCCTTCCAGGATCTGCTCAAGGCGATGGACGGCAGCTCTTCCCTCGGCATGGTTCTCAAGGGCGTGATGCAACTCATCGGTGGCAGTCCCAGGATGCAGGCGATGATGAAACTGGCGCTGATCGAGACGCTCGGCGTCCTGCGCGCCGACCCCTCGCGCATGAAAGGCCTGCCGCCGGACATGCAGAAGCTCCTGGAGGTGCTCATCCGCGAACGCAACAAGGTGGTCATTGAAGATCTCCGGCGCGAACTCAAGCGCGCACGTCCCGGCACGAGCATTGCCGTATTCTACGGCGCCGGCCACCTGCCCGATCTGGAGATGCGTATCCGCAACGACCTGAAGCTCCGGCCGGCCGAAGACCAGTGGCTGCCTGCTTTTTCCGTGAACACCACGCGTGCCGGGCTTTCGAATTTCGAGTTGGCATTCCTGCGTTCGATCATTCGCTCGCAACTGGGGCCGATGACGAAGTAAACTGGATAGTTCCTCGGCTTGCCCCATCTCAGCTACGCAGCCGCCGCTGTAACGCGGAGGATTCGATGCACGCGGAATTGCCGTTGAAGGATCCAAGGCCAATGCGACCGGCGCCTCACAACGACAGCCTGCAGTTTGGACGTTTTGGTCGGCGCTTTCCATCTCCCGGAGGGAGATTTGAGAATAGCCCGGCAGTTTACTGCCGGGTTCGGATTCGCTGTTGCATAAGTCCCGAAGGGACGGTCGAGTCCCTCGGACGATTTGCGTCTGCTTTTGTTCGCATTGATGTGGGAGTGATTCAGCCGTCCCTTCGGGACGGGAGGTCCCTCTCCCACAATCCCACGCTTGAAAGCGTGGGCTATTCTCAAATCTCCCTCCGGGAGAAAGCGGACGAATCCTCTGGCCTGACTGCGCATAGAGGGCTGAAGAATGTCCAAGCTTCAGGCCGCTGCCTCGAAGCGGCGCTACGAGGCAGGGCGGGCTATTGGCGTTACGCAGGTTCCAGTCCGCCCGCCGCGGCCTCGTCCACCAGCCAGAGCAACCGGCCGTGGGTGGGGCGCACGGAGCGCGCCGGATGGGCCGGCCCTTCCGGCGAAGGCCGCAACGTTTCCCTGAGCACTTTCGCCTTCTCCGCACCCGCGACCAGGAAGACAATTTCCGCCGCTTGGTTCAACACGGGGAAGGTCAGAGTGAGACGGTGGGCATTGAGCTTTGGCACCCAGTTGGCGATGACGAGTCGCTCGGTTTCGCGCAACGCCTCGGTCTCCGGAAAGAGCGACGCGGTGTGGCCATCGTTCCCAAGCCCCAGCAACACCAGATCGAACCTCGGCGGTCCAGTTCCGAAGAACTCCCGCAAGTCGCGTTCCGCCGCTGCCGCCGCGTGCGCGGGATCGTCTTCGCCCCGGAAACGATGCACGTTGGCGGGCGGAATTGGCACGCGCGACAGCAACGTTTCGCTGGCCATTCGGAAATTGCTGTCGGGGTAATCCGGCGGGACGCAGCGCTCGTCGCCAAAGAAAACGTGGATGCGGTCCCAAGGCAGCCGATTGGCGCCGCTGATCTCCGCATCGGCAAGTCGAAGGTAGACGCCCTTCGGCGTAGCGCCGCCCGCCAGCGCCACGGCAAATCGCCTGCGGGCCGCGACAGCCTCGCGGGCCGCGCGAGAGAACTCTTCTGCGCTCGCGTTGTTCAGCGCGACAATTTCGGGAAAAACACGAACCTCGGCAGGCGGAAAGTGGAGCGTGCGCACTGGGCTCTGTTCAGCGTAGCTGCGACCGTGAGGTCGCGGGCTGAATTCTCTAACGGCGACAATCGATTCCGACATTCAACGCCCTCGTCCCGCAACCGCACGGTCGCAGCTACACGAATCACGAAAGCGCACTGCGTTGCCTGAGCAGTGGGGAACTCAGTCGCCCAGCGCCTGCTGGAGGGCGAAACATCCCAGACTCAGCAGCACCAGGACGGCCCCTGTGATGGCCCAGCCAGGACTCAAAGTAATAATCCCTGCCAGGCCAAGGACGACGCCCAAAATGCAGATGATGAGCTGGCCGACTTCCACTGCCGTCACGCCGTTCGAGGTGCTATTCATGGTGGTCCAGGTCGATTGAGCCGCGAGGTTTCAACCCGCGGCCCGCGAACATTCCGGGAAGGACCCAGCCGCGTCAAGGAATGAAACAAAGGGAATGAAACGGCGAGAAATTGATTTGACCGGCGGAGGCGTCGGCACACTCTTGTGCTATGAGCAAGAGTAGCGAGGCAAGGAATCGGCCCGTCTTGAACGGCCCGCCCACGCCGGAGGAGTTTCAGCGGCAGTTGTCCGAATTCATGCGGCAACATTTCCAGGGCGGAGCGGCCCCGGCCGAGGCCCGCGACACGCCGGATAGCGCCGGGGACAAGCAGGCCAACAGTGACCTGCTTGCCTTCGACCGCAAGCCGCGCGACGTGAAGACGCACCTCGACCGCTTCGTCATCAAACAGGACGAGGCCAAGAAGGTCCTCAGTGTCGCGCTGTGCGACCACTATCATCACGTGCGGTTGGCGCTGCAAGGCCAGGAGCAACCGAATTACGCCAAGCAGAACGTCATCCTCATCGGCCCGACCGGCGTTGGCAAAACCTACCTCATCCGAAGCCTCGCCGACCTGATCGGCGTGCCGTTCGTGAAGGCGGACGCCACGAAATTCTCCGAGACCGGCTACGTCGGTGGCGACGTTGAGGACCTTGTGCGCGACCTGTTGCGCCGCGCGGACGGCGATGTCACGCGCGCCCAATACGGCATCATCTATATTGACGAGATCGACAAGATCGCCGCCGCCCAAAACGTCTCCGGCCGGGACGTCAGCGGGCGCGGCGTGCAGACCAACCTGCTCAAGCTGATGGAGGAAACGGACGTGCCGGCGCGCGCGCCCAATGATGTCGCCGGTCAAATCCAGGCGATGATGGAAACGGCCCGCGGCGGCCGGAAGCCCCCCGCGACGATCAACACCAAGCACATTCTATTCGTCGTGAGCGGCGCATTCGGCGGGTTGGAGAAGCTCGTCCTGAAACGCTTGCGCGAGGCGGCCATCGGCTTCGCCGCCGCGTCGCAAAAGGCCGTGGACGCCGAACAAAGTCTCGCAGCGGTGCAGACGCGCGATTTCATCGAGTTCGGTTTCGAGCCGGAGTTCATCGGGCGGCTGCCCGTGCGCGTGGTCTGCCATCACTTGTCCGTGGAGGACTTGTTCCTGATCGTGAAAACCTCCGAAGGCAGCATCATCCGCCAATACGAGCAGTCATTCGCCGCCTACGGTATCGAAGTGCTGTTCGCCGACGACGGGTTGCGGCGCATCGCGGAGCTCGCCGCCGAGGAAAAAACCGGCGCGCGCGGCTTGATGACGGTGTGCGAGCGAGTCTTCCGGGACCTCAAGTTCGAGCTGCCCTCGACGCACGTGAAGCGTTTCGAGGTCACCCGCCAGCTCGTCGACGATCCGGCTGCAGGTTTGCGGGCGTTGCTCGCCGACCAGGAAAAGGAGGAACGCGTCGTGCTTCGGCAGATGGTCCACGAGTACGCGCAGCGCTTCCGCGACAGCCACGGACTCGCGCTGCGATTCACGGACGAGGCGGCCGAGTGGCTGGTGGAGCGGGCGCTCGCAGAGTCGGTGCCGGTGCGCGATCTGTGCGCGGCGCGGTTCAAGGACTTCCAATTCGGGCTGAAGCTCATCGCGCAAAACACCGGCCAGCAGGAGTTCACCCTTGATCGTGCCGCCGCGGAGGCGCCGGACAAGGCATTGAGCGATTGGGTGGTGGCGAGTTATCGGAAGTGAAGTCACAAATCCAACGCGCGACGCGCCAGGCGGGCGAATTGTACGGCCTTGGGAATGTCCGAGTGGAGACAAAGGGTCTTCGGACGTAGCTTCAGCGGCCGGATTGAAACCGTTTCGATGACGCCGTCAACGATGAGCCGTTCAAGTCGCTGCTTCACGGATCGCTCGTTATCGAGCAGTGCGCCCGGCGCGTCTCGCGGCACCAGCGTACCGTCCTCCCGATAGCCGCGATCCAGATAAGCTTCTTCCCAAACGCGAACTCCGGCACGCCTGGCCAGCCGCGCCACTCTGCCGCCGGCGCGGGCGAACACGACGCACCGAGGCCACCAGGCGCGCACCGCGGCCAGGTAAGCGCGCGCGATGCTTTCGTCCGACTCGCTCGCGTGATACAGGGCGCCGTGCAGCTTGATGTGACGCAGGCGGACGTATTCTCTTCTGGCCAAGCGTTCCAGCGCGCCAACCTGGTGAACGAGCAGCAACTCGAGTTCACGCGCCGCAAGCCTCAGCGGGCCGCGTCCGAAGTCTCCACGGCTCCACGGCCCCGGATGCGCCCCGAGCCGTACGCCGAACTGTTTGGCCAGGCCCACGCAAGCGGCCATCGTATCTAGATCGCCCGCGTGCCCACCGCACGCGACGTTGGCAGACGTGACGCATCGCATGAGCGCCCGGGTGAGCGCAGACGGTTCGCCTTCGCCGAGGTCACAGTTCAAATCCAGCTTCATCCGCGGGCCGGAATCGGACGCTTTGTCCGGGCTGGCATTGAACAAGCCACGAAACGTCCGCCGGGTCGAGCACTCCGAGTTTGGGATAGCCGCCAACGGTCGGGCCGTCGCGCAGGGTCACGATCGGCAATCCGCTCTCCGGCACCTGTACTGTGCCGACGCGCACAGGTTCGCTGAGGAGTTGAGGCAGACGCGATTCGAGCGGTGCGCCTTGCAGTCGGTAGCCAACGCGATCACTTTGCGAACTCAACTTCCAGGGCTGGGTGAAAAAGCGCTCGCGATCGGCCCGTGAAAACAATCCCGCCTGCGGAGCGGGCCACATGCGCAGGGCCGGGGGCTGGCGGTAATCGCGCTGTTCCGTGGCGGGCGCGACCCGCGCCGCCACGCCGGGCGGGAGCGCGAACGGTTTATGGCCGGCGGCCTGGACCACGTCACCGGCACGCAAGGCCGTTCCGATGCCGGCGCGAACGCACACGCTGGCGCTGCCAAACCATCGCGGCGCGACGAACCCGCCTTCGACGGCCAGGTATGTCCAGACTCCGCAAAGCGATCTTGGGAACTCAATCACGGCGCCGGGTTGGACGCGGACTGCCCGCCAGCGCGGGACGCCGGCCGTGGCGTCCGCACCCGTGATCGCAAGCCACAGTTCGCGGCGGGCGCGCAGCTTGGCGCCCTGGAGGAGCAACTCGATTACGGGTGACCCGGGTGCATTGTCGAGCAGGCGGTTCGCCCAGTTCGCCGCTTGATCGTCCATCGCCCCGCCTGACGGCACCCCAAAGCGCCGCCATCCGGGCCGGCCATGGTCCTGAAACGTCGCGCCGAAGCCTGGGTCAAGAATCTCGAACGCCTCGAGGTTCATTCGGCTACATGGGTGTTCGCTGACCAGGTAGTGGGGCAGGCGACTCGCCTGCCTTCCGGCCAGCAGGCGACTCGCCTGCACAAACTGAAGTCGCCCCCGAGCGCGCGCTTGCAGGCGAGATCCCCGTTCCGGCAGCCGAGTCGGCTGCCCCACTCACGGCAGCCGAGTCGGCTGCCCCGATTACCGTGGCCGCGCCGGAATGCGTCGGCACGAACCTTACCCGGTCACCAGGCTTGAGCAGGAACATTGCGCGCTCGTCCTCCCCGGCCGCGGCCGGATCGAACAATCGCGCCGTCGTGCGGCCGATAATGTTCCAGCCGCCGGGACTGTCCACCGGGTAGATGCCGGTGTGTTCGCCGCCGATGGCGACCGAACCGGCGGCGACGCGCAGGCGCGGCGCGGCGAGCCGCGGCGTGTGCAGCCGCGGGTCGAGGTCCCCCAGATATGGAAATCCGGGCGAGAAGCCGAGCAGGTAAACCTTATAGAGAGTCGCGCTGTGGAGTTCGCCAACCTCGTGCGTCGTCAACTCGTGCGCCTCGGCGACGCGCCCGAGGTCCGGACCGTCGTAGACGACCGGGATTTCTTTGACCGGCGCGGGCGGCACTGCGCGCGCCGTGGCCGTGCGCAAGCGGGTCGCCAGGCTCGAAAGACCCGCGGCGTCGATTGTCCCGGGGCTGAACTCCAGCAGGATGGTGGTGAAGGACGGCACGAACTCGACGAGTCCCGGCGGCGGATGCCGCTCCAGTTCTGTGACGAGCGCCCGGCCGTGGGCAAAGGCTTCATCGCCGACGCGCCCCGCGAACTGGAGCAGCCACGAATCCGGGCCGTAGGAAGTCCATTTCACTTGCTCAAGCCCCGCTCACTCGCCCGAACGAACTCGACCAGGTGCAGAATCTCGGGCAGCGCCGGCAGTTCGGCTTCAATCTTCGCGACGGCGTTCGTGATCGTCAGTCCTTCGCGGAAAAGCAGCTTGTAGGCCTGCTTGAGCGCGGCCTGGGCGGCTTCGCCCACGCCGTTGCGCTCCAGACCCACTTTGTTGATGGTGCGGGTCTGCGCCGGATTGCCGTCGGCGATCATGAACGGCGGCACGTCCTGCACCACTTTCGAGCAGCCGCCGACCATCGAGAGCGTGCCGATGCGGCAAAACTGGTGAATCGCCGCCAACCCCCCAATGACCGCGTGGTCCCCGATGACGACGTGGCCGGCCAGGGTGGCGACGTTGGACATGATGACGTGGTTGCCGAGCTGAACGTCGTGTGCGATGTGGCTGTAAGCCAGAATGTGATTGTTCGAGCCGACTCGCGTGACGCCGTCGTCGCTCGTGGCGCTGTGAACCGTGACGTGTTCGCGGAAGGTGTTGCCGTCGCCGATTTCCGTGCGCGTGATGCCGCCCTTCCACTTCAAGTCCTGGGTCTTCAATCCAATGCAAGCGAATGGGAAGGCCTCGTTCTCCTTCCCCAGCCTTGTGTGCCCTTCGATGACGACGTGCGAATGAAGCTTGCAGCGCTCGCCGAGTTCGACGTGCTGGCCGATGACGCAATACGGACCGATCTCGCAGTCCGCGCCGATGCGGGCCTTCGGGTGGATGGCGGCAGTGGGATGGATCATTCTCCTTCCCGATCCATGAGCACAAAGGTGACTTCCGCCTCGCTGACCGGTTCGTTGTCCACCAGGCAGGCGCCCTTGGCCTTGCCGATTTTGCCGCGCGACTTGATGAGCTCGACGTTGATGACCATGGTGTCCCCGGGGCGGACCGGCTTGCGCCACTTCACGCTCTCGGCGCTCATAAAGTAGGCGAGCTTGCCGAAGTTTTCCGCCTGTTTGAGCATCAGGATGCCCGCGACCTGTGCGATGGCTTCGAGTTGGAGCACGCCCGGCATGATGGGGTGATGGCCAAAGTGCCCCTGGAAATACGGCTCGTTGATCGAAACGTTTTTGACCGCCGTGATTTGGTTGCCGTCAATCTTCACCACCTTGTCGACCATCAGGAACGGGAAACGGTGCGGCAGAATTTTCATCACCGACATGATGTCGAGCGACGAGCCGTCGGCCATCAGCTTCTCGATGTCCGCGGCGGTGGGCCGGGTGGAAGTTTTCGCTTCCAGCGCCGGTGGGGGCGGCGCGAAGGTCTGGATGGTTTCGAGCGGTTTGCGGATGCGCGCCTGGATCATACGGCCCAGCTCGCAATTCACCGTGTGGCTGGGGCGCACGGCCACGATGTGCCCGCGCAACGGCCGGCCCAACAGCGCCAGGTCGCCGAGGATGTCGAGGATTTTGTGCCGGACGAACTCCTCGGGGTAGCGCAACGGCTCGGTCGTGAGCACCGCGTCGTCGCGGATGACGACGGCGTTCTCGAGCGAGCCGCCCTTGATGAGGCCGTTCTTGATGAGGTATTCGATCTCCTCGAAAAAGCAGAACGTGCGCGCGTGCGCGAGGTCGCGCTTCCAGGATTCGGGAGTGATCTCGAGCGAATAATACTGGGAGAAGCGGCCCGCCTTGTCCGAGCTGGTGCAGGACACCTTCAGCCGATCGTGCGGAAAAATGCTGATGAGCGAATCCTCGGTCTGCAACTCTAGAGGCTCGGCGATCTCGTAGGGAGCGCGCGATTCGGCCTGCGGGGTAATGCCGGCTTCGTCCACCATCTTGCAATATTCCCGCGCGCTGCCGTCGCCGATGGGCGGCTCGTTGGCGTCGAGCTCGATAATGGCGTTGTCGATGCCGTAACCAGCCAGAGTCGCCAGGACGTGCTCGACGGTGGTGACCTTGACATTGCCTTTGCCGAGCGTGGTGGAGCGGTTGGTCTGGGTCACGTTCTCGATGCGCGCCTCAATTTCGGGCTTGCCATCGAGGTCCACGCGGCGGAAGCGGACCCCCGAGTTGGGCGGCGCCGGCAGGAACGCCATCTCGACCCGGTTGCCGCTGTGCAATCCGACCCCCGAATAGCTGACACTCTGCCGGAACGTTTGCTGTTGAGCCACGGGCCGATTTAAGCGGCGGGCGTCGCCGCAGTTCAAGCTTTAGCTTGGCCGGCTTGTTCGCCGCGCACATCCGGACACTGCTATGGCTTGGACGATAGGGACGGCGCGCTGCGCCGTCCGCGCCGCGCAGAGCGGCGCAACGGGGAGGCGAAGGGTGTTCGTTGCGCCCGCTCTGCGCGGGCGGGGCCATCGCAGCGCGATGGCCCTACCAGTCATAGCAGTGTTTGAATCGCATGGGCCTTGCTCGCCAGTGGGCCGGCACTTGCGGCTTGGCCCGAGCAGTGCCTTGAGTAAGAATCGACCCAACGATTCACGCAAGCTGGCCGCTGACATGCCCACCCATTATCTGGCCATTGACCTTGGCGCCGAGAGCGGTCGCGTGATGCTCGGCACGCTGGCGGATGGACGGCTCGCGCTGGAGGAGTTGCACCGTTTCGCAAACACGCCGGGCAACACAGCCGGCGTGCTGACGTGGGACATCCCAGGGCTCCTCGATGAAGTTAAGTCGGGCTTGCGCAAGGCGGCGGCGCGCGGAGTGCCTTTCGCCGGCTTGAGCGTCGATTCCTGGGGTGTGGATTACATGTTGTTCGATGAAGCGGGCAGGCTCATCCCGCCGACGTTCCATTACCGCGATGCTCGCTCGGCCCGTGGAGTCGAGAAAGCCAAGGCCCGCGTTGATTGGAAGACGATCTTCGAGGAAACAGGTATCCAATTCATGGCGCTGAATACGATCTTCCAGCTCGCCGCGGAATCGCCGGAACGGCTGGGTCGGGCCGCGCAGATGCTCACGATCGCGGACGGGTTTCACCGCATGCTGTGCGGGGTGGGGTGCATCGACGAATCGAACGCCAGCACGACGCAGCTCTACAATCCGCGCGCCAGACAATGGTCGAAGCAACTCATCGGCGCGCTGGGATTGCCGGAGCGGATGTTTCCGCGGATCGTCCCGTGCGGTTCGCGGCTCGGTCCGCTCTCACCCGAAGTCACGCGCGAGACGGGTTTGCCGCCGGTGGAGGTCATTGCCTCCTGCTCGCACGACACCGGCGCGGCGGTCGCGGCGGTCCCGGCGATTGAAGAGTTTCCTCTCCCCGTCGGACGGGGCGAGGGCCAGGGTGAGGGGCAAGCCGGCGGAGCTGTTCCTTTGTCAGATGCCTGGGGCACCAACCCCTCACCCCGGCCCTCTCCCCATCGGATGGGGAGAGGGAGGTCGCCCGGCAGTTTGGCGCCGACTCCGACGACAGGCGGCGAATGGGCTTATCTGAGCAGCGGCACCTGGTCCTTGATGGGCGTGGAGCTATCCTCGCCCGTAATCACCGACGCGTGTCGAGAGCTCAACTTTACAAACGAGGTTGGCTATGGCAGCACGGTCC
>DASTLJ010000357.1:0-4036 GCA_035715125.1 Verrucomicrobiia bacterium
GATCATTCGTGCCGATCAGCACGACAACGGCCCGCGGGTGCAGCGCGAGGACGTCTTCCTTCAGGCGGATGAGAACGCCCCGAGTGGTGTCGCCACTGATGCCGCGATTGGCGATCTTCAGGCCGTCAAACCAGGCGCTGAAATCTTCACCCCAGCCTTGAGTGATCGAATCGCCGAGCAATACGATGGCGTTCTGATCCTGTTCGACGCGGGCAGCCCACGCGGTGCGGCGATCCGTCCAGAGCTTGCGAAACCAATCGTAACGGCGAATCGGTCCGGTGCCGGGCAAGCCATCATCCGTGGCGGGGATTTGAAAGCGGGAGGTTTTGTCCTGCGCGTGCGGTGTGGCTCCGCTCAACGTGAAAGTGAGTGCGATGAGGAAAAAGCGGACGGGGAAGCGGGATTTCATGTGGCCCGATTTTCGCAAAGAAGCGATGCGACGCAAGGTTTCTAAAGAGAGGTTTCTAAAGAGGGGACCACCAACTGGGAGACTTCGCGCGCATTTACGAGCGAGGAGGGTTACTCGGCCGCCGGGCTGGAGGAGATGACCTGGTAACAACAGAGCATCGTGCGGGGAAGCCAGGTGGCTGGAGCCATATGGTTGCGCAATAATTTCGGGACACGCTGGAGCTTGCCTCCAGGCGCGCCCCTCACCCAATCCCTCTCCCCTCCGAGGGAGAGGGATTGGTGCCTTCCATGTCCCAAAATTTTTGCGCGGCTGTACAGCGGAGCAAACCGCTGTTGTCGCTGGTGTCACATTGACACACCATGCTGAGCAAATATTTCACGAGGGTTGGGCGCTTATGTTCGAGCAACAGATTCCAGGGTCGGGAGAAATCTCCAAGCGAGAGGCATTTACGCCGGCGGTCGGCTTGCCTCGGGGTGTTGGCAAAGGAGCTGCAAGAGAACAACTCGAACGGATGACGGGTTATTGCGTTAAAGAGTTCACGATCCGGCAGCTTCGATTGATGTGTGTGGCGGTTGGCATTCTGCCTGCCGTGAAGCTGGGCTTCTAGCCGGCGCATTGAACTCCTCGCAGTCAGCGACCCGCACTGAATTTACGCACATCCCCCTTGTCACGCGTGGATTCCGGGCGGCAAGATACCGCCCTCTACAGCAGGCAGGGATGCCGAGAACCGCTTATGGACCTGAACAAACTCACCGAAAGATCCCAGGCCGCGTTGATGGAGGCGCAAAACGTCGCCACCCGCAATCAGCACCAGGCCGTGGACGTCGAGCACCTCATGCTCGTCCTGCTGGAACAGGACGGGGGCCTCATCCCGCGCCTGTTTGAGAAGGCGAAAGTCGCGCCGGATTTGCTCAAAGCCAAACTCGAGGAGGAACTCAACCGCATCCCGCGCGTCTCCGGCGATGCGACCACCGGCCAGGGCGTGTACGTCACCCAGCGCCTGAACAAGCTCCTCGTCAAGGCACAGGACGAGGCCAGGAAACTCAGAGACGAATACGTCAGCGTCGAGCACTTGGTGCTGGCCATGTTTGACGAGCCGGCCAGCACCGCCATCGGCAAAATTTTCAAGGGCCTTGACGTTCGCCGGGACGATTTCCTCAAGGCGCTGACCGAAGTGCGCGGTAACCAACGCGTCACCAGCGCCAATCCGGAGGCCACGTATGAGGCGCTGGAAAAATACGGCCGCGACCTCACGAACCTGGCGCAACAGAACAAACTCGACCCCGTCATCGGCCGCGACGCGGAAATCCGCCGGTGCATCCAGGTCCTCTCGCGCCGCACCAAGAACAGCCCCGTGCTCATTGGCGAGCCGGGCGTGGGCAAGACCGCCATCGTCGAAGGCCTGGCTCGCCGCATCGTGGCCGGCGATGTGCCGGAGAGCCTCAAGGACAAACGTCTCATCGCGCTCGACCTCGGCGCCCTCATTGCCGGCGCGAAATACCGCGGCGAGTTCGAGGAGCGCCTCAAAGCCGTGCTCCAGGAAATCACCAAGGCGCAAGGCCAGATCATTCTGTTCATTGACGAAATCCATACGGTGGTCGGCGCCGGCAAAGCCGAAGGCGCGATGGACGCCGGCAACATGCTCAAGCCCATGCTCGCCCGAGGAGAACTGCATTGCATCGGCGCAACCACCCTGGACGAATACCGCAAACACATTGAGAAGGACGCCGCGTTGGAACGCCGCTTCCAACCGGTGCTGGTCAACGAGCCGAGTGTCGAGGACACCATCTCCATCCTGCGCGGGCTGCGCGAGCGTTATGAACTGCACCACGGCGTGCGCATTCAGGACGCGGCGCTCGTCGCCGCCGCGCAACTCTCGCACCGCTACATCTCCGACCGTTTCTTGCCCGACAAGGCGATCGATCTCGTGGACGAAGCCGCCGCCAAGTTGCGCACCGAGATGGAGTC
Organism: Verrucomicrobiia bacterium; assembly: GCA_035715125.1. Taxonomy (GTDB): domain Bacteria; phylum Verrucomicrobiota; class Verrucomicrobiia; order Limisphaerales; family JADJPG01; genus DASTLJ01. The sequence goes on from DASTLJ010000357.1 coordinate 2,378, forward strand.
CATGCCCGAGGAACTCGAAGGCCTCGAACGCCGGCTCATGCAGCTTGAAATCGAGCGCGAAGCCTTGCGCAAGGAGAAGGACCAGGCCAGCAAAGAACGGCTCGCCTCGCTGGAAAAGGAAATGGCTGAACTGAAGAGCCAGCGCGACGCGCTCAAAGCACAATGGGACAGCGAGAAGCGCGTCATCGAGGACATCCAAAAACTCCGCGAAGCCATCGAACTGGCGCGCAACGAAATGGAGCAGGCCCAACGCCGCGGCGATCTCCGCCGCGTGGCCGAGTTTCAATACGGCAAAATCCCACAGCTCGAAAAGCAACTCAAAGAACTCGAAGCCAAAGCCGCCGGCGCCAAAGAAGGCCAGCGCCTGCTGCAGGAGGAAGTCACACCCGACGAAGTGGCCGAAGTGGTCTCCCGCTGGACCGGTATTCCGGTCTCACGCCTGCTGGAAGGCGAAAAAGAGAAGCTGCTCCGCCTCGATCAGATCCTGCACGAGCGGGTCATCGGTCAGGACGAAGCCGTGGCCGCCGTGGCCGACGCGGTCATTCGCGCCCGCTCCGGCCTCAAAGATCCCAAGCGTCCCATCGGCTCTTTCATTTTCCTCGGCCCGACCGGCGTCGGCAAAACCGAGCTGGCCCGCGCCTTGGCCGAATCGCTCTTCGACAGCGAGGACAACCTGATCCGCATCGACATGAGCGAATACATGGAGAAGCACGCCGTCGCTCGGCTCATTGGCGCGCCGCCCGGTTACGTGGGCTACGATGAAGGCGGCCAGTTGACCGAAGCCGTCCGCCGCCGGCCCTACGCCGTCGTGTTGTTCGACGAAATCGATAAGGCGCACCATGACGTTTTCAACGTGCTGTTGCAAATCCTCGACGACGGCCGGCTCACCGACAGCCACGGCCGCACGGTGGATTTCAAGAACACGATCATCATCATGACCTCGAACATCGGCAGCCCGCTGCTCATTGAAAACGCCAGCGACACGGGCCAGATCGCCGAGCCCGTCCGCCAGAAGGTGATGAACGAACTGCGCGTCCAGTTCCGGCCGGAGTTCCTGAATCGCGTGGACGACATCGTCCTCTTCAAGCCGCTGACGCTTGCCGAGATCAAACGCATTGTCGAACTGCAGCTCAAGCTGCTGCGCGCCCGGCTGGACGAGCGGCATATCGAACTGGAATTGAGCGAGGCCGCCAGGGAACACATTGCGCGCTCGGGCTACGACCCGGTCTATGGCGCCCGGCCCCTCAAGCGTTTCCTGCAACGACAGATCGAGACGCCGCTCTCGCGCAAGATTCTGGCCGGCGACGTGCGCGAAAACAGCCGTGTGAGCGTGGAGTTCAGGAAAGGCGAACTGGTCTTTGAGTCCACGCCGCTCAAAAAGCAGAAGGAGTCATGAAAGACCATCTGCGCATCGTCACTGACCTCGGCCTGCTGGAGGCCTTAAAGATCGGGCATACGCCATTTTCAATCTGCTGTATCGCAGAAGAAAATCACATTCAGAACACGACGCATGAAAGCCTATGAACTTCAAGGCCACTTTGGCGTTGACTCGGTAAACCTGACCGAGCGTCCCCAGCCGGAACCCGCTGCGGGACAGGTTCTGCTCCAGATGCGGGCGTGGTCTCTGAACTACCGCGACCTGATGATGGTCAAGGGTCT
>DASTLJ010000358.1:0-20348 GCA_035715125.1 Verrucomicrobiia bacterium
CCGACCGTCGCGCGCATCGAGGTCTTCCCCAAGGAACGCACGATGGCCCTCGGCACCGAGCAGCAACTCGCCGTGCTGGCGCATTACACCGACGGCTCGAAGGAGGACGTGACTCGCAGCGCCCTCTACGAACCGAACGACAAGGACATGGCCCGCACCGATGAAGACGGCTACGTCCGCATCTTCAACCAGCCGGGTGACGTCGCGGTGATGGTCCGTTACCAGGCCCGGGTCGCCACGTTCCGCGCCATGCTTCCGCTGGGCGCGCCCGTCGAGTCGCTGCCGCCGGCGCGCAATTTAGTCGACGAGATCGTCTTCAAAAAGCTCATGGCCGTCGGCATGCCGCCCAGCGAGGTGTGTGACGACGCCACGTTCATCCGGCGCGTCACCCTTGATATCGCCGGCCGCCTGCCGACTCCGGACGAGGTGAAGACATTCCTCGCGGAGTGTGGGAATGAGCTTGGGGAGAGCGGGACCGTGGGTGAGAAAGTGAGTAAGCCGGTGAGTGAGAAGAATGAGACGAAAGCTGAAGCTCTTGCCACCTCCCACTCACAAGCAGCCGCCCGCGATCGCCTGATCGACCGGCTCCTCGACAGTACCGATTACGCCGATTACTTCGCCAACAAGTGGGCCGCGCTCCTCCGCAACAAGCGCGCCGATGCGACCCACGCCCGCGGCACTTACGCGTTCCACGACTGGATTCGCGACAGCCTCGCGGCCAACAAGCCCTTTGACCAGTTCGTGCGCGAAGTCCTGGCGGCCTCCGGCGACATCGCGGAGAACCCGCCCGTCGCCTGGTACCGCCAGGAGCGGGAATTGCAAAACCAACTCGAAGACACCGCGCAGCTTTTCCTGGGCCAGCGCCTTCAGTGCGCCCAATGCCACCATCATCCCTACGAAAAATGGAGCCAGCAGGATTACTACAGCTTCGGCGCGTTCTTCAGCCGCGTTGGCCGCAAGCCAGGCTCGCAAATCGGCGAGGAAGTCGTCTTCCACAAACGCGGCGCCGCCGAGACCACCAACAAGAAAACCAAGCAACCCGTGAAGCCCGCCGGCCTGGGCGTCCCGCCCGCCACGCTCACTGTCGACGATGACCCGCGCCTGGCGCTCGTGGACTGGATGACCGCGAAGGACAACCGCTACTTCGCCAGGTCCCTCGCCAATCGCTACTGGAAACACTTCTTCAATCGCGGTCTTGTTGAGCCTGAGGATGACATGCGTGAAACCAACCCGCCAACCAACCCCGAGTTGCTCGACGCGCTGGCCCGGCACTTCGTCGACTCCGGCTACGACCTCAAGGGACTTGTCCGCGCCATTACCCGCTCCTCGACCTACCAGCTCAGCGCGACGCCGAACAAATACAACGCCATCGACAAGCAGAATTTCTCGCGCTACTACCCCAAACGCCTGACTGCCGAAGTGCTCCTCGACGCGGTCAACGCCGTGACCGGCAGCGAGAGTCGGTTCGAGGGCCAGCCCGCCGGCACGCGCGCCGTCGCGCTGCCGGACAACAGCTACAACGCCAGCAGTTATTTCCTCCAGGTTTTCGGCCGGCCCGACAGCTCCAGTTCCTGCGAATGCGAGCGCAGCCAGGACGCCAGTCTCGCCCAGAGCCTGCATCTCCTGAACGCCAAGGACATCCAGGAGAAAATCGCCGCCGACAAAGGCCGCGCCGCGCAACTCGCCGGCGACACCGCCCGCAATGACGACGAAAAGCTCCGCGACCTCTACAGTTGGGCCTACTCGCGCGATCCCAAGCCCGAGGAACTTCAGGTCGCCAAAGCGCACCTTGAAAAAGGCGCCGCGAAAAGCAGCGACGAGAAAGGCAACGCCGTCAATGGCCGCCGCCTGGCATACGAAGACATCGTGTGGGCGCTGATTAACACGAAAGAGTTTTTGTTCAATCACTAGAACGGCTGCTTCGCGGTGGGGCGCAGTAGAACCTGCAGACACGAATTTCACGAATTGACACGAAGGGAAAACGCGGTCCGGAATTCGCGACAATTCGTGAAATTCGTGTCTCTCCGGATAAACTTGTCGAAGGCTTCCCTGCCTCGCGGTAGCTTGGGGTGACATCAGCCTCATGAACACCTCGCCTCACTCGCCGCCACGCGCGCCGGACGTGACGCGCCGGCGCTTCCTGTGGGAAGCCGGCGCCGGCTTGAGCGGCGTCGCGCTTGCCTGGCTGCTTCAGCGGGAGGCCCGGGCGGCCGAGGTTTCCACAGTGCAGATGGCCTCGCCCTACGCACCCAGGCCCACCCGTTTCCCGGCGAGGGCCAAACGCGTCGTTCACATCTGCGCCTGCGGCGGCGTCAGCCACATCGACACGTTCGACTACAAACCCGAGCTGGAAAAACGCCACGGCGAGGAACTCACGAGCAAGGGCAAGATCGACACGTTCTTTGGACGGCCCGGCCGATTGATGAAAAGCCAGTTCACCTTCCGCCGGCACGGCCAGAGCGGCCTGTGGATGAGCGATTTGCTCCCCCGACTGGCCACGTGCGTGGACGAGATGACGTTCCTCTACGCGATGCACGCGAAGAGTTCCAACCACACGCCCGCCACGTTCTTCATGAACACCGGCTTCACGATGAACGGCTTTCCCTGTCTCGGCGCGTGGCTCTCGTACGGGCTGGGGTCGGAAAACCAGGATCTACCCGCCTACGTCGTGCTGCCCGACCCGCGCCAGCTCCCGGCAGGCGGCGCGATCAACTGGACGAGCGGATTCCTGCCGGCGGTGCACCAGGGCGTGGCATTTCGCCCCGGCGCCGAGCCGATTACCGACCTCAACACGCCGCCGCACGTCACGCCCGCGCGCCGCCAGGCCGAGTCGGCGCTGCTGGCCAGGATGAACCAGCAGTTCCTCGACGCGCATCCGGCCGAGACGGCGCTGGCCGCGCGGCTTCGCTCTTACGAACTGGCCGCGCGCATGCAACTCAGCGTGCCCGAGGCCGTCCGCATCGAGTCCGAGGGCGAAGCCACCAAACGCCTCTACGGACTCGACCAGCCGGCGACGGCGGGCTTTGGCAGGAACTGTCTCCTGGCCCGCCGGCTGCTCGAGAAAGGAGTGCGGTTCGTGCAGCTTTTTCACGGCGGAGCGTTCGGTTCGCCGCGCATCAACTGGGACGGCCACGAAGACCTTCGCGACAACCACCTCAAGCAGGCCGCCAGCATGGACCAGCCCGTCGCCGCGCTGCTGAAGGACCTCCGGTCCCGCGGCCTGCTCGACGACACTCTGGTGCTTTGGACCACCGAATTCGGCCGCACGCCGATCACCCAAGGGGTCGGCGCTCCCGGGCGCGACCATCATCCGCTGGGGTTCACCATCTGGATGGCCGGCGCCGGTCTGAAGCCCGGCTACTCCCACGGCGCGACCGACGAGGTAGGCTTCTTCGCTTCCGAGAAGAAGACGCAGGTCTACGATTACCTGGCGACGGTGCTGCACCTTCTCGGGATCGATCACCGGCAACTGACCTTTTACCACAATGGCATCCAGCGCCGGCTGACCGACGTCCACGGTGAAGTCATCCACGACATTCTGGCTTGAAACACGATTCACATCATTCGCCGGAGAATTCGCGTCCGCGCCCGAGGCTGCCGCGGTCGTTCAAGGAACTGACCCCAAGCAATCATTTCAATCCGCGCACCTTTTTCTACGAGATGGTCTGGAAGGCGTGGCTGACGCCCCGCACGGGCCAGCACCGCCGGCCGGTCTTTCCCAAGCTCACGCGCGGGCACGTCGCGATCACCTGGATTGGCCACGCGTCGTTCCTCATCCAGTTCAGCGACCTGAACGTGCTGGTCGATCCGAATTTCGCCAACTGGCTCTTCTTTCTGAAACGCCTCAAGCGGGCGGGGCTTCGCCTCAAGGACCTCCCGCCAATCGACCTCGTGCTGCTCACGCACGCGCACTTCGATCATTTTCACAAGCCGACGCTCCGCAAGCTGCCCGCACCCAAGATCGGCGTCATGCCCTGGGGTGTCGGCGAGCTGGCGCACGACCTCGGCTTCACGCGGATCATCGAGCTTCAGAAATGGGAGAGTTTTTCGCACGCGGATTGGAACGTCACGTTGACGCCCTGCAAGCACTGGGGCGCGCGGACGATTCGCGACGAGCACCGCGGTTACGGCGGCTTTGTGCTCCGACACCAGGGCCGCACGATCTATCACGCGGGCGACAGCGCCTACTTCGACGGCTTCAAGGAAATCGGCCGGCACCTCCAGCCGGAGATCGCCCTGCTGCCCATCGGCGCGTATTACCCGGACACGTTCCGCCACGTCCACATGGGGCCGGACGAGGCGCTGAAAGCCTTCCGCGATCTGGGCTCCCGGTGGTTCGTCCCGATGCACTTCGGCACCTTCAAACTCTCCTTCGAGCCGCTCGATGAGCCGCCCCGCTGGCTGAGCGAACTGGCCCACCAGCAGGAGCTGACTCATCATTTGAAAATCCTGGAGGAAGGCGTGCCGGCGCTGTTCTGATGCCGCGCCGACACGGATGAGAAACTCCGAATGGACACTCATGGGATCTGCATCTCTCTGCTCTGCCCCGACGGATTCGTGTCTATCAGGAGTAATGCCGTTCGGGAATCCACGAAAGCGTTTCGCAAGCGGGCCGCAGGCAACATCCCGGAGGGATGATTGAAAATCGCCCGGCGTTTCAACGCCGGGAGTCCATCGTAAATTGTATCAGTCCCGAAGGGACGGCTGACTGGAAGTATTGGTGGCACGAGTTCAGCCGTCCCTTCGGGACGAGACTCTGTCTGCCCTTGAACCCAGCGTTGAAACGCTGGGCTATTCTCAGGATGTCCCTTCGGGACAAAGGTTTTGGCGCAGCCCGTGAGTTTCCGAGAAGCGTTGCCATTCGTGGTAAATACCGATTCCGCCGACCCCGCCCAGCTGTTCACGATTTGCGCCCGCGGAATTCGTCCATGAGCCGGAGAATCTCCTCGCGGATCGCGAACAGCTCGGTTCTGTTGTCGGCCAGGGTTTCCGTTGGAAAAAGGCCCTTTGCGGCCACACGCTCGAGCGCGGCCTGGGCGGCATGAAGGTGGCCCAGTGCCCGCTTGAGGCAGGCGACGGTGAACGAGCCCTCCCGCAAATCGCGCCCGTAAGCCAGGCTGTTGAGCGCGCCGGCGAGTTTGGCGCCAGTAATCTGGAATTCACTGAGGAAGGCGCAGAGATCCTCGTCGTCGGCCTTGCTCTTGCCCAACTCCTTGCACTTGTTCGAAAGCGCGATGCTGGCATTGAAAGCCCGAAGCGACAGCGGGTGTGAGATGTCCCCGTTCTCGCGGCGCACCCAGTCGACGCCCTCGGTCAGCGGATCGGGCTGGAGCGGCTCTTCGGCGGCCTCGGCGCAGATGCGGTTGATCTCGTCGACGTCGAACTTGTCGCCGGCGCCGGCGGGGTCGGCGGAATCGCCTTTCCCGGCGTCCTCGTCTGACTTTGAACCAGGCTTCAGGCCGTTGTCTTCCTGCTCCTCGTCGAGCCCTTCTTCAAGGTGCGTCCATCCCATCTCGCGCGCGACAATTCTGTCCCGGTCGGGGTGATCCATATATTTGTCGAGGAGTTCCATGTACTTGTCCGTGCGTGCGTCCCCCTCGCGCATGAACTGCTCGTAATCGAACTCGTCCCATTCCTTGTCCTCGGGCGGTTCGTGTTTTTGGGCGGCAAGCGCCTCGCTGAGTTTGCCCAGAAAGCCAGTGAACCCCGCCGCCGCTTCACGCTGGCGTCGCTGTTCCTCCTCGGGTGAGAGCGTCCACTCGGGGGCGGAAATCGTGAGCTTGTATTCAGTGCTTTCAATGACGACGCGTCCGTTGGCTTGGCTGAACCATTCCAGGTAAAGGCAGTTGGCCATGTGTTCCGGCACCGGAATCTTCTTCTTGAGCTTCTCGTAGGCTTCTTCGAAAGGGATATCGAACACGCGAACTTTGCGCGAGGCCGTGAGATCGCCGATGGAACCGCGCTGCTCCCGGTTCATGGTCGCGTCGGTGCGCATTGGGATCGTCGGGCCGGGGTTCTCGAAGGTCAGCAGGCAACCGGCCAGGTCCGGGCAGGCGTTGCCAGCCAGCTCGAGCACGACAGGCTCGGCGTAGCCGTCCAGCCAGATCCGGCCGCGCACGACGCCGCGCCGGCGATTGTCGACTTCGCCGCGCCGCACGCTGTCGTGAATGCGCCAGGCCATGGAGAACGGGTATCGGCATAGCGGAAGCAGCGAATTTCCGCCAGCACGAATTCTTTCATTGCCGCGGGCGGGTCGGCCCGCTATCCCTTGCCCGACACCCGAGGACCCATGACGATACGCCTCACCTGCATCGCGGCCTGCGCTGCACTTGCCTTGCTTAACAACATACGAGGCGCTTCGGCGCCCGCGCCGCCGACGGAAACGCAGCAGGAACTGCTGGCGCAAATCCTCCGCACGCTCCCCAGGAGCGAGCCGTGGGAGGAATGGCTGAAGCAGACCGGCACGCACCCGCCGGACTTCGACAATTTGCCCTCCGTGCCGTTCCTGCCCGACCCGCTTCGCTTCGCCAGCGGCCGGCAGGCGAGCTGGAGCGACTGGCCGAAGCGCCGCGAGGAATTGCTCGCGCTTTTCCAGCATTACGTCACCGGCTCGTGGCCCGTGTCGCCGACGAACCTGAACGTGGCCGGCTTTCGCGAGCGCAACGAAGGCGGCTCGCTGGTGCAGGAAATGACCCTGGAGTTCGGTCCGGCCCGCGCCGCGAACCTCCGGATCGAACTGATCATCCCGGACGCCAAGCCGCCGTTGCCCGTCTTCATCACGCAAGACACGCATCGCCGGTGGGCGCTGGTCGCGGTGAGTCGCGGCTACATCGGCTGCGTCTACGCGGGCGCGGATTCGCGCGACGACACCGAGGCGTGGAAGGGATTCTGGCCGGAGGCCGACTGGACGAAGCTCACGCGCCGCGCGTGGGCCGCGAGCCGCTGTGTCGATTATCTGCACACGCTGAAGTTTGTCGACCGGGAGAAAATTGCGCTGACCGGCCACTCGAGGAACGGGAAGACTTCGCTCATCGCCGCGGCGTTCGACTCGCGCATCAAGGCCGTTATTTCCAGCAGCTCGGGCGCGGGCGGGGCGTGTTCCTACCGGCTGTTCAGCGAGACGCAATTCGGCGAGGGCATCGAGAACATCACGCGCGCGTTTCCTGACTGGTTGCATCCCCGGCTGCGCTTCTTTGCCGGGCGTGAGAACAAGTTGCCGATCGATCAGCCCGAACTCATTGCCTGCATCGCTCCGAGGCCGTGCCTGATTTCTTCGGCGCTCAACGACGGCGTCGAGAGCCTCTGGGCGATTGAACAGACCTACTATTCGGCCCGCCGCGCTTACGAATTGCTCGAACGGACTGCGGATCTGAATCTCCGCTATCGACCCGGCGGCCACGAGACGCGCGCCGAGGACATTGAAGCGTACGTGGACTGGCTGGACAGCGTGTTCAAGCGCGCCCCGTTCGCGTTGCCGGACGCGGCGATCTTTCCCACCTTCACAGCGTGGCAACAAGCCAGCAAGGAGGAGATTGATCCCGAGCAGTTCGAGTCCGGCTCCCTGAGCAATCTTTTGCGCGCGCCGGACGGCTTGGAGATCGCCTCGGCGGAGGCGTGGCGCAGGAAGCTTCCGGCCGTTCGCGAGCGCGTGCTCTGGGGGCTGGGCCAGGCGCCGCCCTTTTCGCCCAGCGAACCCGGCGGCTACGGCGCCGAGGCGAACCCGCTCGCCACGCAGCTCGGCCGCGCTACCCTCCCTGCTGGGCTGGCGAAGCGCTCGGTCAACTTCGGCAACTACATCGCGGGCGATCTTTACTACCCGACGAACGCGGACAAGCGGACGGCGAAACTCCCGGTCGTCGTCTGGCTTCATCCAATCTCCGTCTCGCACGGTTACTGCGCGGGCTACAAGCGCGGCGAGAACCCGCACGTGGCCCTCGCGCGCCTGGGCTGCGCCGTGTTCGCCTTCGACCAGATCGGGAACGGCACTCGGATCGAGGAAGTGCGAAACTTCTACCTTCGTTACCCGCACTGGTCGCTGCTCGGCAAGCAGGTGGAGGACACGCTGGCGGCCGTCGAGGCGCTGGAGAAGATTGACTTCATCGACCCGAAACGCATTTGGCTGCTGGGCTACGCGACCGGCGGGATGATCGGATTACACGCGGCCGCGCTCGACGAGCGGGTGGCCGGGGTCGTAAGCGTCGCCGGTTTCACGCCGATGCGCCTCGACACGGCCGCCAAAGGCACCGGCGGCCTTGCGCGCTGGTCGACGTGGCTGCCGCTCCAGCCGCGGCTCGCGTCGTTCATCGGCCATGAGAGTCGCGTTCCCTATGACTACCACGAGCTACTGGCGATGATTGCGCCGCGCCGCGCCTTGATCTTCGCGCCGAAGATCGACTATCAATCCACGCTGGCCGACGTGAAGGTAAGTGTGCAGGAGGCGAACAAGGTTTACGAGTTGCTGAACGGCCGCGGCGCGCTCGAATTCCATGAGTTGGACGACTACAACCGTTTCTCGCCTGAGACGCAGAAAGTGGTGTTTGAGAAGTTGAAGGGTGTCCTCGGGCTTTAACCGCCCGTTAAGCAACGGCTGCGGCTTCGTAGCCGCTGAGGTAACGAGGCGGGTTTTCTTCAGCAGGTCGGCGAAACATTTCCGCCTCCTCAAAATATTCGCGCTACGTCGCAATCTGTCTGCCCTCCAGGATGCCCGGATGGTCTTGTTTGGCGTGAAGAACAGCGAAAACCACAGGCTCGTTGTCAAATACCTGGTAGAAAACCGCATGTGCAAACCGGCGTAGATTTGCCCTTCGCCATTGGCTGAAACGAATGCTGTAACGGAAGGGCTGTTCGCCAATGACGCGGATAATGCGGTTCACTTCCTCAACGAATTCATCTCCCAGGCCCGGCTTCCGCTCCTCATACCACCGGGCTTCGCGCTCGATATCCGCCTTAGCGAGCGGATGCCTTCTTGGCGCGCTCATCGGCGAGTTGGCGTTTCAAATTGTCGAAGTAATCCGGCTCGAACGGGGCCGCGATGGCGGAGTCGGCCTTGAATTCGGTCAGGCGACGCTCCAATTCGGCGATCAGTTCCGGCGGCTCCTGCCAGGTTGCCGATACATCCGACGGCGCGGCCGAGACGCGCCCGGCGAGGAATCCGCCAAACCATTGAGTCAATCTTGCCAGCTCGTCCGCCGGCAACTGCCGTATTTGCTCTTCAATCTGCTCAACACTCATGGCGTGCAACTTAGCCATTCTCCGGTTATTTGCGACCAAAAATCAACGGATGGAATCAAATCTTTTCTCAACTTCGGATTGGGCGTCAGCCGCTGTCCGGCCGGGTTGGGCCTTTGCCCCGCTGTCTCAGGGAGCGAGTGACTATGGCCCCTGCAATTCTCTGGACAAAGCCGTTTTCAAGCCCAAACTCTCCAGCACAAATAGAATTCAGACCCTGAACTCCTTATCGAGTACCTGTTGCGCGGCATGATCATCGCACTGATATTGGCGACTATGTTTTGCAGCTTTGTTGCGGGCGTTTCGTTCATCGGAGGTTCGCTGGCGCTCTTGGATCAGCCGTTACTCAACAAGTGGAGCTTTCCCCTTGTTAATCTCCTGGATCGTCTGATGGTTGGTCCGCTGTTTGCGCTCGCGGGCGTGCGGACGAGCCACTGGCCGGTGCGGGCGAGAGCAAAGGCTTGCATAGTGCTTGGCATCGGCACGGGTGTACTGACGCTAGTGCTCGGAGACTTGGCATCACGGAGTGGACCATGAAACACATGGGCGCGGCGTGGCTGGCGGGTTTGGAAACGCGTCGATAGAGCATTTCAGGAAGTCGGCGCCCCCTGCTGGCAACGTCGCCGCACGACGCTACTTTGGGAGTAATTCCGCCACGAGCGACTTCTCTTCCTTCAGTTCGCTCTCCGTCGCCGTGAGCTTCGCGCGGCTGAAGTCATTCACGGGCACGCCCTGGACGATCTCCCACTTCCTGCCGTCGCTGCGCATCGGATAGCTGAAGAGAAGTCCCTTCTCGATGCCATAGCTGCCGTCCGAGCAGACGGCCACGCTGAACCAATCGCCCGAGGGCGTGGGTGTGGTAAGGCGGCGCACCGTGTCGACGACGGCGTTGGCCGCGCTGGCGGCGCTGGAAAGCCCGCGTGCCTCAATGATCGCCGCGCCGCGCTTCTGCACGATGGAGATGAAGTCCTTCTCGAGCCACTCCCGGTGGCCGATGACTTCGAGCACGGGGCGGTTGCGAATCTTTGCGTTGAAGAAGTCGGGATACATGGTCGAGCTGTGATTGCCCCAGATGGCGAGGTTGCTCACGGCAGCGACGTCCGCGCTGGCCTTCCTCGCCAATTGTGTCTTTGCGCGGTTCTCGTCGAGCATCGTCATGGCGAACCACCGATCGGATGGAACGCCGGGGGCATTGTTCATCGCGATCAAGGCGTTGGTGTTGCACGGATTGCCGACGACAAGCACGCGCACGTCCGGCGCGGCATTCTTCTGGATCGCCTGGCCCTGGCCGGTGAAAATCCGGCCGTTGATGCCGAGCAGATCCTTGCGTTCCATGCCCTGCTTGCGGGGGACGGCGCCGACGAGAATGGACCAATTGACGCCCTTAAATCCCTCCGAGAGGTCGGCCGTCGGGATGATTCCCTTGAGCAATGGGAAGGCGCAGTCTTCGAGTTCCATCACGACGCCGTTCAGGGCCTTGATGGCCTTCTCGTCGGGAATCTCGATGAGGTGGAGGATGACGGGCTGGCTCGGCCCGAACAGCGCGCCGGAGGAGATGCGGAAGAGGAGCGAGTAACCAATCTGGCCGGCGGCGCCGGTGACCGCTACGCGGAGGGGAGTAGTGTTCATGGTCATCAAATCAGGAGCGGCGAATATAGGCAGCCATCCGCGGCTGACAATCTGGAAATGGCCCGAAGATTTGGCTTTGCACCGCAGCGCCGCCTCGGGTTTGCTTAGCCATCGCTTCGCCACTGTGCCTGATCTGACCCAGAACGCCCTGGCCAGCCTGAAGGAAAAGCTCCTGACCATGGCCAGTTACGCTGAAGCCGCCGTGAACCGCGCGGTCAAATCCCTCGTCCGCCGCGACGACGACCTCGCCCGCCAGACCCGCGAGGAGGACGACCGCATCGACTCGCTCGAAAAGGAGATCGACAACGACGCCGTCGCTCTGCTGGGCCAGCAACCCGGCCCGTTCAACCTGCGCTTCATTCTGATCGCCATGAAGATTTCGCAGAACCTCGAGCGCGTGGGCGACGAAGCGACGACCATTTCCCGACGCGTGATCGACCTGAGCAACGAACCGCAGTTGAAGCAGGCCGATTCCATCCCCCCGATGGCCGCACTGGCCGTGCGGATGCTCAAGGACGCCCTCGACGCGTTCGTGAATCGCGACCCCGCCAAGGCCCGCGCCGTCATCCCCGCCGACAGGCAGGTCGACGAGATGAACAAGCGCCTGCACCGCGAACTGACCGCCGTCATGATGGAGAAACCCGCGGCCATCTCGCGCGGCCTGAACCTGATGGTCATTTGCAAGAGCCTCGAACGCATCGCCGATCACGCCACGAACGTCGCCGAAGAAGTCGTCTTCCTTTACGAAGGCGAGGATATCCGGCACCTGGACCTCGACCGTCCGCCTTCGACCGCTCCGGCCGCCCCCCGCCACGCTCCATGAGCACGAAGAAGCCCAGGATCCTCGTGGTCGACGACGAACCTGATGCCGTCGAATTGGTCGGCTTCAACCTCAAGGGCGCCGGCTATGACGTGTCCGCCGCCGTCGATGGCGAGGAGGCCTTGAAGAAAGCCCGCGACCTGCTGCCCGACCTCATCGTCCTGGACCTGATGATTCCTGCAGTGGACGGGCTGGAAGTCTGCAAAATCCTCCGGCGCGACGCCCGTACCGCCACCATCCCCATCGTGATGCTCACCGCTAAAGCGGCAGAAGTGGATCGCGTGCTCGGCCTGGAGCTCGGCGCGGACGACTACGTCACCAAGCCCTTCAGCCCCCGCGAACTGGTTCTGCGCGTCAAGCGCCTGCTTCGGAGCACCGTCGCCGAACACGAGAAGGCCGACCACTTCGCCTGGAAGGAACTCGCAATCGACATCCCGCGCCACGAAGTCAAGGTGAAGGGCCGTCCGCTCGAACTTACTTCCACCGAATTCAAGCTCCTCACCACGCTGGCCCTGCGCCGCGGCCGCGTCCAGTCCCGCGAAGCCCTCCTGCGTGACGTCTGGGAATACGACAGCCTCATCGACACCCGCACCGTGGACACTCACATGCGCCGGCTTCGCGAGAAGCTCGGCCCCGCGGCCAAGTACCTCGGCACCGTCCGCGGTGTCGGCTACCGTTTCGCCGACGAATGAACCACCAACGTAGGGCACGCGTCTCGCCTGCCCAGCGCCGAAGGCGCGTTCTCGTTTGGCCGCTTGCGCGGCCAGGGCAGGCGAGACGCCTGCCCTACGTTGTTGCGCCGGCTCCCATTCGTCGAATTGCACTCGGCCGTCAGGATGGTGCCGTGGGAGGGTGTCCATATTGGACCACTCTGTCCCCACGTTGGGAGTGTCTTTGTCGCGAACTTTGTCGCAATCTTTGTCGCGAAATGCGCCGTGCTTCGACTCGCGCCAGGATAACCTCCTCCGACAAAGGAAACGACACAGGAGTCGACAAAGGTTCCGACAAAGGCAGGAGCCCACAGGATGCTTGTTCGTAACCTGTCCTCGCTTCTGATCCTCCCCATGAACCGCGCCCGGAAAAGCCAGCCGCCTCCGACAAGGCCGCGCGTTCCCGCCGCTGACGCCGCCGGCCTCCGGCGCGAGAATAGCCAGCTTCGCCGCGAGCTGGCTTCGCGCCGGGAACGCGACGCGCGCGAACTCGCCCGCGCCAACGCCCAACAGCAAGCCGTCTTCAACAGCATGGTCGAAGGCGTCCTGGTCCTCGACCGCCACGGGTGCATCCAACTCGTCAACCAGTCGCTCCAGCGGCTGTTCAGTCTGCGCGTCGACGTTCGCGGCCGGACGATTCTCGAAGCCTTTCGCCTCGCCGAATTGGCCGAGTTGGTCCAGCGCGTCGAACGCGAGCGTACCGCCCTGAAAATCCCCCTCGAATTGCCCGGCATGGACGAACGCTGGCTCGAAGTCAACGCCGCCGCCGTGCTGGACCGCGACGGCGCACCGGCCGGCGCCATCCTCGTCTTTCACGACGTCACCCTCATCAAGCAGCTCGAACGCACCCGGCAGGAATTCGTCGCCAACGTCAGCCACGAACTCCGCACGCCGCTTTCGCTCATCAAGGGATTCGTCGAAACCCTGCTCGGAGGCGCCGCCGACGACCCCGCCAGCCGCGTCCGCTTCCTTCAGACCATCGAGAAGCAAACCGAACGCCTCACGTTTCTCATCGAAGACCTCCTCACCGTCTCGCGGCTGGAAAGCGGCCAGATCGCCCTCAACCGTCAGACCGTCGAACTGCACACGGAGGTGCAGCGTGTCATCGACGACCTCCGCGCCCGCGTCGAGGACAAGACCGTCACCGTCATCAACGAAGTGCCGCCGCGCCTCACGGCCCGCGTCGATGCCGACCGGCTCCAGCAAGTCCTCTTCAACCTCGTCGAGAATGCGATCAAATACGGCCGCCCCTCGGGCCGCGTCACGATTGGCGGTCGGGCCGTGTCCGCGAAGAAAGCTGAGTTGTTCGTGCGCGACGACGGCCCCGGCATCCCTCCCGAGAGCCGCGAGCGGGTCTTCGAGCGGTTTTACCGCGTCGACCGCGCCCGCTCGCGCGACACCGGCGGCACCGGCCTGGGCCTGTCGATTGTGAAGCACATTGTCCAGGCCCACGGCGGGGAAGTCTGGCTCCAGAGCGAAGTCGGCGCCGGCACCACGTTTTTCTTCACGCTGCCGCGAGTGTAGCTCCTGACATCCATTTGTTGCCTCGAGATCTGCGAGACAGGCGGAATACCCAGCGCGGCAGAGCCGGAACCGCTTTGGAGTGCGCGGACCTGTCCGCGCTTTCGGCAGGCGACTTGTCGCCGTCGAATGCGGCAAGGCGTCCAACGCTCCCGGGCCGCTGGACGCGGCCCTGCTTTGGCGACAAGTCGCCAAAGCGGCAAAAGCGGTGACAAGTCACCGCACTCCAGACTTTTGCCGCCTGAATGCTGGGTGCGCACGATAGCAGATTCGAGCCTTTAGCGGGCTTTCACCCGAACAACTCGTCGATGGGCGCGCCGGACGGAAGCACCGGATGGGGCCGGCCGGAATGGTCGGTATATTGAACGCTGACATCGACGCCGATATGGCGATACATCGTCGCCAGCACGTCCTGCGGCGACTTGGGGTTCTCGGCCGGTTCGGCGCCCTTGGCATCCGACGCGCCGATGACGCGCCCGCCCCGGATGCCGCCCCCGGCGACGGCCGCGCTGAACACGTTGGGCCAGTGATCGCGGCCGGCGTTCGCGTTCACCTTGGGTGTGCGTCCAAATTCACCCCACGCAATCACCATCGTGCTGGCGAGCAAGCCGCGTTGGTAGAGGTCTTCGATGAGCGCGCTGTAGGCGCGGTCCCAGCGCGGGAGAAAGCCGTTGCGCATCGTGTCGAAGCCCTGCACGTGCGTGTCCCACCAACGCAAATCCACGGTCACCAGCCGCACACCGGCTTCGACGAGCCGGCGGGCCAGCAGCAGGCGCTGGCTCCAGGCGGGCACGCCGCAACGGTCGGGCGTGGGCGCCTTGAATTCGGGCATCACTCCGTAGCGTTCGCGCAGCGCCCGCGGCTCGGCATCCAAATCGAACGCCTCGCGCGCCTGGGGGCTGGTGACGAGGTCCCAGGCTCTTTGGTGAAAGCGGTCCATCGCTTCGATCTGGCCGCTGTTGTCGACGTCGCGGCGCAGGTTGTCGAAGGAGGCCATCAGCGAACGGCGATTCTCCAGGCGTTGGAAGGAGACGCCGGCGGGCAGGGAAACGTTGGGCACCTTGAACGGTTTGTCGCCAATCGGATCGGCCATCGTCTCGAACGGATTGAAGGCCGGGCCGAGATAGGCGGCGCCGGTGCCGGGCACCATGCGGGGAATCATCACGTAGGCGGGCAGGCGGGGGTTCTGGTGCTGAAGCTGTTTGGCAACGATCGAGCCGCAACTCGGGAAGATGTTGCCCGGCCCCTCGGCCGGCAGGTTCGGCGCGGACGGATAACCGGTGAAGACAATCTGGTCGCCCGTCGAGTGGCCGGCGTCCTCGTGGTGCAGGCTGCGGAGGATGGACCACTTGTCCATGATCCGCGCGCTCATCGGGAGCAACTCGCAAAGCTGGATGCCGGGCACCCTGGTCGGAATCGCGCCGAACTCGCCCCGATACTCGATGGGCGCGTCGGGCTTGGGGTCCCAGGTCTCGTGCTGACTCGGCCCGCCGCGCATCCAGAGGATGATGACGGAGCGTTCGCGGGAAGGGGACTTGCCGGCGGCGGCGGCGAGCGCTTCGAACTTGAGCAATTCGCCCAACGACAAACCGGCCATGCCCAGCACGCCCGCCTTGAGGAACGACCGCCGTTCCATCGCCAGCACCCGGCGGAACTCGGGGCAGCCGAGGCGAGTCACGGCCTCCTCATTCGGCCCGTTCGCCCGTCGTGGCGGGGCGGCTGTCAGGGGCTCGAGCCGAGTATCAGGCGCGCGGCTTTGAAACTTTCTGCATGACATACTGAGAAAGGACACCCATCGGGATCGAAACAAAGAACGTGCCAATGGCTCCGTAGATAACGCATGTTACCGGTAACATCAAGAAGGCTTCTGCATCAGTGAAGGGTTCGTTGCGAGCGACCTTCTGGATCGCCATAAATGCAACCAGGAATATTCCAAAGACAAAGGCCCCGACACACGGTAGCAAAACACTGTGAAGCATGAACGCATACCGATTCGCTTGTGCGATTCGCCGGCGGAACAGAGCTGCAATAGTCAGGCTTGCCAGGCACATGGTGAGCAAATCGAAGGGGAACGCTTCACCTCCCAACGGCAGCGCCTTTGAGAATGGGTAAAGGGCCAGGAACCACAAGGCTCCCATCGCAAACGCTGTAATGTAATATTTCACGAACTGTGAGCGCACCTAAAGAAACGACCGCCGTTCCATCGCCGGCACGCGGCGAAACTCGGGGCAGCCGAGGCGAGTCACGGCGGCCTCGGATTGCCTGTGGGCCCGTGGTGGCGGGGCGTTGGGAGGCAGCTTTCTCATCTCACTCGGATAGTGGAACTGGTGGAAACGGTGCACCTGATCTGATTACCCTGAAGCTGCACGTCGACCATGCACTCAGGCTCGCGGCCGTCCGAAGCCTGGAACATGATGTAGCCGGAATTAGGGTTGCCCGCCGTCGACCTGAACAAATAAACATCTCGCGTACCATCGGGTGCCACACTGCCCTTGCGGACCGGAATTTGCACTGCTGTCCATGCATTCGTGTCCAGGCCGCGCTGTGCAAGCGCCTCCTGCGCCTTCGTGAGCGCGAGCTGTTCCGAAAGGAAAGGTGGGGCGAACGGAAGCTGAGACCGAACACTGTAGCCGATATTCCGGTCGCTCCAATCTGTGACTAAAACTACCCATACTACTCCCGTGATCAGTAGAACGATGGGAATGCCCAGCCAGAGTCGGCGCGCCCGCTCCGATGATATTGTCGGCTCCGCGACCGCGTCGTGCGGAAGTGGTCGATAGCTTATTCGCTTCCGCACGCTCGCAAGACGATGCCTGCGCCCCTCGATGGTCGCCGAACTGGCCGAAGGCTGCCAACCACAGCTCTCCCGCATGGCGCGAACTCGGGGGAGCACGGCAGCGAATGGCGATGGCCGCTGGCCATGTCTATTGCCGAAGTGCAGGTGCCAGCCGAGAATCTTCATCGGGACGAGCGCATGATGCGCCTAACCGTTTCGGGCCCCTCCGAAACGAACCGCGATGCGGATCAGCCTTTTCATGATGCCGACAGCCTGACGGGCTCCGCGCCCAAAGGCAAGCCTGCCCGGAGGCTGGTGCCGGGAGAGTTGTTGGCCGAGAGCAAATCGACCATGAGGGAATGGACATTTGGGCCGGCGATACCCATCTCCCGGAGGGAGATTTGAGAATAGCCCGGCAGTTCACTGCCGGGTTCAGATGCGCGATTACGTAAGTCCCGAAGGGACGGCTGAATCCACCGAATATCTTACCTCAGCCGTCCCTTCGGGACGCGATGAAATCTCCCTCGGTCCCACCCTTGAAAGAATTCTCCCAAGCAAATCTTCGCGCATTGAACCCCTGAACCGCGGTCGGAGCGCCGAGCTCCCGCTCGGCGCGAACCCTCTGTGTCTCGACACGCCGAGCAGGAGCTCGGCGCTCCGGTTCGTGGGGAGGGTGGGCTATTGTCAATTCTCCCTCCGGGAGATGGCCGGCGAATACTCTGTCTCGCTTCGCGACTGCCGCAGGTTCGCGTCTCCGGGCAGTCAATCAGTTCCCTGTTTCAAGAGACCCTCGATGGGCGCGAAATCGTCGGTGAGAATCGGCGAGCCGGACCAGGGGGCTGGGACATCGGTGCGCAAGGCGCCCGCGCGCCGGGTGAAGGTGGGCAGGCTGAAGCGCTGTCGCTGCACGAGCCAGACCGCGCGCTGCTGCGCCAGGCTGGCGCTGTACTTGAGCCTCGACTTGGCCGCCATGAACACGACGTTCTGCGAGTCGCCTGCCGGAAACAGATACACTTCGGGGAATACCGTCTTGAGCGTGCGATGCATGGCGCCGAGGAGATTGGCGCGCTGACCGTAGATCTGCCCGATGACGTTGTACGCCAGAACGCCGTTGGTGGAGAGGCGATCACTGGCCATTTGGAAGAATTCCCTCGTGACCAGGTGCCGGGGCAGGAATGAGCCGTAGCGGTTCTCGGTGTAAGCGTCCACGAGAATGGCGTCGTAACGGTTCGTGGCGCGCCGCAAGAACACCCGGCCATCGGCCACGTGGATTTTGTGCGTCGAGGATTCGCTGACGGAAAAATAATCGCGGGCCACCTGGACGACCACCGGATCGATCTCCACGGTATCGATGGTAACAGTCGGGTAATAGTGTTGATACGACCGCTGGGTGCTGCCGCCGCCCAGGCCGATCATCAGCACATTCGATAGATTCAGCCAGATCCAGGGCATGTGGAAGTATTCCGTGTATTCAAAATGGCCTTGCAGCGGATTCTGCAGGGACATCCGGGTTTCGAAAGAGCCGTCGAAGCTCAGCGTGCGGATGCCTTGTTCATCCACGACCCGGATTTGGTGGTAGGCGGAAGTCCTCTCGAAGAGGACTTCGGCGGCCGCGGGCTTGAATATGAGTCCGAACGTGAAAAGACCCGTGGCGAACAATGGCATCAGCCTGCATTTCTCCCTGTGCGGCAAAGCCGCAACCACTTTGGAGTGCGCGGACTTGTCAGCGCTTTCGGCAGGCGACTTGTCGCTGTCGAATGCGAGAAGTCGTCCAACTCTCCCGGGCCGCTGGACGCGGCCCTGCTTTGGCGACAAGTCGCCAAAGCGAACAAAGCGGTGACAAGTCACCGCACTCCAAATCAGGGCGGCTATTGTTCGCATGGTTGTGCTGTTTCGTGAGCGGGCTTTTGAAACATGCGTTCAGCCAGCCAGCACATCAGGCCGAGGCAGATGGTCAGCGCGCCGGTCATTCGAAAGATTCCCGATAGGGTGAAGTGATCAATGAGCACGTACCCCGAAACGAACACGCCCGCGATGCTGCCGGCCGTACTGATGCCATACACCAGTCCGCTGACGCGCCCGACGTGGCCGAGTTGCCGGGACATCCGGCGCGTCATGAACGGCGAGAGGACTGCGAGCATCGCACACGGCAGGAGAAACACCAGGCAGCTTCCGAGCGCCGGATCCAGTTTCTGCCACAGCAGCGGAATGTCCCGGCCCGCCGGATGGCGCAGTACGATGGCTTCGATCAGCCGGGGCGCGAGCGCGGGGACGAGGATCGTGAGGACACCCGCCGGCAGGAGCAGCCACGCCAATATCGAGAGCCGCTGGAAGCGGTCGGCCAGCCAGCCGCCGAGGAAGTATCCCGCCGCGAGCGCGGCGAGCACCACGCCAATCTGGCTTACCCAAACGTAGAAGGAACTGCCGAAATCGCTGGCCAGAAACCGGGCGCCAATAATCTCCAGCACCATGATGGCAAACCCGCCCAGGAAGACAATTACCGCAGCCATGACGCGCATGACGTGCAGACTAATCAAACCCGCGCACGTGAGAAAGCGCGGAGGGCGCGCGTCTCACTTTCTTGCATTCCTCACCGACCATCGTAGCCGCCGACGTGAGGAGGCGGAGGGACGGTGATTCCACGTCCTCCGCCTCCTCACGTCGGCGGCTACAGGCTGTTCTGCTACGCGAGAATTCCTCGCACGACTTCGCCGTGAACGTCCGTCAACCGGTAGTCGCGACCCTGGAAACGGTAGGTGAGCTTGGTGTGTTCCAGGCCGAAGCAATGAAGGATCGTCGCCTGAAGGTCGTGGACGTGCACTTTGTCCTTCGCGACGTGGTAGCCGAGTTCGTCTGTCTCGCCGTAAGTTGTGCCCGATTTCACGCCGCCGCCGGCCAGCCAGAGGCTGAAGCAGTGCGGATGATGATCGCGGCCGAGGAGTTTCGAGCCGTTGCGTTCCTCGTTCATCGGCGTGCGGCCGAATTCGCCGCCCCACACGATGAGCGTGTCGTCGAGCATGCCGCGCTGCTTGAGGTCGGTGACGAGCGCGGCGCTGGCGCGGTCGGTTTCCTTGCAGCGAAGCGGGAGGGAGGTCATCAAGTCATCGCTCGGCGCGGTGCCGTGGCTGTCCCAGCCCCAATGGTAAAGCTGCACGAAACGCGTGCCGCGTTCGAGCAGGCGGCGGGCGAGCAGGGCGTTGTTGGCGAAGGAGACCTTGCCCGGCTCGATGCCGTAGAGGTCGCGGACGTGCTGCGGCTCGCCGGAAATGTCCATCAACTCCGGCACGCTGGATTGCATGCGGTAGGCCAGTTCGTATTGCGAGATACGCGTGAGCGTCTCGGGATCACCGACCTGGCGAAGCTGGAGTTCGTTGAGGTCCTTGAGCGCGTCGAGCGAACGGCGGCGGCCGGCGCGGTCCATGCCGGGCGGATTCGACACGTAGAGCACGGGATCGCCCGAGGAACGGCATTGCACGCCCTGATACACCGTTGGCAGGAAGCCGCTGCCCCAAAGCGACGAGCCGCCGTCGGGCGTCTTGCCGCCGGAGACGAGCACGACGAAGGCGGGCAGGTCGCGCGATTCGCTGCCCAAGCCGTAGGTGAGCCACGCGCCCATGCCCGGCCGCCCCTGCCGCGGCGCGCCGGTGTGCAGGAAAAGCTGCGC
>DASTLJ010000359.1:0-5092 GCA_035715125.1 Verrucomicrobiia bacterium
GTCGAACGCGTCTCGCTCGGCCAGCTCATCGACCGCGTGAAGGACCGCCTCGATCAGCGCGCCGAACAGGCCGGGATGAAGGTCGTGACCGATGCCGACACGTCCGCGCTCCAGACGCCCGTCCACGTCGATGTTTCGGCCGTCGAACAAATCCTGTTCAACCTCGTGGACAACGCCTGCAAGTACGCCGCGCCAACCGCGAGCGAAAAGCTCATCCATCTGGAAGCGCTGCCGGATGGGAAGTTCGCGATGCTGCGCGTGCGCGACCACGGCCAGGGCATCAGCCTGGAGGGCGCCAAACGCCTGTTCCAGCCCTTTAGCAAGTCCGCCCACGAAGCGGCGCACAGCGCGCCGGGAGTGGGACTCGGCCTTGCGCTGTGCCGCCGCCTCAGCCGCAGCATGGGCGGGGACCTGCGGCTGGATACACTGGTGAAGGATGGGGCTTGTTTCGTGCTCATGCTGCCTCTTGGGCCGGGAAAGCTCGCAGCCGACGCCTCGATTACATGAAGCACGGCGAAGAGGTAGGGCAGGCGTCTCGCCTGCCCCGCGCCGAAGGCGCGTTCCCAGTCTGGCCGCTGCGCGGCCAGGGCAGGCGGGACGCCTGCCCTACGTTGGAGCCGCGCCGGCAACGATTGCGTAACGGCGAAATCCTCGTGCTGGGCAACACCGACTTGAACCGGCAAGAAGCCGGCGGTAATCTCTGCCCATGATTGCAACGAACTATCGCTACATTGTGAAGGCGGAGGGGATTCGGTCAGGACACGCCATTGTGGAGGACACGCGGATCGGGGTGCATGACGTGGTGGCGATGGTGCGAACCGGCGCCAGTGTGGATGAAGTCGTGGCCAGCTTTCCCCGGCTGACCCGCGCCCAGGTTTACGAGTGTCTGGCGTATTACGAGGACCACAAGCGCGAGATTGATCCGCTCGTTGC
Source organism: Verrucomicrobiia bacterium (assembly GCA_035715125.1). GTDB lineage: Bacteria > Verrucomicrobiota > Verrucomicrobiia > Limisphaerales > JADJPG01 > DASTLJ01. The sequence continues at coordinate 934 of DASTLJ010000359.1, forward strand.
CACGCAAACCGAGCTAGCCGACGTGTTGCTATCGTGAGGCCGCCTTCGATGATTCAGACTCAATTTGCTCTAAGGCGCTGCGTGCCGAACTCACGACACCAGGAAAAGGATCGTTGGTGGCCCGAATCAGGTCTGGAACGGCCTCTTTGGCGGACAAGCCAAATTGCCCCAAACCTCCGGCGGCATAGACACGGATTATGACGTTGGAATCGCCCAACAAACCGCGGAACAACGGCACCAAACGTTCAGGTTGCCGGTTGATGCCAATCAATGCCCCGACAACTTTTTCGCGCACTGACGAGTTCGTATCGTCCAGCAGCGCCAGCAGCGTCGGGATGGCAGATTCGGCAGCAGGCCCGAAGTAGGCCAACGTCCCTGCCGCCCGCCTCCTTGCCTCGAAGTTGGTTGAGTGCAATCGCTTCTCCAACTCGGGAATGGCGAAAGGGCCGAGAGCACCGAGGGCCCGTGCGGCGCTGCCGCTCGCAAGACTCTCCCCGTCGCGAAGAGCCAACAATCTCTCAAGCGCGGGCGCACCGTTAGTGCCCAAGACTTGAAAGCCCCACACCGACCGATTCAGCCGCCAGTTCCAATAATGGGTTTCATCGACCAATTTCATCTTGTGTGCGCGCGTTTTGACGCTCCAAAGCCAATGTGGGTCTTCCTTTCGTTCCATGTCCCGCAGCAGGAACGGAATGGTGTTGGTGCCGATGGCCTGAACGGCTTTGACGACGCGTTCGACAGCCTGGCTCGTCACGTGCGGAGTCGTCGCCAACTTCATGCCTTCGTCCAGCCATTCGCCAAGCCGCTTGCCCTCGTAGGCCGGTTCCTGTGAACGCCACAACCAGATACCCCCGAACGCCAAGGCCACGACGGCCAGCACCAGCCCAATCTTCCACTTCCTTCGCATCGGAGTTTGAGACTGCCTTCTTGCTCCGCGCGTTCAACGCCAAGCATTTTTGACGTTCATCAAGGATTTCCGCGGACAGTCCGGCACGGGGTCGCGTAGCGACCTCACGACGGTAGCCGTGGGCTTTAGCCCACGGGGCGGGCACAAAGCGGGGTGCGTCGCGGAGCGGCGCTTGAATTGGGGCGAGCCGTCAAGCGTCGCTCCGCGACGCGCTGGCTCCCGCACGGCTTTCCGTGGGCTGAAGCCCACGGCTACCGTCGTGGCCTCGCTCCGCGAGGAGCTGACAGGGTCGTTTTGCATGGCCGACTTGATGTCTGCGGAGTTCCTTGATGGACCTGTTTCCATGATGCCCCTACGGGCCCCGGCCATTCGGAACTACATGTTGCGGGCTGAGGTGCTGAGGGGGCTGGGCCGAGCAGGAGCTCGTCGCTCCGCTGGCAGCCCGTTCAAAAACTGTAGCGGCGCTCTGTGAGCGCCGAAGAAGCTGCGCATTCTGGCCCGATTTCGGCGGTCACAGACCGCCGCTACAACCCCACCTGGAGTTTTTGAACGGGCTGCTAGGCCAGAATCCCCTTCACCACTTCGCCGTGGATGTCCGTGAGCCGGTAGTTGCGGCCCTGGAATCGGAACGTCAGCTTCTCGTGATCGATGCCGAGGCAATGGAGGATCGTCGCGTTCTGGTCGTGGATGTGCACCGGGTTCTCCACGATGTTGTAGCAATAATCGTCGGTCTGGCCGTAGGTCGTGCCGCCTTTGATGCCGCCGCCGGCCATCCAGATGCAGAAGTTCCGGCCGTGATGATCGCGGCCGTAGTTGTCCTTCTCGATCTTGCCCTGGCTGTAAACGGTGCGGCCGAATTCGCCGCCCCACACCACGAGCGTGTCGTCGAGCAGGCCGCGGGCCTTGAGGTCCATGACCAGCGCGGCGCTCGGCTGGTCGGTGTCCCCGCACTGCTGGCGGATGCGCTTGGGCAGCGTGTTGTGCTGGTCCCAACCACGGTGATAAAGCTGGATGAACCGCACGCCGCGCTCGGCCATGCGCCGGGCCAGAAGGCAATTGTAGGCGAACGTGCCGGGTTTCTTCACGTCGGGGCCATACAGTTTCAGCGTGGCCTCGGATTCGTTCGACACGTCGGTCAGTTCCGGCACGCTCGACTGCATCCGATAGGCCATCTCGTATTGCGAGATGCGCGTGTTGATCTCGGGATCGGCAAAGGCGTCGAATTGCTTGCGGTTCAGCTTCGCCATGCCGTCGAGCATCCGGCGGCGCGACTGCGCGTCGATGCCGGGCGGATTCGACAGGAAGAGCACCGGGTCGCCCGCGCCGCGGAACTGCACGCCCTGGTATTCGCTCGGCAGAAAGCCCGAGCCCCACAGGCGGGTGTAGAGGGGTTGGTCAGCTTCCTTGCCGCTGGAAATCATCACGATGAACGATGGCAGGTTCTGGTTCTCCGTGCCCAGACCGTAGTGCAGCCAGGAGCCGACGCACGGCCGGCCCGGTTGCTGGAAGCCCGTTTGAATGAACGTAATGGCCGGGTCGTGGTTGATCGCCTCGGTGTTGACGGTCTTGATGACGCAAATGTCGTCGGCAAGAGAAGCGATATTCGGAATCAATTCGCTGAACCAGGTCCCGCACTTGCCGTGCTGCGCGAACTTGAAAATCGACTTCACGACCGGAAACCGTTTCTGTCCCGAGGTCATGCCGGTCAATCGTTGGCCCATGCGAATCGAGTCGGGGAGATCGGTGTCGTGCAACTGTTCCATGCCCGGCTTGTAGTCGTAGAGGTCGAGCTGCGAGGGGCCGCCGGCCATGAACAGGTAGATGACGCGCTTGGCCGCCGGCTGGAAATGCGGTTTGCCGAGTGCGGCGGTGACTCCGCCCGTCTCGCCTGCAAACAGGCGCGGATTCAGGATCGATCCCAGCGCCGCCGTGCCGATGCCCGCGGCCATGCGGCCGAAGAAATGGCGGCGGGTGAGCAACTGGTGGCGTTCGTGAAAAGCGTTCATTTGAGTAATCAGTAATCAGTAATCAGTAATCAGTAATCAGTAATCAGTAATCAGTAATCAGTAATCAGTGTTCAGTATCCAGCGCGTCGTCCAGCGATTCAGACGCGAAGTATGACACGCTGGCTTCACGGAGGGAGGAGGAGAACTCGTCGCCGCAAAACGAGTCGGCGTTTTGCATCATGTCCCCGAGTATCCGGCCGATCTCGGTGGCCATTTCGCCAAGGCGCCGAGCTTCCTCTCTATTGATGTAGCCGCAATCGAAGGCGCAGATTGTCCAGTGTTGGGTCTCTTGCTGCTCGCCATCTGCGTCGGTCAGTTTGCTCACAAAATGCCGCGCGTAACGCCGCTTTGCCCAAGCCTCGGCGATTTGACCGCCGATGCTCCGTGAGGCTCGCCGCCACTGATCGTTCAGCGCGAACATTTCCTCCTTGGGAAATCGCTTCGTGGTTTTGAAAACCTCCCGCGCGAGCACCCTTGCCTTCTGGTATACAATAAGCTCCTTGAAGCTCCTCGCATACTGCAATCCGCTCGTCATCGTCCGCTGCGCATTCACTGATTTACTGATTACTGAAAACTGATTACTGATTACTTCCCGTCAGCCTTTGGTCACGGCTTCATCCAGGTTCAAAATCATGCTCGCCACGGTTGCCCACGCCGCAAGCTCGCCCGGGTCGAGGCTGGCGTCGGCCTGGAAGGCGCCGATGGCCAGCAGCTTCTTCGCGGCTTCCGTGTCCTTGCGGAATTCGGCGAGTTGCTGTTTCAACACAGCTTCGAGCACTTTGAGTTCGTCGGCGCCCGGCGCGCGGCTGGTGGCCTGGCGGAAGGCGAAGGCGATTCGGCTGGCGGTGCTCTTGCCGCCTTCGAGCAGGATGCGGTCAGCAAAGGCGCGCGACGCCTCGACGAATTGCGGGTCGTTCAGCAACACCAGCGCCTGCAATGGGGTGTTGGTGCGCGGCCGGCGCACGACGCAATACTCCCGTGTCGGCGCGTCGAAGATGAGCATGTTCGGCGGCGGGCTTTGGCGCTTCCAGTAGGTGTAGAGGCTGCGCCGGTAGTTCCCCTCCCCTTTGTCCTGAACGTATTTCTGGGCGTTGTTGAACGAAACCGCTTCCCAGAGGCCACCCGGTTCGTAAGGCTTCACGCCCTTGCCGCCGCGCTGCTCGTTGAGCAGGCCGCTGACGAAGAGCGCGGTGTCGCGCAGCACCTCGCCATCGACGCGGAAGCGCGGGCCGCGCGCCAGCAGGCG
>DASTLJ010000360.1:0-2716 GCA_035715125.1 Verrucomicrobiia bacterium
GCCATCGTGTTCAAGCGCGCCTGGGCCTGCTTGGAGACGTTGGTGAACAGCATCGACACCGCGTAGCCGGCGTGCCGATTACCTTCGCAGGCGACCACGACCCCGCTGAACTGCACCTTGCCATCCATCTGCGGCGCCCGCATCTCGACGGTCATTTCTGTCCAGACCGGAATGGGACTCTGGCTCTGGAATTCAATGCCATTTCTGCGGACGCGCACGGCCTTGGCGGGCAAGTCCAAACGGGTGGTTTGGGCGTGGACCGTGACGGGTTGGAACAGCTCCGAACTTCCTATTTTTCGTGCGCTCATAGATAACAGAAACAGCCTAGCACAGGAGCCGAGGAGGTCAAACAGACTTTCGGGAAAAGAATTGGTTCGCTCAAAGCTGGTCGACCGCGATCACCCGAAGGATCTCCTCGATGGTGCTTTGGCCTTTGAGGACGCGCTGGAGGCCGTCCTGCCACATCGTGCGCAGGCCCTGCTTGATGGCGACCTCCTGGAGCGTGCGCGTTGGCACCTTTTGCAGTACGGCCTCCCGGAACACTTCATCGGGCACGAGCAACTCGGTCACCGCCGTGCGGCCATGAAACCCGGTGCCCGCGCACTGCGGGCAGCCTGCCCCGCGCACAAGCTGTGTGCTCGCGAGCAGTTCCGGGGGCAATAGTTTCACGAGGCCGGCTTCGGGCTGGTAGGCCTGAAGGCAATGGGGACAGTTCTTGCGGATGAGCCGGATGCCCAGCACCCCGATGATGCTTGAAGCCAGCAGGAATGGTTCGATGTCCATATTGATGAGCCGCGCGAACACGCCCGCCGCGATGCCGCTGTGAATCGTGCTGATGACCAGGTGTCCCGTCAGCCCCGCTTGCACGGCGATGTTCGCCGTCTCCGGATCGCGAATCTCGCCGATCATGATCACCTGCGGATCCTGCCGCATGAGCGAGCGCAGCGCCTTCGGATAAGTGAACTCCTGCGCCGGGTTGATTTGGGCCTGGCTAATCATCGGCAGGTTGAACTCCACCGGATCCTCCACCGTGCTCACGCTCACCGCCGGCCCGGTCCGCTGCACGATCTGGTAAAGCGACGAGTAAATCGCCGTCGTCTTGCCCGAGCCGGTCGGCCCGGTGAGCAAGAGCAACCCGCTCGGGCGCGTCAGCAGCTTGAGCCACGTCTGGTGCACCACGTCATCGAAGCCCAGCGAGGCGAGATCGAAACTCCGGTTCCGCGGATCGAACAGGCGCACCACAATCTTCTCACCGCGCGTCGTCGGGAAAACCGAGATGCGCAGTTCGACCCCGCCCAGGGCCGGCCCGCCGGAGGCGTGGCCTTCCTGGGGCAGGCCGGTCTGGTAGCTGATCAGGCTGGCCATCACCTTGAACCGGCCGGAAATCTTCTCCATCAATTCGAGCGGCAAATGGACCAGTTCGGTCAGCACGCCGCCCAGCCGCACGCGCACCACCAGCGTGTTCTCCCACGGCTCGATGTGCACGTCGCTGGCGCCCGCGGCGATGGCGTCGGCCAAAAGGTGATTGACGAGGACGCCGATCTCGATGCCTTTCTCCGCGGTGTAGTCGGACTGAAGGTAATTGACGGTTTGGTTCATGGCGCGCCGCGTCGCCAGGTTGATTAGCCGGGCCAGCCGAAGCTGGCGAGGAGGAAATCACGAGAGCCAGGCGTCGCGATGCAAGTGCTTTTCAGAAGATCTAACCACGGATTTCACGGATTCGACGGATAAGAAATCGCCGATTCCGAATTCCATCCGTGGAATCCGTGAAATCCGTGGTCAAAGGGAAAACCGCATTTCTTCGCACGGAGGGATCGCGGCAAGGACGCCGGCTGCCCGGTGCCTGCTGCAAACTTTTTGTCCATAAGGCGCCTTGCAAAATCCGGCAAGGCGTGCTGCGATCTTGTAGTCGGGCAGGATGCCGGACAAGCAGTGCTGCCATAGACACGACGTTTATGGAAATTCATCTTCTCAAGCATATGAAGGCTATTCTCTATCTTCTCCTCGTCATGGCTCCCGTCAGTTCAGTTTTCGCCCAAGGGAGCATCATCTTCGGCAATAACTTGCCCGGCCTCCGGGCGCCCGTTTACGGGCCGGACCCCAACAACCCGTTCCAGCCGAGTCAGGGCAACACCGCTCTGGGCGTGCCGGCCGGCACGCAGACCTATGGCGGGGCGCCGCTCGCCGGCACCGGCTACACGGCTGCGCTCTTCACGCTGGCTAGCGACTCCTACGTCGAGATTGTTAGGACAGTCTTTCGCACCGGACCCGCTGCCGGCCTCACCTTTGCCTACACCGTAGTGGATCCGAACCATCCTGCCGGCTCGACGGTGACGGCCGTTGTACGGGCATGGGACAACCAGGGCGGCACAATCACGAACTGGAACCAGGCGCTGGCCGACACGGCCACGCCAATCGGGCAATCGGCCCCGTTCACCATCTCCCGACTAGGTGGTGGAGCGGACCCTCCGACGTACACCGACGGCTTGCGCAGCTTCAACCTCTACCACCGTGGCGGCGCGTTCATCCTCGCCCAGGCCGAGGACGTGATTGTCCCTGCCGGCGCCTCCGCACAGATGCGCGTGGAAGTGGCTTCCGACATCGGCGCGCCCTCCTTCCAGTGGCAGCGGGACGGCGCGGACGTTCCGGGTGCCACGGGCGCCACGCTCGCGTTCACGAACATCCATTACGCCGATGCCGGCGGTTACAGCGCCGT
>DASTLJ010000361.1:0-9364 GCA_035715125.1 Verrucomicrobiia bacterium
CACCCGCCAGCGGGCTCCAGGCCATCGGCGTGATTTTTTCGGCCAGACATTGGTCGAGCGTGTCGTCCTCGAAGCACGTCAGGTTCGCCAGGCTGATCTCGACCTGGTTGGCCCGCATCGCCATCGGACAGGCCCGTTGAAGCGCGGCGACCTGCGCCGGCTTGAAATTGCTCACGCCGAACTCACGCGCCTTTCCCGCCTCGCGCAACTTTACGAACGCTGCGGCCACTTCGTCGGGGTCCATCAGGTAATCGGGCCGGTGAAGCTGGTAGAGGTCGATGGTTTCGACACCCAGGCGTTTCAACGAGCCTTCGCAGGATCGGAGGATGTACTCGGCGGAGAAATCGTAACGGTAGGGCGAATCAGGGTTGGGATCGCCGCTCTTGCGGATGCCGCACTTGGTCGCCAGGAGCACCCGCTCGCGCAAGCCGGCGACTTCCTTGAGCACCTGGCCGAAGACCTTTTCGGCCCCGCCGTCGCAGTAGATATCCGCATGGTCGAACAGGGTGTAGCCCGCATCCACGGCCGCCAGCACGGCGCGACGGCCCGAGCCGGGGGCCGCATCGCGTTCCGCAATGCGCCAGCAGCCGTAAGCCAGGCGGCTGGCGAGGAGTGGGCTGTTGCCGATGGGGATCATTTTCATGCGCGTCAATGCGAAGCGAAGGATGAGCAAGGGGGACGGCGGTGTCGAGTGCAGGGCGTGGAACGTGATGCGTGATGCGTGGTGCGGGAACTTGAATTGTTCAAAGCTGACGGAGAAGCCCAGTGGCGTGACGGCGCGCGCTGCGACGGCTCGTCGGCCTAACTTCCGGCCAGACGCGATTTCACCGCCTCCAGCAGTTGGGAGACTGAATCAGTTCTCCGAGGCAAGCAGCACTCCTTCCTTGAGTACGGTTGCAAAGAAGTGGTCGCGTCGCTCTTTTTTTTCCGCCAAACGGACCGGTGTGATGGGCACCAGCGTAAAGGCAGGATGCGGCCACACGTCCCACATGGCTTGGCGAAACTTCCGCGCCGCCTCCTGTTGCCGCGCCGCGCCGTCGGCCACGATGCACAAGTCCACGTCGCTGTCCGGCCGCGCTTCGCCGCGGGCGTGGGAACCGAAAAGATACACGGCGCGCAACGGCATCACGCGGTCCATGGCTTCGAGGCACCGGGCGAGAGTGTCGCGCTGGCTTTGCAAATCCGCCGGCAGGTTGTCCAGGAGCAGCTTCACGGCGGTAATCTAGCGGGAAGCGCAGGCGCGGGCAAGGGCGCGGGCCGGGCGCGTCCAAGCTCCGCGGCGCTGGTGCATTGGGACTTCTTTTGGTGGCTGGTGGAACCAGCCTTCAGGGCACAGTCACGCGATACAGCCGATAACTGCCGCGCGCGGAGGCTTTCGCGAGTTGCAGCCCTCCGTTCAATTCCTCAGCTTTCAAATTCGAGTACCAGTTCAACAACACGTAAGTCGCGCGCGCGCCGCCATTGGTCGAGTGCGCGGCAACGCTGAAAGACGGTTCTTTTTGGAAATAATTCTCCACCACGCGCCGTTCCGAGTATTTGTAGAAGTGCATCGTCGGCTCCATCAACGTGGCGGCAACGAGAGTATCCGGAGGTGAATTGGTCCGCAGCCACGCGCCGATTTCCACCAACTCGTTGCGGCGGCTGCACACGTTCAGGTAATTGCCCGAGTGCGCAAAGGCAAAGGAGTTCCCCACGACGCACGCGCTCACCATCACTAGCAACGCCGGACGAACCCATCGCAGACGCGGCCATCGTTCGAGCGCGACGGACATTCCCTTCCAGGCCCAAATCAGAACGAACGGCAGCACGGCGTAGAGAGCGCGCTCGCTGAGGTTCGCGGGATACACACAGAGCTGCAACAGGTAAGCGCCGACGAGGCAGCCGACCACAACCTGCTGCTTCGTGCGCGCGCGCCAGAAGCCGAAGACCCAGAGCGCGGTGAATGCCCAACAGAAGATCATCAGGAGCGCAGTCAGCGCAGGTGAGAGCGCCGTGTTGGAGATGGAAGGATTCGACGGCAGGTCCAGCATGGGACTGAACACGCAACGCACGAAGCCGAGGCCCGAGAGGTAATCGAGGGTGGAATCAAAGTTGTATTTGAACACTGCCACCCAGCCGCCTTGCTCGCCGACGCGGAACTTGATGTAATCGATGTAGCTCGGCGCATCTGCGGCCCACCATTTCCACAGCAGCACGGCTGCTATGATCGGGAGCAGGCACGCGAGCGCTGGTTTGACGGTGCGATGTTTCCACGAAAGAACTCCGACGATGAGCGCGACCACGCCGAGGAACGGAGTTGCGGCGGTGCGCGTGAGATGCATCAGCGCAAGAAAAATTCCGGTGACGAGCCAGCGGCGCACGGACATGGCATCTTTCGCTTCCCACCAGTAGTTCGCCAGCCCGAGCGCGAGCGCGCCGAACAGAATGTCGGACATGAATCCCCACAGCAGCGTGCCCCATTGCGCGGACAAACCCCACGCGAGGATGAGCGCGGCAGCCACGACTGGAGGCATGCCGTTCTTAACGGCGTAACGGTAGAAGAGAATGAACGTCGCGGCCACCAGCAGGAAGAGCCCGCCGTAGAGCAATCCCACGTTTTCGGGAAACTGTGGATTCAGTTTCCAGAACAGCGCAAGATACGCGGAGTTCAGCGGCGGCTGACACCCGATGTGCGGCGTCCCTGCGTGCGTTATGAAACGATAGCCGTGTCCTTCAGCAATGGACTCGGCGCCCGCGAGGTAAATGAGTGGGTCGGTGTAATGCGCCAGTTGCGTCGGCACAAAGCGCAGGTGGAACACGAGCAGCACCGCGAGCGCGAGCCACAACGGCACGTACGTGACAGCGTTCGACGACGCCCTGGCGCGGTCCAGCGGGACCGCCACGGGCGCGATTTTCTGTTCCAACATTCAAAGGCTATCGGCTGATTCGCGTCTCACTTGAAGAAAGGACCTTGCGCCTGTGCCTCGCTACGCCAGCCTGCCGCCTGTACCAACGCCCGCCGTTCAATGCGCCCGCGAGCGCGTCAGCCTTCCGGCGATGCCCTGGTGCTCCTTGAGCATCCGCGCATCGATGGCCGTCGGGTCGAGGCTCCAGCGGGAGGCCAGCAGCGGCACCCGCTCGGTGTTCACCGCGGCCGGATCCACGCGGCCGAAGTCGATGCGCTCCTCGCCTTCACCGTAGCCGTAACACTTGAGTCCCAATTCGATTTCCGCTCGCGTCGGCCGGCCCTGGTTCCATAGCGTGCGGCCGGACCAGGCGTAGGCCCGCAGCACAACACCGTGCTCAGTCTGGATCCAGGCATGATGGTTCACCGCCCGGTGAATGCTGTAGTACTGCACGTGGCCCAGCTTGCGGCTCAGGTCGAGGATGAAACGGAAGCATTTGTCCACGTCCTCGCCCGGTTCGGGAAGGCTCGAGCCCATGACGAGGATCCAGCCGTTGACGGGCGGCGAGATAAACAGCTTCTGCTCGTGCGCGGCGGTCAGCCCCTCCTCCCAGGAACACGGCTTGGGGTTCGCCAGCCCGAGGGCGGCCTGGACCAGGTGCGGATTGCCGCTCCTGATGGCCAGCCAGCGGGTGGGGACCTGGAACAGCCCGCCGCCGCCCCGGCGCTCGCCGCGCGGGTGCTCGGAGTGGCGCGGCAGCCGGCGCGTGGCCAGACGGTCCTTGCGCTGAAAATGGAGGACCAGCAGGCCAAGGCAGAGGAATCCTCCCATGACGGCGCCGGTCAGCAGCAGAATCAACACCGGCAAGACCTCATTCTCGTGGAGGCCCGACAGCGTTCCTCCCGCATCTCCGAGCAAAGCTGGGATCGAAACGAACGCTTTCATGCTTTGTGGCAGTGTACAATTTCCGCCGCGTACTTCAACTCTAAAGGTAGGGCAGGCGTCTCGCCTGCCCCGCGTCGGCGCAGCCGACGCGCCGCTCGCGCTGACGCGCTCGCAGGGCAAGCGAGACGCCCGCCCTACGCTGGCGCGCCACGCTTGCAATGCATCTTCCGCGGGCTTGAAATGCCGCCGCTCATGAGCAAATCCACGGACATTCACGTCGTCGGAACGCGCCTTCACTTCATCCCGGTGCGGACCCGCGTCCCGCTGAAATTCGGCCCCGAAGTAACGACCTCGGTCACGGTCGCGCGGGCCTGCGTGCGCGTGGCGGACCGGCGCGGCAGCATGGCCGAAGGCTGGGGCGAGACGCCGTTGAGCGTGCAGTGGGTCTGGCCCGGTGCGCTGCCCTACGAAGCGCGGCACGCCGCGCTGAAGGATTTCTCCGCTCGCCTGGCCAAAGCGTGGGCGGGCTTCGACGGGCGCGGGCATCCGATGGAACTGGGCGCGGACTTTCAGGAGGAGGAATTGGCGATGCTGTGGCGGCGCTTCAACCGCGCTCGAGCGAACAGCCGGACCGCCGAACCAATGCCGTGGCTGGCGGCGTTGGTCTGCTGCTCGCCGTTCGACCTGGCCATCCACGACGCGTTCGGACAGTTGGTGAAGAAACCCGTCTACTCGACCTACAGCCCAACGTTCATGAACCGCGACCTGGCAGCGCACTTCAGGCCAGCGCGCGGCGGCGGCGTTTCCTTCCGCGGAAAGTTTCCCGGCGATTTTCTCGTTCCGAATCCGCCGCGCCGCCTGCGCGCCTGGCATCTGGTGGGCGGGCTGGACTTGCTTGCCGGGTTGACAGGCGCGGAACCGAAGGACGGCTACCCGGTGCTCTTGCGGGACTGGATTCGGCGCGACGGCTTGAAGTGCCTCAAGGTGAAATTGCGCGGCAATGACGCGGCATGGGATTACGGCCGATTGGAGAAGGTCGGCCGCATCGCCGTCCAAAACGGAGTCGAGTGGCTCTCGGCCGACTTCAACTGCACCGTCACCGAGCCGGATTACGTAAACGAAATGCTCGACCGTCTGCGCGACGAGCATCCGCGCCTGCACGGGATGATTCTCTACGTCGAACAGCCGTTTCCGTACGAGCTGGAGAAACACCGCATCGACGTTCACAGCGTCTCGGCGCGCAAGCCGCTGTTCCTGGACGAAAGCGCGCACGACTGGCGGCTCGTGCGCCTGGGGCGTGAGTTGGGCTGGACGGGCGTGGCGCTCAAGACGTGCAAGACGCAAACCGGCGCTCTCCTCAGCGCCTGCTGGGCCAGGGCGCACGGGATGACGCTGATGGTGCAGGACCTCACCAACCCGATGCTCGCGCAAATCCCTCACGTGCTCCTGGCCGCCCACACCGGCACGATCATGGGAGTCGAAACCAACGCGATGCAATTCTACCCCGACGCGTCGCTGCCGGAAGCACAGGTGCACCCGCGCCTGTTCACTCGCCGCAGCGGTTGCGTCGATTGGTCGAGCGCACGCGGCCCCGGATTCGGCTACCGTCTGGACGAGATGCGCCGGACGCTGCCCACGCCCGCGGCGCAGTTCGGGGATTGGTGAGGGGGCCAGATTCAAGAAAGGAGCGCGGACAGCCTTGTCCGCGTGTTTGATTGGCTTCGCTTCAAATTCGCGCGGACAAAGCTGTCCGCGCTCCCGCCCTTGTCAGGGATCGGCAAGGTTTGGATTGAAAAACCCAGGAACTTCGTAGAGAGTGGTACGTCTCACTTCAAAGATTGGCCTTATGAAGAAGCACTGTCGTTTGCACGTCCTTGTTGTCGCCTTGGGAGTATTCCTCGCTCCGGCCGTCCGGGGCGCCACCTATACCGTCAGAATTCAAAACTTTTTCTTCACGCCGACCAATCTGCTCATCAACCCGCTCGACAAGGTGCTGTGGGTCAATCAGACGATGAACATCCACGACATCATGGAGGGGACGACGAACACCTCCACCGGCACGCGCCTCTTCTACAGCGGCAGCCTGGCCCAGAACGCCACCTACATGTTCACTTTCACCAACGCCGGCTTCTACCACTATTTCTGTTCGAACCACCTGTTCAACACCATCAACCCGCTCCAGATCCGAGCCGAGCAGACCGGGACGGTGACTGTGACGACGGCGAACCTCCCGCCGGTCACCGCGTTGACAAGTCCAACCACCAACGCGCGATTCACCAATGCCGCCTCGGTGCCGGTTGTCGCCACCGCGGAGGACACCATTGGCGGGGTCGCCCGCGTTGAGTTTTACGTCAACGAGGTTCTCTCCGGCACCGATACGTCGTCGCCATATTCGGGGACCGCAAGCAACCTTCTGTCCGGGCTCAACATTTTGACGGCCGTCGCCTACGACACCATGGGTCTCGCGGCCACTTCGGCCCCGGTGAGCATCTTCGTGACAAACCAGGCGATCAACACAGGTGTGGCCATCACGAACTTCGCCTTCAGCCCCCAGGTCATCACGGTCACGGCCGGCAGCACGATCACTTGGACGAACCGGGATCTTGCACCCCACACCGCCACGGGCGTGCTGACCAATGTCGAGCCAGTCTGCGGCCCCCTCCTCATGTCCAACAACCAGACTTGCACGAATCGCTTCATGACCCCCGGGGTGTATCCCTATTTTTGCGCGGTCCATCCCTTCATGCTCGGCACGGTGGTGGTGGCCAGCGCCGTGAGTTCGCCGATGGCGTCGCTCGTCCGGCCCGCGACGGGCAGCGCGTTCCTGACCAATTCCCCCATCGTCTTCGAGGCCGCCGCCAGCGATTCCAACGGCATCGCGAACGTGCAATTCTTTCGCCCACCGGACACTCTCCTCGGCGCCGATGCCACGGCGCCTTACCAGATCACGGGCAGCTTTCCGGTGGGCTCCTATCGCGTCTTTGCCCGCGCGTTCGACACCCAGGGCTTTGGCCGGCTCACGGAGCAAGCCGCGTTTTCCGTCATCGCATCCGCGCCGCCGAGGCTCATGGCGCCCGATGCAAGTTCCGGATCGATGAAGTTTCAAATCACCACCACGCCCGGCTTGACCTACGTTGTCGAGAGCGCGCCCGCCCTGCCGCCGAACTTCCAGCCTATTGCAACGAACGTAGCAGCCGGAAGCACGCTGAACTTCACCGACCCGTCGCCCGCCAGCCAGACTCAGAGGCTATATCGCGCCTTCATCCAATAGTAGGCGGGCAGAGGAGGGGGCGGTGAGGGAGTGAGGGAGTGGGTGGGTGGGTGGGTGAGCCGGTGAGTGGGCGGCAGCGGCGGGGACAGCGGTGGTTTCCTTCCCACCCACTGGCTCACTCACTCACCCACTCACGAGAATTCGCTGCGAACTCCCGACGGATCGACCCTTCCCTTTCCGGCGGCGAACCATTATGCTGCGCCCCGCATGACGACCCTGATCCTCGCGACGCGCAACGCGCACAAAATCCAGGAGATCTCCGCGATCCTCGGCCGCACGTTCCGCCTGCTCAGTCTCAAGGAATTCCCCGAAGCGCCACCGGTGGCCGAGGACCAGCCCACGTTGGCCCAGAACGCGGCCAAGAAAGCGCAGGCACTGGCCAAATGGCTGACCTACCTGCCAAATTCCGAGTTCCGCCTGCCGGGCGCCAGTGCCTCGGTGCTGGCGGACGATTCCGGGCTGGAAGTGGACGCCCTCAACGGCGCGCCGGGCGTTCACTCCGCGCGTTTCGCGGCGCTCGACGACGCCGGCTCTGCCGGCGGCGCGCACCATTCCAGCGACGCCGACAACAACGCCAAGCTCCTGCGCCTGCTGCAATGCGCTCCGCGCGAACAACGCGCCGCCCGGTTTCGCTGCGTCCTTTCGCTCATCGCCGTGAAGCCGCCACAGCCGACACTGGGCGGCCATTTGTTCGAGGGTGTGTGCGAAGGACGCATCGCCCTTGAGCCGGCGGGACAGGACGGATTTGGCTATGACCCGCTTTTCATTCCACGTGACCATCAGCAGTCGTTTGCCGAACTGGGCCCGGAAGTGAAAAACCAGATCAGCCACCGCGCCCAGGCGCTGGCGAGGATGCGCAAGGCCCTGGAAAACCTCGTGGTCGGCGACGAAATGCCGAGCTTCTGAGGTGCCGCGAATCTTCCTTGCGCCGCCGGCCGGGTGCTCTGCTACATCAAGCGCATGAGTTCTCCGGTTTCGACGTTCAGTTTTCCCACCACGACGCTTTTCGGGCCGGGCACCCTTGGCGAGCTGCCGGCGTGCCTTCAACAAATCGGCTGCAAACGCCCGCTGGTCGTGACCGACGCAGGACTGCTGGAGACGCGCGCCTTTGAATTGCTCAAGCAGGCGCTGGGATCCTCGGCAGGACTGCGGCCCGAAGTCTTCTCCGGCGTGCATCCCAATCCGGTCGAGCAGGACGTGGTGCTTGCGGCCAAGGCGTTCTCGGAAAAGGGCTGCGACTGCGTCATTGCTTTCGGTGGCGGCAGCGCTCTGGACGTGGGCAAGGCGTGCCGGCTCCTCATCAAACGGCCAAGCCTCGAACTGTCCTCGTTCAACTTCAACGACGATTGGCGCGGCCTCGCCCCGTGCGTTTGCGTGCCGACGACGGCGGGCACCGGCAGCGAAGTGGGCCGCAGCTCGGTCGTCACGCTCGACTCAACCCGGCGCAAGGCGGTGCTGTTCCATCCGGAACTGCTCGCCCGGCTGGTCATCCTCGATCCGGCCCTCACCGCCGGCCTCCCGCCCCGGCTCACGGCCGCGACGGGACTGGACGCGCTGACCCATTGCATCGAATCGTTCACGTCGCCGGTTTTCCATCCCTTGTGCGATGGCGTTGCGTTGGAAGGCATCCATCTCATCGTCGAAGCGTTGCCGCGGGCCTTCCGGAACGGCGCCGACCTCGACGCGCGCGGCAAGATGCTCGTCGCGGCGGCCATGGGCGCCGTGGCGTTCCAAAAAGACCTCGGCGCGACACACTCGCTGGCGCACCCGCTCTCCTCGCTCTGCGGCATGCATCACGGCACCGCGAACGCCGTCTGCCTGCCGGCGGTGATGGAGTTCAGCGCGCAGCGCAAGCCGGGGATTTACCGCCGCGTCGGTGTCGCCGCCGGACTCGACGTGCTGAAGGCCGGCGACACCGAGGCGGATCGCCGGACGATTGCGTTTGTGCGCGGGCTGATTCGGGAACTCGGCTTGGGCGAGGGCTTGCGCGCGTTCGGGGTGAACGAGTCGCAACTCGACACGCTGGCCGAACAGGCGTTCGCCGACCCGTGCCACGCGACGAATCCCGTGCCCGTGACGCGGGAGGATTTGCGCGCGCTTTACGAAGCGTCGATGTGAGAGGCGCGCGGAGCACGAATGGCCTGATGAGCTCTTGCGTCCGCTTCCCCCTCACCCCGGCCCTGCCCATAAACCGGAGCGCCGAGCTCCGGCTCGGCTCGGCCCAAGCGCCGATCGCGCCGAGCAGGAGCTCGGCGCTCCGTCCCGGTTCAGGGGCGCCTTGCGCGCAAGTAACTTGGGGAGTTCTCCCCGCCCGACGGGGAGA
>DASTLJ010000362.1:0-4902 GCA_035715125.1 Verrucomicrobiia bacterium
GTCTCCTGAACAGGCCGCCGGGAAGACGAAACACGCCACCACGGCCGCGGACGTTTATGGGCTGGGGGCGGTGCTCTTTGAAATGCTGACCGGCCGGCCGCCGTTCACCGGCGATTCATCCCTCGAAACGGTCCGGCGAATCCTCGAACACGAGCCGCCCCGGCCGCGCGCGCTCAACCCTGCCGTTTCCGCCGACCTCGAAACCATCTGCCTCAAGTGCCTGGAGAAGGAGCCTTCGCGGCGCTATGACTCGGCTCTGGCCGTCGCGGAGGATTTGGAGCGGTGGTCGCGACGCGAACCGATCCGCGCCCGGCCGAGCACGGCCTGGGAACGGGGTGTGAAGTGGGTGCGGCGCAGTCCGGCCCACGCCGGGTTGGTGGGCACTGCGCTCGTGTCGTTGTTGGTGGTGACCGCGGGCTCCCTCGCCTTCAACGTCCGGCTCACCAAGGCGCGGGAAGTGGCCGAACTGCATCGTGGGAAGGCCGAGGAAAGCGCGGAGCAGAATCGCCAGCGGCTTGTGCGGGTGAGCGTCGGGACGGGCAATCACTGGATTGACGAAGGGGCTCAGTTCCGCGGCCTGCTCTGGTTCACCGAGGCGCTGCGTCTGGAGCAAGGAGAGCCGGGCCGCGAGGCGCTGCACCGCTTTCGGATCGAGGAGACCTTGCGCGAAGCGCCGCGGCTGGAACAAATCCTTTTTCACAGCCGCGATGTGCACAGCTTGCAGTTCAGCGCGGACGGCCGGCGCCTGATCACCGGATGCGGCGACTGCCAGGCGCGCCTATGGGATGTAGCGACCGGAACGCCTCTCACGCCGCCGATGCCGCACGGCGGGATTGTTGGAGCAGTGACCTTCAGTCCAGATGGCGCGCGCGCGGCCAGTTTCGGCAACGAGGGCGTGGCCAGGATTTGGAACGCGGCCACGGGCCAGCCGCTTTCGCCGCCATTGAAGCATCGCGAGATTCGGCCGATCTCAACACGCTTTTCTCCGGCGCTGGCCTTCAGCCCGGACGGCACCCGGCTGCTCTCGACGTTCCGGTCCACGGCGGCGTATTTGTGGAACGGCGCGAACGGCGAGCGGATTCACGAACTGGCCCATCCTGACACGGTGTACGATGCGGCTTTCAGCCCGGATGGCCGATTCATCCTTACGACGTGCGAGGATCGAAACGCCCGGGTGTGGAGCAGCGAAACCGGGCAAATCGTCCAGTTATTGCCGCATGCTCAAAGACTTGCCTGGGCCGCGTTCAGTCCAATGGCAGGCCGCGCATTGACGGTCCTGGACCGGCGCATCGTGCAGGTTTGGGACCTGGCGGCCGGTACCACCATCGGCCAGCCGATCGCCCACGACGGCCGCGGCAGAGTGTTATTCCAGGTTTCGTTCAGTCCCGACGGCCGGCGCATTGCCACCGCGAGTTGGGACAACACCGCGCGCGTATGGGACGCCGAGAGCGGACAACAGTTGACCCGGATGAATCACCCCGGTGGCGTGATGGCGGCGGAGTTCAGTCCGGATGGCCGGACCCTCGCCACCGCGTGCTGGGATGGTTCCATGCGCCTCTGGGATGCGGAAACCGGGCTGCCGAAGTCGAGCGTGCTGCCCCAAGGCGCACCCTTGCTCCGCCTTTCGTTCAGCCGCGACGGCGCTCGCCTGGCCGCCGCGAGCATCAATGGCACCGTCCGCGTCTGGGATCTGGCGACGAATGCCCCAAGGGAAATCCGGCTGCCGCAAGCCGAAGCCGTGTGGGTCGAGTTCAGCCGCGACCAACGCCAACTGGCCGTCGCGGCGACCGGCGGCGAACGTGGGGTTCGTCTTTGGGACGCAACGAACGGCGAGTCACTGACATCGTTGCTGCTGGCTGGGGAACCGATCAATCAAGCCCTGTTCACTCCGGACGGCACACGCCTTGCGACCCGGAGCGAAGATGGCCCCGTGCGTGTGCTGGACGTGGAGAGCGGCAAGGAAGCCGTCCCGGCGCTCCAGCATCGGAAGCCGGTGCGATGGCTCGCCTTAAGCCCGGACGGCACGCGGCTGGCCACGGCGTGCGGCGATGGCGCGGCGTACGTTTGGGACACGACCAACGGCCAGCCCGTTGGCCAGCCGTTGCGCCACCAGCGTCAGGTGAATTGTGTCGGGTTCAACCCGAAGGGCAACCTGCTGGTCACGGCCAGTGAAGATGGGACCGCGTGCGTCTGGAAAGCAGCCACGGGCGCGCCAGCCACGCCGCCGTTGCAGCACTCGGGAGCGGTGCGCCGCGCCGTGTTCAGCCCGAATGGCCGATACCTGGCGACCACCTGCCTCACGCGCGACGTCTCCGGGGGCTACGCGCAGATTTGGGATTCCAACTCGGGCCGGAGCTTGTCCTTGCCGCTGCCGCACGACGCGGTCGTCAGCGATTTGGCCTTCAGTCCTGACGACAGCCGCCTTGCGACCGGATGCACCGATGGAACCGCGCGAATCTGGGACACCGCCACCGGGCAGGCGCTGACTCCGCTGCTGCGGCATCCCACGTCCGTGACGCACGTGGAGTTCAGTCCGGACGGCCGGTTGCTGGCGGGCGCGAGCGAGGATGGCTCACTCCTCCTCTGGGAAGCGTTGACCGGGGAGTTGGCCGCCCCGCGGCTGTACCATGCCAGCCGGCACGACATCGCGCGTTTTCGTTTCAGCCGCGACGGCCGATGGCTCGCTCTGGTTTCGGCGGCGGACACCGTGGTCGTGCGCGAACTGGCGATGACCGGCCGCAGCGTGGACGAATTGATCCGCCAGGCTCAAGTGCTCTCCGCGCATCGCATCGATCCGGTGGCCGGCATGGTGCCCTTGGAATTGTCGGTTCTGAGCAACGCCTGGCATCGGTTGTCGTCGGGCGGCAGATAGGACGGACTCGGAATTCAGGATTTGGTAGTGTATCAGTTTCAATCCGTTGGCCGCTCTGAAAAGCTCGTCGAAATTCGTTGCGCTCCGTAACTGGCGTTTGCTAAAGACAGGGAAAGTTATGGCGGAAAACGAGGCTTCCCCGGCGCCGTCCAGCAAAAAATTCCCTTCGAGCCAAGAGTGGCCTGCCCGTGTCCTAACGACTAAAAACTTGTCCGTCGTCATCGCCGGAGGCGTTCTGA
The DNA here is from genome assembly GCA_035715125.1 of Verrucomicrobiia bacterium. Lineage (GTDB taxonomy): Bacteria > Verrucomicrobiota > Verrucomicrobiia > Limisphaerales > JADJPG01 > DASTLJ01. The sequence goes on from DASTLJ010000362.1 coordinate 3,112, forward strand.
TCGTGGCACTGGCCAAGGCTGACGCGAAAGATATTCCGCAAATTGTTAAGATTTTGGTTGAATCTAAAACGTTTTGGGCTGTCGGATACTGGCCATTATCTTCTTGTTACTAGGGATTTTGGCCGTAAGGCTCCTGATTGGATTTTACAGAAGCGAACTTGATCGAGTGGCCAAGGAGCGAGACAACTTGCAAAACATGATGTTAGAGAGAATGCCGCCTAAATGAATGTTGTGATTGCATGGCTGATTTTTGCGTTTTTGGTTTGCCTGTGCGTCAGCCTTTTTTACTGGCACGTCCTGCATAAAGTTGCGTTGGAGAGACTGCGCTTTCGCTTGTTTGCTCAACGCGATGAGTTGCGATGTTTGGCCCTTCGGGGAATTGAGACATCAGATTCCTTCTGTTTCAAAGAAGCAGCACAATTACTGAACAGCACGCTTCAGTTAATGCCATCTGTTTCGCTGGCTTCTTTTTGTTGGTACGCGTTTCGCACTCGATCTGAACCGACCCCATCCGATTCGATGCGCTACAACGCAGAAGCCTCCGAAAAGCTAAAATCGGTGCGACAAGAGACTATTGAGCGTGCGTTGACGATAATGGCATTGAATTCTCCGCTTCTCTGTATTGCAGGAGCGTTCGCCGTTTTAGTAACGTGGCTAACGGGTGTCGCCAAAGAAAAGAAGGCCGCCTTTCTCCAAGATGTCGAACGTTATGTGAAGGCGCAGCCGGTTGCTGGATTAACTGCGGCGTAATCCTGCCAACTGGATTACTGCTTTCGCTTCGTTTTCGCCTTCAATTTCCCTCCTGCCACGCGCTCCACAACCACTGGCGCACGCTGGCAAAAAACCTGTCAAGGCGCAGAGCCGCTTCGGCGGAATTTCTCAGCGCCGGAAATAAAATCCGCGATCTGGCGAAACTTCTCCCGGCAGATGCTTCTGGAAGTATCGGAATCCAACCTGACTCCAACTTTGAGGCGCGCAGTGAACGGTCGCTCGCCAGGATCCGTTCTGCCGGGGTGCGTGGGCAGGCCGGTTTTCCAGACACTATGAGACCAAACTGGAAAGTTTTGGGCCTGCTCTCCGTCGCCGTCGCGCTGGGGCAGGGCCTGGCCCGGGGGGAATCGCTCCGCACACAAACCTTGCAGCTTCGGCGGGGCTGGAATGCAGTTTTCCTTGAGGTCATTCCCACCAATCCCGCGCCAGCCAGCGTTTTTGCCGGTACCCCCGTGAGCATCGTGGCCACGTTTCTGGGAACGGAAACGACCGTGCAGTTCATCCGCGACCCGTCCGCCATCGGGTGGAAGAAGGAAGGGTGGGGCGTCTGGTACGCGCCGCGCCGTCCAGACTCATTCCTGTCCACCCTGCACGCCGTGGGAGGCAATCGGGCGTACCTCATCCAGGCGGAGCAGGATTTCACCTGGAGCATCCAGGGGCTCGTGGAACTGTCGCGCGTCGTGTGGAAGGCGGATTCGTTCAATTTCATCGGTTTCCCGCTCGAGGCGGAGTCGCCGCCGACATTCGAGAAATTCTTCGGCGGCTCGAAGGCGCATCGGAGTTCGCGCATTTTCCGACTGGCGGACGACCACTGGTCGCTGGTGACGAACCCGACCGGCACGGCGATGAGGGCGGGCGAAGCCTTCTGGGTGGAATGCAAGGGCGGGTCCGATTACCAGGGGCCGCTGCGCATCAAGTCTCCCGATGGCAACCGCCTGAGCTTCGGCGATCGAACCCGGTCCGACCTGATGGTGGCGAATGAATCGCGCGACCCGGCGGCGGTGCAGGTGGAAACCATCG
>DASTLJ010000363.1:0-26346 GCA_035715125.1 Verrucomicrobiia bacterium
CAATTGGACCGCGTGTTCGAGTCGCAGGACGAATCGCTGGCCCGCTTCGCGGAAACGTTGCGCAACGTTTCCGCGTAGCGGGCCAGCGATTCGTCCTGCGACTCGAACACGCGGTCCAATTGCGCCAGGCACATCAGCGTATGTTCGTCCGCCGTGTACTGGTGGTAAAACTCGTGTTGCACCAGACAGGTGAGCCGGCCGAATTCCGGGACGTATTTTCCGAGGAGCCCCACGTCGTGCATCGCGCGCAACGTCGGCGCCACGTTGCCCGGCTGGTTGAGGATTTCCAGGAAAGTTTCGCGAACGTGTTCGTCGTCGAGGAAAGTCCGGTCCACCAGCCGCAAATCGCGCCGAATCATCTGCTCCAGATCCGGGTGAAGCCGCAGCCCGCGTTGCTGGGCGTGGAGGAACACACGCATCAGCCGGCGCGGGGAGTCCTTGAAAATGCGCGGGGACGAAGGATGGATCTGCCCCTCGTCAAACCGGAACCCGTCGATGGTTTGCGGCGGCGGCCTCTTGAAGGCCGAGGGCAGGAAGCGGCTCCAGTCCGGCAGCCGGCTGGGGCGCGGCAGCAGGGCCAGGCGTTCCTCGAGCGTTCGGGTCGTCAGGAAAATGCAGCGCATGTGGCTGTAGAGGTCGCGCATGAACTCCTCGAGGCGCCGGCTGGCGGACGGATCCTTGTAGCCCAGCCGCGTGGCGACCGTGGGCTGGAGCGCCTTGGTCAGCACTTCATAGGGCCGGTTGGGCGTCGGGCAAAGATCGTGCATCTGGTTGCGCACGCTGAGCAGGAAGTCGTACGCGGCTTCAAGCTGCCGGCGCTCCGCGGCGGTGATGAACTCGCGCTGCTCCATCTCCTCCAAGGACAGTATGCGGTACTTGAAGAAGGTCATCCAGCGCAGGTTCTGGTAGTCGCGCAGTCCGCCGCAGCCGTTCTTGATGTTGGGTTCCTGCATCGTGGCGGAGTTGCCGAACTTCGCGCGCCGCTCGGACTGGTCCTTCATTCGCAACGCGATGTACTCCTCCTCATGGCCGGCGACGCACTTGGCGAGCACGGCCTTTTGCAGCTTCTCGAAAATACCCTCGTCGCCCACCACGAACCGCGCTTCGATCAGCGACGTTTTGGTTTCCATGCTCTTGGGGTCAGTCCGGCTGTTGGCGGCTTCGACGGTTTCGGCGGGGGTGCGCACGGAGTGGCCCGGCTTGAAACCCAGGTCCCAAAGCGTCATGAGCAACACGTCCATCAAGCGCGCCAATTGGGGCATCGGCCGGGTGCCCACGGCGACCTGGCCCTGATGAAGGAACGAGATGTCCAGGTCGCTCAAGGGATTCAATTCGCCGCGCCCGTAGCCGCCCAGCGCGACGAGAGCCAGGGGCGGAAACTCCTTTTGCGCCTGGGGGGAAAGGCTGCTTTTGGCGTGGTCCCACAGGGTGCGGATGAGCACGTCCACCAGCAACGCGCGCGCCTGGCAGACTTCGCGTCCGCCCGCGCCCGCGTTCTGGAGCAGGCGCACCTGGTGGTTCATCAGCTTGAGGACCTTCCGGTAGTCGGCGAGGTGGGACGCCGGTTCGAGGCCCTTCAACCGAAGCGCCAGCGATTCAAATTTTTCCTGCAACGTCCGCATCCGGCGCGGAAAGTTACGGCAACGCGGGGGGAAGGCAAGGAGGGAGGGGGCGCGCGTCAGCAGCGGGGAACGCAGGAAAGCGGGAAAGTGGGAAAGCGGGAAAGTGGGAAAGTGAGAAAGTGAGAAAGGGGGAAAGGGGGAAAAGGAGAGGGTCGGAGAATGGCCGGTCGCGCTCGGCCCGTATCAGAATTGGAAACAACTTTGCACTCCCGGATTCGGCAAGCGAATCGGGGGCTTGTGAATTACTTGGCGGCCTGTTCTTGTGGTGGCAGGATTTGTACCTGCAAATTCTTTTCTGCGACGACTGTCAGAGGTACCCCTGCAAACAGCACCGGAGTGAGCACTTGCTGTGACTCTGGCAACCCTCGTTTGAATATGTAGACGTCGCCATGCTCGGTCTTGTGGACGAACTCCCAAAAAATTCCGTCACCATTTCCAAATCCACAACCAAAACGAAAGGCCGACTCGGGATAGTCCGGGTCTGGGGCGGGAGTGACGAAAGTGCGTGTCAGTTCGCAAGAGCACCTTCCGTCCTTCCATTTGGCCACAAGAATAGCTCCAGGATGCTTGAAATACGGATCTGCATAGGCGGCACGCTTCGCTCCACCATCTGTTTCAGGGGTGATGGTGACCTGCACATTCTCAAGAATGAGCTCGCCGCTCCTCGCAGATTTGGCTTTCGGAGATGAGCATGATGTCGCTGCCAACGCGGCCACAACAGTCAGTATTGCAAGTTTTGGTTTCATAATCATTGGACTTTCGGATGTCCAAGCCGCTTAAAGCAGGCACTCGGTCAAGATTTCGCGGCCTGAATCGCGCTTATGTCCGACAGCTTGGGCTTGGAAAATGCATTTGACAAGAGGGCATTACGGACGATCAAGCTGCCAAGCTGCTGGAGTCGGCCCCCGGAGGGCGAAAAGTTCTCCAATCCCCAGTGAGGTGTGAGCACTTGTCATGGCAGTCTTATGGCGTTAAATTGTCGCTGTGAAGACGCTCACTGCCACTAAAGCCCGCCAGAACCTCAGCCATTGGCTGTCCCGCGCGATCAAGGGTGAGGACATCGGCATCGTCTGCGGCGCCAACATCGTCGCGCTGCGCCCCGTCGAGGTCTATGCCGAGGATTATGCGCTCGTGGAATACGGCGTGACCGGGACGCAATTGGATCGGGCCATCAAAAAACTCAACCGGGAAGCAAGCCGCGATCGGCGCCGGGGTAAAATCAAGGTGTGGGATGGAACCGCCAAAGGGCTTCGTAGTTGAACACTCGACTCGTTGGAAGCAGTCTGCAAAAGCTCTCTCCGACGACCAACTGACGGAACTCGCCGGCCGGTTGCGCCAACTCCAGGAGTCTTTTGGCCAGCCGCACCGGCACGGCGGGCTAGGGTTGCGGAAACTGCGCCGCAACGCCTACGAGCTGAGGCTGTCGCTCGGTTTACGCGTGGTCTTCCTGCATCTAAAGCCGAACAAGGTCCTGCTCATGCTTTGCGGCAACCACGATGACGCAGCCCGCTTCCTCAAAGAGTTTTGAGCGCGCCGTCCAGCCGTTCGATCCCCAAGGCCAGTTCCTCTGCCTGGCCACTCACCCGCCGCCCACGCGCGCCAGATCGCGGGCGTTTTCCTCGAAGGCGGCGTTGATGGCTTGCTCGCCGCTCAAGCCCTGCTGCTGTGCCTTCTTGAGGGCGTTGAGCACGCGCTTGTAGTCCTTGGGCATCACCTTCACGAACATACCGGAATACTTTTCCCAATGCGCCAGCACCTTGGACGCGCGCTGGCTCTTCGTGTACTCGGCGTGGCGCTGGATCATCAGGCGCACGGACTCGGCTTCCTCGGCGTCCTCGAACTTCTCGAGGGCGACCATCTGCTTGTTGCAGCGCGTGGCGAAGTCTCCGTTCTCGTCGAGGATGTAGGCAACACCCCCGCTCATGCCGGCGGCGAAATTGCGGCCGGTGGGGCCGAGCACGACAACCTTCCCGCCAGTCATGTACTCGCACCCGTGATCGCCAATGGCCTCGACGACGGCATTGACGCCGGAATTGCGGACCGCGAAGCGTTCGCCGGCCATGCCGCGGATGAACACCTCGCCGCTCGTCGCGCCGTAAAGGGCGACGTTGCCGGTGATGATGTTTTCCTCGGGCGTGAACGTGCTCCCTTCCGGCGGATAGAGGATAATCCTGCCGCCGCTCAGGCCCTTGCCGAGATAATCATTTGCATCGCCCTCCAGAATCCACGTCAGGCCCCTGGGCATGAATGCGCCGAAACTTTGGCCGGCGCTCCCTTTGAAGTGAATCCGGATGGTGTCTTCCGGCAGCGCCTCGGGACCATGACGGCGCGTGATCTCCCCGCCGAGAATGGTGCCGACGACGCGGTTGATGTTCTTAATCGGAAGCGTCGCCCGCACCGGCTCTTTCCTCTCGAGCGCGGGCTTGCACAGTTCGAGCAGCGTCGTGTTGTCCAGCGCCTTGTCCAGACCGTGGTCCTGCGGGATCTGGCAGAAACGGCCGACTTCGGGGCCGATGTCGGGCTGGTACAGAATCTTGCTGAAATCCAGTCCCCGGGCCTTCCAGTGGTCCACGGCCTTGCGCGGTTCGAGGCAATCGGTGCGGCCAATCATTTCGTTCACCGTCCGGAAGCCCAATTGGGCCATGATCTCGCGCAATTCCGTCGCGACGAAGCGCATGAAATTCACCACGTCCTCAGGTCGGCCGCCGAATTTGGCCCGCAACTGCGGATCCTGCGTCGCCACGCCCACCGGGCAGGTGTCCAAATGGCAAACCCGCATCAGGATGCAGCCCATTGCGACGAGCGGCGCTGTCGCGAAACCAAATTCCTCGGCGCCGAGCAGGGCGGCGATGGCGACGTCGCGGCCGGTCTTCAACTGGCCGTCGGTCTCGACCACGATGCGCGAGCGCAGATTGTTCAGCACGAGCGTCTGGTGGGTCTCGGCCAGGCCCAGCTCCCACGGGATGCCCGCGTGTTTGATCGAAGTTTGCGGCGAAGCGCCCGTGCCGCCGTCGTAGCCGGAGATGAGCACCACGTCCGAATGAGCCTTCGCCACGCCGGCGGCGATGGTCCCCACGCCCACTTCGGCGACGAGCTTCACACTGATGCGGGCGCGGTGGTTCGAATTCTTGAGGTCGTGAATCAACTCCGCTAGGTCTTCGATGGAATAAATGTCGTGATGCGGCGGCGGTGAGATGAGGCCAACGCCCGGAGTCGCGTGACGCACCTTGGCAATCCATGGCCAGACTTTCTTTCCAGGCAACTGACCGCCTTCACCGGGCTTCGCGCCCTGGGCCATTTTGATCTGAAGCTCCTTCGCGTGGACGAGGTAATTGCTCGTGACGCCGAACCGGCCGCTGGCAACTTGTTTGATCGCGGAATTCTTCGAGTCGCCATTGGGCTCGAGCTTGTAACGCTCGGGGTCCTCGCCCCCTTCGCCGGTATTACTCTTGCCGCCGATGCGGTTCATGGCGATGGCGAGCGTCTCGTGCGCTTCCTTCGAGATGGAGCCGTAGCTCATCGCGCCGGACTTGAAGCGCTTCATGATGCTCTCGACCGGCTCGACCGCATCGAGCGGCACAGCCGTCCGCGGCTTGAATTCGAGCAGGCCGCGCAGCGTGTAATGCTCGCGGAGCTGGTCGTCCACGAGTTTCGAGTATTGCTTGAAGACGCTGTAATTGCCGGTGCGGACCGCGTGCTGGAGCTTGTGAACGGTCTGCGGGTTGAACAGGTGCAACTCTCCGCCCGCCCGCCACTGGTATTGGCCGCCGACGTCGAGCGTGTGGCCGTTGACGGGCCGGTCGGGGAACGCGCGGCGATGGCGCAGTTCGACCTCGCGGGCGAGTACGTCCAGGCCCACGCCTTCGACCCGGCTGGGCGTCCAGGTGAAATATTTGTCGATGACCTCGTGGTTAAGGCCGATGGCCTCGAAAATCTGCGCGCCGCGGTAGCTCTGGATGGTGCTGATGCCCATCTTCGAGGTGACCTTGACGACGCCTTTGATGGCCGCTTTGGCGAAGTTCTTGCAGGCCGTCTTGTGGTCGATGTCCTTGAGCATGCCCTCGCGAATCAAGTCGTCCAGCGTCTCAAAGGCCAGGTAAGGGTTCACCGCGCCGACGCCGTAGCCAATGAGCAGCGAGAAGTGATGCACCTCGCGCGGCTCGCCGGATTCCAGCACCAGTCCGACGCGCGTGCGGCTCCCATTGCGGATGAGATGATGGTGCAGCCCGCTGACCGCGAGCAGCGACGGGATGGCGGCGTGGTTGTGGTCGATGCCGCGGTCGGAGAGGATGAGGATGTTGATGCCCTCGGCAATGGCCTTGTCCGCGGCGGCGAACACGTTGTCCATCGCCCGCTCCAGGCCGTTGGCGCCGCCGGCAACCTCGTACAGAATGGGCAGCGTGATCGACTTGTAGCCCGGCGAATGGATGTGCCGCAGCCTGGCCAGTTCCTCGTTCGTGAGGATCGGCGACTTCAGCTCGATGAGATGGCAACTGTCCGGCTGCGGGCGCAACAGGTTTTTCTCCGAGCCAATCGTGGTTTCCGCGGATGTGACGATTTCCTCGCGGATGCAGTCGATGGGCGGGTTGGTGACCTGCGCGAAGAGTTGCTTGAAATAATTGAAGAGCGGCTGTGATTTGTCGGACAGCACGGCCAGGGGCGTATCCGTGCCCATCGAGCCGACGGCCTCGACGCCGTCGCGGGCCATCGGCGCCATCAGGATGCGCAGGTCCTCGAAGCTGTAGCCAAAGGCCTGTTGCCGCTGGAGCACCGTGTCGTGGTCCGGCTCGTGGATGTGCGGCGGCTCGGGCAGCGCCGCGAGTTCGATCATGTTCTGCTGAACCCACTGGCGGTAGGGATGCTCGCCGGCCAGCGTGCTCTTGATTTCGTCGTCGCCCACGATCCGGCCCGCCTCGGTGTCCACGAAGAAAATGCGGCCGGGCTGGAGGCGCCCCTTGAGCGCGACTTTTTCCGGCGGCACATCGAGCACGCCCGCTTCGGAGGCCATAATCACCATGTCGTCCTTAGTCACATAGTAACGGGAGGGCCGAAGCCCGTTGCGGTCGAGCACGGCGCCGATCTTCCGGCCGTCGGTGAACGCAATCGACGCCGGGCCGTCCCATGGCTCCATGAGGCAGGAGTGAAATTCGTAGAAGGCCTTCTTTTCGTCGCTCATTGACTCGTGGTTGGTCCACGGCTCGGGGATCATCATCATCACCGCGTGCGGCAGCGAACGGCCGGCCAGCACGAGCAATTCGAGGCAATTGTCGAACATCGCCGAGTCGGAGCCGTCGGTGTTGATGATCGGAAAGAGCTTCGGCAGATCGTCTCCGAACAGGTCGCTGGCCATCATCGACTGGCGGGCGCGCATCCAGTTGATGTTGCCGCGCAGCGTGTTGATTTCGCCGTTGTGCGCCAGGTAGCGGTACGGGTGGCTGCGTTCCCAGCTCGGGAACGTGTTCGTCGAGAAACGCGAATGCACCAGCGCCAGGGCCGATTCCATCGCCGGATGCCGGAGATCGGCGTAATACTGCTCCAACTGCACGGGCATCAACATGCCTTTGTAGATGCACGTTTTGTACGAGAGGCTCGAGATGTAGAAGAAATGGCCGCCCGCAAATCTGCCCGAATAGCGAATGGAGTTTTCCGAGCGCTTGCGGATGACGTAGAGCTTCCGCTCGAACGCCATGGCGTCGGCCAAATTCCCGCTGCGCCCGATGAACACCTGCCGCATGCACGGCTCGCTGGCCTTGGCTGTCTCGCCCAGTGGATCATTGCAAGTCGGCACCGTGCGCCAGCCCAGCACGCGCTGGCCTTCCTCGACGACGATTTGCTCGAACACCTGCTCACATTCGCGGCGCTCGCCCGCGTCGGGCGGCAAATACATCATCCCCACGCCGTATTCCTTTTCGCCCGGCAACGCCACGCCGGCCTCCTTCGCGGCGAGCTTCAGGAACTCGTGCGGCATCTGGAGCAGAATGCCCGCCCCGTCGCCCGTGTTCGCCTCGCAGCCGCAAGCGCCGCGATGGTCCAGGTTGATCAGGACCTCCAGCGCGTTGCGGACGATTGAATGGGACTTGCGCCCCTTGATATTGACGACGAACCCGACGCCGCAGGCGTCGTGCTCGAAGGCGGGATCGTAAAGGCCCTGTTTTGCGGGAGGCCGACGGAAAATGCGCCTGCCCCCTTTCGGTTCGACAATGCTATCGCTCATCAATCGGGTGCGAATGGAACTGGTTCGCGTTCGTTATTGCCATCGTATTGTTAGCAAACCGGCGGGCACGTGCAATACTTCATTGCGGGAATTTTCTGAGGCGGGCGCATGTCACGATCTAAGTGGCCTCACGCAAAGGGCGCGGAGGACGCAAAGAGGGACCAGGCTGGATTGTTCGCAGCTCGCATGAAACGCCCACAGCCCGTAGCCGTCGGCGTGAGGAGGCGGACTCGTAAACCCGTTGGATCCATCCGCCTCCTGACGTCGGCGGCTACGGCGCGTATGAAATATCCGGGATAGAGCCTCGCTCGAAAGCCAGGCGGCGTGTTCGCCCTTCCCTGAACCTTTGCGTCCTTTGCGTCCTTGGCGTGAGGCATTATGCCATCGCGCGGGCGATCGAGTTCCACCAGCAGTCGTGCAGCTCGGCCACCGCGGCGGAGAACTCGCCGGCCGCCGTCTTGATCTCGAGCCGGTCACCGCCGACGGCACCGATGCGGGCAGCCGGCACTCCGAGAAGTTTCGCCCGCTCGACGACTTTCACGGCATCGAGGGCCTTCGTGGTGATGACAACACGGCTCTGCGTCTCGCCAAAGAGAAGGGAATCCAGACGGGACTCTTTGAAGGCGGAGAGGTCGATTCGCGCGCCGATGAGCCGCGGTGTTTCCCGCGCCAGTTGCTGGCTGATGCAACACTCGGCCAGCGCCACGGCCAGGCCGCCTTCGCTGCAATCGTGCGCGCTCTTGATGCCACCTGCTTGAATCAGGCCGAGCAGCGTCGTGTGCAGCGTCCTGGCGGCATCGAGGTCGCAGCGCGGCGGCGAGCCCGTCTTCCGGCCGTGGACGACCTGGAGATAAGCCGAGCCGCCGAGGCCTTGGAGCGGGTCGGCGGCGTCCACGGCTTGCCCAAGCAGGATGACCGCGTCGCCCTCGTCCTTGAACCATTGCGTCGTGACGTGCTCGGGCTTCTCGATAAGGCCGACCACGGCCACCGTCGGGGTTGGGTCGATAGGGCCGGCTGGACTCTGGTTGTAGAGCGAGCAATTGCCGCCGGTGACGGGCGCGTTGAACGCGCGGCAGGCATCCGCCAGGCCCCGGACCGATTCCTTGATCTGCCAGAACAACTCGGGCTGGAGCGGGCTGGGCATGTTGAGGTTGTCGGTCACGCCGAGCGGCGCGGCGCCGGCACAAGCCAGGTTGCGGCACGCTTCAGTCACCGCGATTTTTCCGCCTTCGTGCGGGTCGAGGTATACGTAGACGCCGTTGCAATCCACGGTCAGGGCGATGAACTTCTCCAATTTGAAATCTGAAATTTGAGATTTCAGATCGCTCGAAAGCTCGGGCAGTGAGTCCGATTTGATGCGCAGCACGGCGGCGTCGCTGCCGGGGCAGACAACCGTGCCGTCGCGCACCATGTGGTCGTATTGGCGGTAAACCCAGTTCTTGGACGCGATGGACGGCCAAGCCAGCAGTTGCTTCAAATCATCCACGGGAGACCGGCTGCCTGCGACGGGTGGTTGTGCTTCGCCGATGGCTCCATTGCCGCTCTCGGCCGTTGCAGCCTTGCGGGAGAGGCGCACACGACCTTTTTCGTCCGAACCCAAGTGTTTGACCCAAACTTCGTCGCCAACTTTGACAACATCCTCGATTTTCTTGGGACGAGTCGCCGCCAATTCACTGATGTGAAGCAGTCCCTTCTTGCCGGGTAAGTATTCGACAAAACAGTCGAATTCTTGGACCGTGGCGACCTTGCCGCGATAGACCTTGCCCGCCTCCGCTTCAGCATCCACGCCTTCGAAGTAGTCCGGAATTGTGCCGAGACGAAACGCGCGCACTTCTTTCAGATACTCCGGCTCCTTTGCCTCACGGTGATAGACCGGCGCTTCGTCAGCGAGCTTGCGGGCCGGGATGTCGGCGACGACGCGGTCGTTGTGTTTGACGACCATGCGGCCGGTGTCGGTGACGATGCCAATCTGTGCCCACGGCAGGTCCCATTTGTCGAAAATGCGCTTGACCTCCTCCTCGCGGCCCTTGGTCACGATGATGAGCATGCGCTCCTGCGATTCGGAGAGCATGATCTCGTAACTCGTCATGCCCGGCGCACGCTGCGGAACCTTGCTCAACTCAATCTCGATGCCGGTCCCAGCGCGCGCCGCCGTCTCGCAGGTCGAACACGTCAACCCCGCCGCGCCCATATCTTGAATGCCGGCCACGGCCCCTGTGGCGAGGAGTTCGAGACAGGCTTCGCACACCAGTTTTTCCATGAACGGATCGCCCACTTGCACCGCGCCGCGCTGTTGCTGCGCGGATTCGTCGGTCAAGTCCTGCGAAGCGAACGCCGCGCCCGCCAGCCCGTCCCGGCCCGTCGCCGGCCCGACGTAGAAGACCGGGTTGCCGACGCCCCGGGCGGCGCCGCGCACGATTTGTTCGTGGCGCAGCACTCCGAGGCAAAACGCGTTCACGAGCGGGTTCCCTTCGTAACTCTTGTCGAAATAAACTTCGCCCGCGATTGTCGGGATCCCGAAGCAGTTGCCATAATGGGCGATGCCACTGACGACGCCGCTGAACAGCCGGCGGTTGTTGAGAACTTCCTGCGGCGGTTCGCCGGGGGCGGGTAAGTGAATAAGTGGGTGATTGAGTGAGTGGGATTTCGCAGCACTCCCGTTCTTCTCACTCACCGGCTTACCCACTTTCCCACTCACGACGTCCGCGGTAATCGGTCCAAACCGCAGCGAATTGACCGCGCACACCGGCCGGGCGCCCATGGTGAAAATGTCGCGCACGATGCCGCCGACACCCGTGGCCGCGCCCTGAAACGGCTCGACGGCGCTGGGATGGTTGTGCGACTCGATCTTGAACGCGATGGCCAGCCCGTCGCCGATGTCGACGATCCCCGCATTCTCCTCGCCGGCGCCGACGAGAATTCTCGGGGACTTCGTCGGGAAAGTCTTCAGCAACGGCCGGGTGTTCTTGTACGAACAATGTTCGCTCCACATCACCGAGAAGATGCCCAGTTCCGTGTAGCTCGGATCACGGCCGAGAATCGCCTGGATACGGGCGAACTCCTCCAGCGTCAGGTTGTGTTGCTGGACCAACTGCGGTGTAATGGCTGGCTCGGTCATGGCTTCACGAGGTCGAATCAAAATCGCCCCGGCAGAATGCGGCCTCCTCCGGAGCGAGACAAGTCGTTTGACGCTTCCCGGCCCCGCGTGTAGAACCGCAGCGCCCATGACAAAGCGCGCCAAGTACCATCGAATCCTGCTCAAGCTCAGCGGCGAAGCCCTCGGCGGCGACCGCGGCGTCGGCATCGATCCGGAGGCCGTCCGCGACATGGCCCGGCAGATCCAGGAAGTCCGGGAACTGGGCGTGCAGGTGGTGATCGTCATCGGCGGCGGGAACATCTACCGCGGCCTCTCCGGCAGCGTCGGCGGCATCGAGCGGGCCACCGGCGATTACATGGGCATGCTCGCCACCGTGATCAATTCCCTGGCGCTCCAGGACGCCCTCGAAAAACTCGGCGTCGCCACGCGAGTGCAGAGCGCCGTCACGATGCCGCAGGTCGCCGAGCCGTTCATCCGACGCCGAGCCGTGCGCCACCTTGAAAAGGGGCGCGTGGTCATTTTCGGCGGCGGCACGGGCAACCCGTTCTTCTCGACCGACACCGCTGCCGCGCTTCGCGCCAACGAAATCGGCGCTGAAGTCATCCTCAAGGCCACCAAGGTCGACGGCATCTACGATTGCGACCCGAAGAAAAACCCGAAGGCCAAACGTTACGACCAAATTTCCTACCAGGAGGCCCTGCTCAAGCGGCTCACGGTCATGGACTCGACCGCCTTCTCGATGTGCCAGGACAACAAGATGCCTATCATCGTGTTCGACCTGTTCAAAGCCCACAATCTGCGTAGCGTCATCCTCGGGGAGAAAGTCGGCACGGTCGTCACCGGCTGAGGACTCCGTTATCGATGCGAAGTTTTCCGAGCCATTTGGTCGCGCCTGCCAGGCACTCAAAGGCAGAGGCGTCTCATCGCGCGTCTCGCTCGGCGCGTATGGCAGCGGCGACCTTCTCCCTGCTCAGTTGAACGTCCGCGCCCCGCAACCGTCCGTTGACGCGGCGCGGCTTCACGATGGGCACCGATGTTTCGGCCAGTTCCACGAGGCGGATGCTGCCATCCGGCTGGACCGTGGCGTCGAAAGTTGCTTTTGGGCGGAATAATTGCGGGCTGGCTAGCCTGCCGCGTTCATCTACTGTCAGCTTCATGCTGTGTTTATCCCACACAGGCGCCCGTTATTCAAGGTCAAGCAGAGGCTCACGGCTCCTTGCGCACCCGATAATATCGCCGCAAAACCTCTGCCGGCGGCGCGTCGGTCCAGCTTGTGAGGTTGGTGACCGTCAGGAAAGGCGGCGCAAGCGCGCTCCACACGCCGCCCGGGCTGCCGAGCGAAAAGTTGGTGGCTCCTTCCACGGCGTAGAGGACCCCGGGCGCCGATTCCCATCTGAGCGCGACCTCATTCCCGTTCTTCGAAATGCTCACGATGCGGCCGGGATGCGAGGAAGGATCGGCCGGATCGTAGCCCAACTCGACTTCGCTGGAATCGAAGTAGCCGTCCCCATCACGGTCCAGCGCCAGTCTTACGCCCGAACCTTCCGGCACCACGGTGGCCGTGAACGGATTGGCGTCCGTGGCCGGTGCGATGACCTCGGCCAGCGTCGGCGCGATTTCTCCGTGGCGATCCGATTGAAAATCCTGCGTCGCGCGACGGAAAAGCCAACCGCGCGCCAGTCCGTCCTTCTTCCCGCGCAGGATCACTTGCACCCGGCTGTTGGTCCGCTGGACCAGGCTGATCATGTCGTTGAGCAGCGTGGGCGCCGACGGCGACGCGAAGGTCACCTGCCGGCCCACCGCCGCCGGCACGTCCTGGCTGGGTTTGCTCGGGTTCGGAAGGACATCCGACCCACTGAAAGCGATCAGAAACGCCACCATGTTTGCAATCGACTGGTCCGTCCCGGACACCTGCGGAAATCCATCCACCAAAAAGCGCGTCAGCGTGTCCACGCGTCCGTCGTGCATGAATCCGAAGCCGGAGCGGCTGTTGGTCCCGAGCCCGTCCATGCCCAGCTTGTCCGAAAGGTTGCGGAGCTGCGAAAAGACAAGCACGCCCTCGGTGCCGCTGCGAGCCAGAGGGAACGAATTCGTCGCTCCCGGCCCTCCGCGCCCGCTGTTGAGATCATGGCAGAAGCGACAATTGCCCTGAAAACTCAATAGTCCCTGTGTTGCGTTGCCGGGCGGCAGAGCCAGCGGCGGCCCACCGCCATTCGTCGAGACCTTTCCGACGAGCCCGGGCAATGGCAGTGACGTTGGCAAACCATTTGTAAACGTTCGCAGCGGATTGGGCGGCAGGTAAATGCTCGACAGCATGCCCTTGAACTCCGCCATTTCGTTCGACGTAAGCTGGGTGTCCCGGGCGAGCAGCGCCGTGAAGGTGGGATTGAACTCCTCGATGTTCCGGCGGTCCCCGCGCCAGTGCAGCACTTGCTGGGTGATCACCCGTCCGTTGAAGACCGACGGCGGTATGATGTCCTGCAACGTCTGCGTGACCATCGGACCCTTCATGGGATGAAACGCGCCCGTGCTGTTCGTCACCCGGTCGCCGGCCGGGTCGCCAAGGTCCCACGCCAGCCGGTCCATCCGCGCATCCGGATGACACGACGCGCACGAAACCACTCCAAGTCCCGAGTTCTGGCGCGTATCGTATAGGTGTCGCCTTCCCTTGCGTACAATCTCCGGCGTTGGATTGAACACCGGCACGTTTGTCACCACCGCGCCGGCGCTCGTGTCTATCACCGAAATGCTGGAAGAAAAGTGGTTCCACACGTAGAGCCGCCCGCGGAGTTCATCCAGCGCCATGCCGGTCGGCCCTTCGCCCAGTTCGATGCACTGAGGGGCCGCGCGGTTGCCATCCGCATCCACGATGATCAAATTGCGGGAACCCATGCCAGAGATGTAGGCCCGCGCGCCGTTGGAACTCCACTCGATGCCGCGCGGATCGCCAAGCGACAGCGCCCGCTCCTCCGGCGGCATCGACGGCACGAGGTAGCTCAGGTGTGAGTTCAGATCGCGCAGCCGGTTGGTGCGCGTGACCGGATCGACCAGCGCCAGATTCACTCGCAGGAACACCCCTTTGAGCAGCGGCTCGAAGCGCTTCTCGTTCGTCCCATCCGTGCCCACTACGGCGACTTCGCCCGAGACGGGATTTACCGCGATGCCCATGCACAGGTTCATCAACCCATGCGCGTAAGTCACCTCCAGCGTCGCCGTGTCAATGAAAGCCACGTCGCGGTCCGGCAGGTCCCAACCCTCGATTCGGCCCGACACCGCGGCGTTCGTGCCCGACACCCATTCAGTCCAATCCCCGTTGTTGTCATCCATCCAACGGCCCGAGGCGTTCTTGCGAACGATGTGACTGACGCGCGGCGCCACGTTCGGAATGACTTTGGCCGGGTAAAATTCCGTGCCCGAGTTGGGCGGCGGATCCTGCCCGCTGTAAGGCCCGCGAACGTCCTCCACCGGCCCGCCCGAGGGCTGCACGCCCAACGTCGTCAATTTCTTCCCCAGCACCGTCGTGCCATTGCCCGACTCGAAGATGGCCACGTACACTTTCGATCCGTCGGGGCTCGTCGCCATCGCGCGCGGACGTTCTCCGTCGATCGCAAGGTTCGTCACGGCCGCACGCGTCTCCGGATCGATGACGAAGACCCCGTTGGTGCGCGAGCACGACACCCACGCGCGGCGCGGATTGCCCGCAAAGACAACGTCGGCCGGTCCCGCGGGCGTCGGCAACGTCGCCACCACGCTTCGCGCCGCAACGTCCACCACGCTGATGCTGGACGAAATATAATTCACCACCCACAACTCATTCGCCGACGCGAACCGGGCCGTCACCGGGTCCAACCCCACCGCCACGCTGCCGACCGGCGCGGGCACGCCTGAAGTAACGTCGAACAATTCGACGCGTCCATCCGGCAGATTACACACGGCCAGCGTGTGGCCATCCTGCCCGAGCGCGACCGGGTGCACCGGTGCGGTCTCGAAATTCACGAAATTGGTGATGCCTGCCCGCGCGCCTGCCGCACCCATGAACCACGCGAGCGCGGCGATGCAAATCACCCGCCGCATTAACCCTGGAATGGAAACAATGTGAGTGGTCATAAGGATCTCCTGTTCGGTCCTTAAGCCACCTTCCTCGACTTCCCTGATCAAGAAAGTCGTTTCGCGCAGTGGCCTGCGTGGGATTGACCGACTAATCCCGGGTTCGTACATAACCGAGTCCTGCGATAAGGACGCGCCGCTTGACAAACTGCTGTACGGCGACTCTTGACCAACTCGCCCCTGATGTCAATCTTCCATCAGTTCATGGGCTATGCCCGAATGCGCCACGGAGGATTAAGGCGATTCACCCCTGCCCAATATAGACAAATGATATTGCCCGAAGGGTCAACGATGCGCGCCTCACGCCACAGCCACGGTTCATCGCGCGGCTCTTGAGAGAACGACAGCCCTGCGGCTTGAAGTTGTTTCACTCGTTCGTCGAGTGACGACGTTTCAAAATAGACCACTGTGCTGGAAGAAACAGGCATCTCCTTGACCAGGTGCACCGAGAACGTCGCTTCACCTTCCGGACACTTGAAGCGGGCGTAGTGTGGCGAGCTGACTATGAGCTCAAGGCCCAGGCGCTTGTAGAACTCGACCGAAGCGGCGACGTCAAGGGCGGCGGCCGTGACTTGGTTGAGATTCATTGGCCTACCGACGCAAGCTCAGCGACTCGGCCCGCGAGACGCAAGGATTGCAACCGCGACGCTCCCGCCGGGTTCGCTGCAGCGCATGGTTAGGCCACGTCATCTTCATACTCCAACACTCCCGGCCATGGAAGCCAACCCTGCTCCAGCTTCCTCTGGACGAAAAGCATCGCCTTCTCAGCGAACGCCTTCTTCTCGGCTTCCTGTGGCATGTCTGATGAAAAATAAGTCCGAACGACAACCACGGCATCTCGTGCGCCCGTAACCCGAACAGCCCAATCGACTCCAAGACGCGACCGACCAGACGCCTGCTTAAAATGTCCGACCAAGCCTTTCTCCACAGTAACCGTGTTGCTCATGGTGTGAAGTGGCCTAACGAACCCAAGCTCAGCGACCCGGCGCACGGGACGCAACGATGGCAACCGCGACGCTCCCGCCGGGTTCGCTGCAGCGCCTTGTTAGGCGGCAACAGGTTCGTGCTTCTGATGCTCAAAGCGTCTCGCGCAACCGGAAATAGCGGCCGGTCATGGCGATGTCAAACTCGCTCTCGATTGTCTCGGAATCGGCGGTAAACGGCGGCCCCGTCGCGCTCCATGTAATAAGATCATTGGAAGCCTCAAGCACATAACGTCGGCCCAAAACAACGCTCTGCGTGACTCTTACTCTGCTGAAACTGATTGCTACCTTCGGCACAAATGGCGGCGACGCGATGATGATCTGTGGGGTGTTCGTGTAGCAGCATCCAGCATTCATAATGTTAATGGCGGCTACGTTACCGTTCGTGAGCACAGCGGTCGCGGTGGCATTGGTGCCTCCTCCGCCACGGATCACCACCATCGGGGTATTCGTATATCCGCACCCGGAATCCGTGACACTAGCTCCAACCACAAAACCATTAACCACCTGCGCTACCGCCGTCGCTTTGTGAGGCGTGCATGGCGGTTCAGGAGGAATGAATATCTGAACCTGTAGGACCAACTCAGACCCTGCAGCATCAATGTCATACCATCCCCTGGGGTTGACTACATTACTGGCCTGAATACTCATCTGAATGTTCCCCATCGAAGGCGACCAAGGGAAATTGAAACCAGACACGATGGTGACGAAAGGTTGTGGATCTGGCTGGCCACTATAGCAATCCCCTGCAACGCGGAGTGGTCCGCTGTAAATTACGGTGTCGTTTAAGCGCACAGTGAACAGGGAAACGTCAAGCACGTTCACAGGAGTAACACAATATTCGTCCTGCCGCCACGCAATGCTCGTCACTGCTCCCGTGACCGCGGCACTTCGTCCCCAAGACGTCGGCATATGAATTGTTTGCTGGAAATTTAATGACAAGGTAGTGCGGAAGATGGTCGATCTATTCGGCCCGTCCACAGATTGGTACGCGGTATTCGGTGAGACAATACTTATGCTCTCTTGGGCGACCACGTGCAGGGCCACGACCGAGGAGAAGATGGCTAATGAGAGACAAAAGACCAAACCAGAGCGAAGTGGCGTTTTCATGCTGATTTCATAACGTGTGTCGTTTTGTAACGTTCGCAGATGCGACGCATGCTCACCCGCCTAACACGTATTCGGCCAAAGGCGGGTTTGGCCTAGCGCTGGGCGGTTTGGCCTGGCGCGTCTCATGGGCTGAATTTTGAGCTTGTTCCGCCCTTTATGGCAAGGAACCGTTTGGCCGATCCCGTGCGCCCCTCCCACCGCCAAGTATTGACTTGTGTCGTGGCCGGGGCGTGGTTCAATGCACAGGTTGCGCCGTGCGGACTCGGGCCGCCTGCCGCGGCCGCCACGTCAGTCAGGCTCAACGGGGCGAACAGAACAGTATTACGGGTGAAAATGACTCTCGACGCCAGGAAACACCTTCGCTTCGGCCTCGATTTGGTGCTTGCCATCGCCCTGGGCCTCGTCGGCGCGACCGCCTCAGCCGCCCAAGCAGAAAAGGTCGGCGGCGGCCCGGATTCGGACTTGGCCTTCTTGCCCCGCGGCGGCGCCTTTCCGATCCCCGTCACGCTCCAGCTCACGTCGAGCCTTCCGCAGTGCACCCTCCGCTACACGCTCGATGGCTCGGAGCCGGACGAGAATTCGGCCGTCTACCAGGCGCCGCTGCCGCTGACCAACTCGACGCTGGTCCGCGCGAAGGCGTTCGCGCCTGGTCGCCCAACCGGCGCGGGCGCCGCCGAGCACTACACGTTGCTCGACGAAGATTTGCTCGAGTTCAGTTCCAACCTCCCGCTGGCGATCCTCAATTCGTTCGGCACCAACTTCGCGCGCGAGCGCAAAATTGAAGCGGGCGTGCAACTCATCGATTCGCGCAACGCCCGCGCGAAGCTCACCGCCACGCCGGAACTCTCCGCTCCATGCCTCGCCAACGTGCGAGGCCGGGCTTCGTTGCGCTATCCGAAGAACTCCTTCACGCTCAAAATCACCGACCCTGCCGGCGATCCGCGCAAGGTCTCCCTCCTCGGTTTGCCCGCGGAATCGGATTGGGCCCTCTACGCGCCATATCCCGACAAGACACTGATGCGCGACGTGCTCGCCTATGAAATCAGCGCCGGGATGGGCCATTGGGCGCCGCGCACTCGCTTCGTCGAAGTGTTCGTCAATCAGACCGGCAGCCGGCTCAGCCGGCGCGATTACGTCGGCGTGTATGTCCTGGTGGAGAAAATCAAACGCGACAAGAGCCGCGTGAACATCGCCCGGCTCAAGCCGGACGACTCCAGCGAACCGCGCGTCACGGGCGGGTACATCTTCAAGAAGGACCACATCGGCTTCGGCAACTGGGGCGGACCGGGAGGTGGCGATTTGGGCGGATTTGCGGGCGCGCCCGGACCTGTTACGAGCACGCGACCCGGATTTCCCACCGGCCCCGGCGGTTTCCCGGCCGACCCGAGGGGATTTCAGCCCCCGTATCGGGGCAGCCGCAGTTCCAGTTCCAGTTCCAGCTCCAGCTCCAGTTCGAGTCGCAGCAGCCGATCCAGCCGCGTGGTCGTCCACCATTTGGGTCGCCCCACACCCGGGGCCGGGGCCAGGCGCGAGAGTCCATTGCGCGAGGCAGAGGATGACGCACATGAAGCCGGGGAGGAGGGGTTCAAGACCAGCCACACGAATGAATTCTTTTTCGTCGAGCCGGAGCCTGATGAGATCACCGGCGTGCAGAAGGCCTGGCTGAAAAATCACTTGAACGAATTGGAAGATGCGCTCTACGGCCCGGACTTCCGCGATCCCGTCCGGGGCTACGCGGGCTTCATCGACGTGGATTCCTTCATCGATTACCATCTCATCGTCGAGACCACCAAAAACGTGGACGGCTTCCGCTTCAGTGTCTTCTTTCACAAAGACCGCGGCGAGAAAATCAAGGCCAGCCCGATCTGGGATTGGAACCTGAGCTTCGGCAACTCGAACGGCAAGCAAGGCTGGCTGCCGGAGTCCTGGCTGTGGCCCCAATTGGACGACAAGGAGTATTCCTGGTATCGCCGGCTCTTTGAAGATCCGGACTTTGGCCAGCGCTACGTCGATCGCTGGACGCAACTGCGCACCAATGTGCTGGCCACCAGCGTCCTGCTTTCCCGCGTGGACGAACTGGCCGCGCTCCTGGAGGAATCGCAGCGGCGCAACTTCGAGAAATGGCCCATCCTGGGCCGCCCGGTGAACCCAAATTATTTCGTCGGCTCCAGCTACGCGGAAGAAGTGAGCTGGATGAAGAAATTCATCCAGACCCGCCTCGAATGGATCGATCGGCAGTTTCCATCGCCGCCGAAGCTCTCACCGGGCGCGTCGGGCGGCGCCGTCAAGCTGGACAGTGCGGAGGGAGAGATTTTCTTCACGCTCGACGGCACCGACCCGCGGGCCGGTGGCGGAAGCCCCTCGACCCAAGCACACCGCTATGACAAACCGTTCTCCTTCGGCAAAGGCGCGAGACTCTTCGCCCGTGTCCGGCTGGAGAACCGCTGGAGCGGGGCGCTGGTCGCACGGGGCGAGTAAGATTCTTTGGAGCAAAGGGTCGCGTTTTCCGTCCAACCTGAACGCTTTGCTTCGTCCAGTGGATCGGAATGGTACGATCGAACGGGCTGGACGGAACGTTCAATGAAACGAACGGACGCTAGAGGCGTTGGATCGGTGGCGGCACTCGCGAACCACGAAATGATGCGCAACCAGACGGCAGCTTTCAGTGGCGGCACGGCGGCGGTTCCGGCCCGGATTGGCGGGGCGCCTGGGCCTGCTGGAATTGCAGCGTTTGCCGCGCTGGCGGCCGGCCTCCTGCTCAGCGCCGGTTGCGGGAAACGCGGCGAGCAAAAAATCACCGGCAGCCGATCCGCCGCACCCGTCGCGCTGGCCTGCGCCTGGCAGCCCGGCTATGCCTACCATCTGCGCCTCGACACAGAAATTGTGACCGAAACCGAGGGGACCGACCCGCAGAATTCCGGCCGTCATCGCGTGACTTACGGCCAGGAATGTCTGGTGCGGGTCACCAACTCCCCGCGCGGAGGCAACCTCGAGCTCGAAGTCGAAATCACCTCGCTCGAAATGGAGCGCGCCAAGAACGAGGGAGTTGCCTTGAGCTTCGATTCCGAACAGGGCGGCGAAACCATTGACGACTTCGGCTACGTTCCGGTCCTCAAGAAAATGGTCGGCGGCCGGCTCCGCTTTTCGGTCTCGCCCGGCGGCAAGCTGGTGAAGTTCGACGGCATTTCGGAATGGCTCAACAACGCCCTCGGCGCCAAGTCCCCCAGCCGTCCCAGCCCAACTGCCCGTGTCAAAACCTTGATTCAACAAAACCCACCGGGTTCCCCCGGCAGCCCGCCGCCGACCGAGATTCTGAATGAGGAGCTTGCGTTCAGGCGTGCAGAGTTCGCGCCGGGTCCGCCTGCGACCAATGCTCCGGGAGCAGCGGCGGGCACCGCCGGTCGAATGTTCACTGCCGTCCCAGCCAATCCCGCTCGACCCTCTTCAAGTAGTGGCGATACCGTTGGCCGAACCCTCCGCGGCTTTTTCAACACGGACTTGTTTCGCACACTGCTCGAGTTTCACTTCCTGCCGGCGGCGCCCGTGCGCGTCGGCGACGAGTGGAAGGAACAGGGTGACACGCCCATCACCAGCCGCAACAACCGCATCAAGTACGACGCCCAGTGCACCTTCACGGGCTGGCAACAGCACGGCGGCACCAACTGCGCCCGCATCGACGCGGTGGGAAAAAGCGCCGCCCAAAGGCCGCCTGTCAAATCTTCCAACAAGTCCGGCACAAAGTCCGGCCTCGACGGCACGGTCTGGGTCAACACCGACCTCGCCTTCCCGAAGACCACGGTGCTCGACAAGGAATCCGTGCTTCCCGGCGACACGAACACGCGCCTTGTCGGCACCAACAGTGTTACGACCACCACCGGCCCGAAATATGTCCGCGAGCACGTGACGATTACGCTCCTCAAAGCCTTTCCGCCCGTGCTTCCGGCCGAATAAGGTTGAGAGCAGTTTGTGTTGAGAGTTGAGAGGCGCTCTTGACGCCTTGGGCCACTCTCAACTCTCCACACAAGCTCCTCTCAACTTCTGCAACCCCGCGGCGCTCACGGCGCCGCGGCGCGATAAAAGCGGGAAGGGGAACCAAGCTTTGGCCCAAGGTCAACCGTTGCCGGGGTCGAGCCGGCGCTGACCTGCGTGAAAAATGTCCAATCCACAAGGTTGGTTGATTGCTCGATGTTATACAGGTCGCCGGCAGCGGCGGTGAGAGTCAGGTGGAGGTTGCCGCCCACGACGTTCAGGTCCAACTGGGCCGTCGGCGCCCAGCGCAGGACGAACTCGCCTTCGGGTGCGCCGGATTTGCCGTCCACAGCGACCTGATACGTCACACCGCTGGTCGCGCGGAATGTGACGCGGCTTTGGAGGACCGGAATCGCATCGTCGATGTTGTCGTTGGAGCCGAGTTCCTGCAACGACGCAAGTTCGCTTCCCACATAGACCGCAAGGACCGTGTCTATCGAGCTGCCGAGCGTGTCAAATGTGAACCAGCCCGAGACAGGCGCCGTCCAACGGTGCCATGCTGAGGCGTTGGCGAGGATCAGCCCGCGATCCGGTTCGTCGGGTTCGACCGTGGCGTCCCAGGTGAGGCCGTTGGTTGTTCCGGAAATTCCCATGAGCGTGAAGGCGTCGGCAAAATAATCGTTGGTGGGCGGGCCGCCCGGCTGGCTCCAGTTCAGCACGATCGTGCCGTGCTCCGAGCCGCGGCCGTTGCCGGGATTGTAGCCATCCACGGCGATGAAGTAGGTCGTGCCCGCGGTGGCGGCGATGGTGACGCTGCTGGTGAGGTTGGTGAAGTCGTCGTTAAATGCGATGCTCACGAGGTTCAGGAAGTTGTCGCCGGCGTAGACGGCCAGGAGCGTGTCGAAGGCGCTGCCCGACGTGTTGATCGTAACGTCGCGATTGCGAAGTGATGTCCACTTGAACCAGAGCGACTTGCCGGACACCGGGCCGTGGAGCGGCTCCAGCCACTCGAACACCGCGGTAGTGTTACTGGTCGTCAGCGAGCCGGAGAAGCCGGGCAGCACCCGCGCCTGGGCGAAGAGGTCATTGGTCGGGGCGTTGAAGGCCAGCTCCCAGTTGAGCGTAAAGGGATTGAAGTCGGCCGTGGCGCCGGCAACCTCGTTCGAATAGCCATCCACGGCGATGCGGTAGGTCGTTCCCGCCATGGCCGGGAAGCTCGCGCGGCTGAGTTGGATCACTCCCGGCACGATATCGTCGTTGGCCACGACGGGCGTGAGGGCATTGATTGAATCGCCGGTGTAAATGGCCAGGACCGAGTCGAAATAGAGTCCAAACGTGTCGAACGTTGCCTGCCCGCTGGCCGGCGCCGTCCAGTTGAACCACACCGAGCGGCCTCCGGCGCTGATTGAGTGGTTGGGTTCACCGGCCTGCCGCGTGGCGGACAGATTGTTCCCGGCCACTTGGCCCTTCGTGCCGGTAATCATCGTGGCATTGGCAAAGTTGTCGTTGGGTGGCGGCGCTGACGCCGAATAGTAATGCAGCGAGATGCTGCCCGAAACCGCGCCGGCGCCGAAATTGTGGCCATCCACGGCGACACGGTACGTGGTGCCGGACGTGGCGCGAAAACTTACGCGGCTGAAGCCGATGAACGGAAAATCGTCCGGATCCGCGTCGTCCGGCACGACGTCGTCGTTCTCGGCGACCAGCGTAAGGCCATTTAGACTATTGCCTATGTAAACGGCCAGGAGCGTGTCCAGAGTACTGCCCATCGTGTCAAAGACCGCGTCGCCGCTGGCTGGCGCTGTCCAGTTGAACCAGACGGAGCGGCCTCCGAGGTTTCCGGCGTGATTCGGTTCGCCGTTTTGACGAGTTGCATTGTGATTGCGGCTGCTGACGCCGCCTTGGATGCCTGTGAGTGCCGTGGCGTTGTTGAAGTCGTCGTTGGCAGGAGCGCCAACGATTTGGATCCAGTTCAGCACCACGGGACCACTGGCGGCGCCGGAGCCGGCGTTGTAGCCGTCCACCGCGATGTAGTAAGTCCGGCCGAGGATGGCGTTGGCGAGATTGACCCGGCTTTCCAGATAGCCGCCACTGGTGTCAATGAACCCGGTATTCGGATTGTCCGTGCCGGCCGGATTATTCGTGCCGCCCACTATGCGCAGTTCGCCGGCCAGGTTGGTGTACACCGCCAGGATTGTGTCGAACCCGCTGCCCACCGTGTCGAATCGGATCGACTCCGTCCCCGCCGCGGTCCACGAGTACCAGATGGACTTGCCGCCGGCATTGAGCGGGTGATTCGGCTCCGAGACATCCTTGGTGGCGTTGACCGTCGACGCGGTGACGCGCCCCGCCTGGCCGGTGATGACCTGCGCGTTGGCCGGATTGTCATTCGCCGGCGCCTGGGCCATCGCGCTGGCGCTCAGTCCGTGGATTGCAATCGCGGTGGCCATAGGTAGCACCGCAGCGAGCCGGCTCCACGCGGAATGGAGAGTGGCTGCAGGAGCGCCTCGACACGAGAGTTCCAAAGCAAGGTTCACTTCAGGTGGAATGAGTGTGAAGTCTATACACCAATTTGGGCCGGAACGAAAGCGGGAAGTTTCGTCCGATGGGAGCGCGGAGTCAGTGATCAGTAATCAGTATTCAGTATTCAGTATTCCGTGACCGAGCGGACTGCGAGCGGCTGACTGAATACTGATTACTGATTACTGATTACTTCCCCGCCGTATCCTTGCGCGGGAACAGCGGTGCAGGTTCGCCAACGCAGTGGCCGGGCGCGAGCTTCCCCCAGGCGGCTTCGCTCAATTTTTCCGGGGCGCCGGCCAGGCCGAGTTGGGCGTAGATTTTTTCACTCGAAGTTGGCACAACGGGCCAGAGCAGCACGGCGAGCACGCGGCAGGTTTCGACCAGGTTGTAGAGCACTTCATCGAGGCGCTGGGCTTGCGCAGGGTCCTTCGCGAGCTTGAACGGCGCGGTCTGGTCGACGTACTGATTGGCGCGGTTGACCAGGCCCCAAATGCTTTCGAGGGCGGACTGCAATTGAAACTCGCGGTAATGTTGCGTCGTGTTCGCGACCGCCAGGCTCGCATCGGGGGAAAGTTCCGCGGAGGGCTTCGGAACAATGCCGTTGCGGTAGCGCTTGAGCATCGAAAGGGAGCGGTTGACGAGGTTGCCCAGGCCGTTGGCCAATTCGGCTTGGTAGCGGGCCGCGAATCCGGCGTCCGTCCAGTTGCCATCAGGGCCGATGTCCAATTCGCGGACGACGTAGTAACGGAAAGCGTCCACGCCCCATTCGTCGATGACGGCCAGCGGATCGACGATGTTTCCGGTGGCCTTGGCAATCTTCGCGCCGTCTTTCTGCCACCAGCCGTGGACGAGCAAGTGCGCCGGCAGCGGCAGGCCCATCGCTTTGAGCATAATCGGCCAATAGACAGCATGAAACTTCAGGATGTCCTTGCCGATGACGTGAACGTCCGCAGGCCACAGGCTTGGTTGAGAGTTGGGAGTTGAGAGTTGAGAATCGAGCATCGCGCAGACAGCCGGATCGCCCAGGGCGGCGGGGACGCTCAGATAGTTCACGAGCGCATCGAACCAGACGTAGGTGACGAAGCCGGCATCGAAGGGCACCGGAATGCCCCAGTTGAGCCGCGCGGCTGGACGCGTGATACAGAGGTCTTCCAGCGTGTTGTTCTTCAGGAATCCAAGGACCTCATTGCGGCGGTAGCCGGGCTGGATGAAAGCGGGATGCGTTTCAATGTAATCGATGAGCCACGGCTGGTGGTCCTTGAGCTTGAAATAATAGTTGTCCTCGGTCAGCTCGATGACTTCGCCCCACATCGGATCGAACGTGCCGTCGGGCAGCCGATCTTTTCCGGTGAGAAACGTCTCCTCCTTCGGCGAATACCAGCCGTGGTACTGGGCCTTGTAAAAATGTCCGGCAGCGTAAAGCTTCGCGAGGATGCTCTGGACGACCGCCTTGTGGCGCGGCTCGGTGGTGCGAACGAAATCGTCGTTCGTGAGCTGAATGCGGGCGGTGAAGTTCCGCCAGTCCCGCGCCAGTTCGTCGCAGTAGTCTTGCGCGGGTTTGCCGGCCTTCTGCGCTGCCTGCTGGACCTTCTGGCCGTGCTCGTCGAGGCCGGTCAGAAAAAACACCTCCTGGCCCAGCGCGCGGCAGGCGCGGGCAATCACGTCCGTCACGATCTTTTCGTAGGCATGGCCGAGATGCGGCTGGCCGTTCACGTAATCGATGGCGGTCGTGATGTAGAAAGGCTTGCTCATCGCTGCCGGGAAGTGTGGGGGAGGGGAGGGGAAACGTAAAACGTAAAACGTGAAACGTGAAACGTGAAACGTGATGCGTGATGCGTGATGCGTGATGCGTGATGCGTGATGCGTGATGCGTGATGCGTGAAACGTAAAACGTAAAGCGTAAGTCTTGCAGGGCGTCCACGTGCGATTGGCCAGCTTGCGTTGGTCTTACGTTTCACGTTTCACGTTTCACGTTTCACGTTTCACGTTTCACGTTTTACGTTTCACGTTTTACGTTTCACGCCTTGCGTCCTCCTTACAGAAAAAATGCCACACTCCCCAGTGCCGCCGCTATCGCCCAGATCAGCACCACCGCCTGCGTCCGGCTGAAGCCGCGGCGGACCAGCCGGTGCGAGAGGTGGTTCGTGTCGCCGATGTAAAACGGTCGGCCCACCCGCCAGCGGAGCAGGATGACCCACACCAAATCGGCCAGCGGCACCGCCAGCACCAGCAACGGCGTCAATACTGCCAGCGGCCGGGGATGTTTCGGCGAGTGGAAATGCGGAAGAATGGCGAGCACCGCAAGCAGGAAGCCGGTGAGATGACTGCCGGCGTCTCCGAGGAAGACCGACGCTCGGGGAAAGTTGAAGGGCAGGAAACCCAGCAGCGCCCCGACAGCAAGAAACGCGACGGAGGCCACCAGGTATTGGTCAAGCAGCGCCGCCTTCACGCCGAAGAGGGCGGCGGCGATGACTCCAAGACCGGCGCAAAGGCCGTTCATGTTGTCCAGGAAATTGAGCGCATTGGTGACTGTTACAATCCAAAGCACGGTGATCGCGAAGCTGAAGAATACATTCGGAACGAACAGTGTGATACGCACGCCGCTGGCGGCGACCAGCCCGGCAACGAGCATCTGGCCGGCGAATTTCAGTACTGGGCGCAATTCATGCCGGTCGTCGAGCCAACCGAGTAAGGTCATCCCGACGGCGCCTCCAAAGATGG
>DASTLJ010000364.1:0-15064 GCA_035715125.1 Verrucomicrobiia bacterium
CCGGCCGGCTAAAGCCGGGACTCCGTGCCAGCCGCCGCCGTTCATGGCCCCGATGCGCGATTTGGGAATCGAGGAGGCTGCCCATAACAGGGCCGCGGACAGGCAGGATGCGTTTCCTACCGCCCCTCCAGGAAAAACTCCAGCGCGCGCGCCACGCCGTGGCCCCAGGGTTGGTGGCTCACGTAACCTTGCTGGCGGCGCACGAGTTCCTTCACCGCCGGCACCGCGTTGTCCGGCGCGGCAACACAGGCCGCGAATTGGCCGTCCAGCATGGGCAGGTCGTTGAAGTGATCGCCTGCCGCGAACACGCGCTCGCGCTTCACGCCCAGTTGACGGGCAATCTCGGCCAGGGCGGTGCCTTTGTTGTAGGCCTCGTGGCTGAACCGCGCGTAAACGTCGTTGCGCACGACGACCAATCCTGGCACCGCAGCGCAGTAGTCCTCGAGGAATTTCTGGATGTCGTCGGCGTCGCACACGCTTTCGGCGATGAGGCAGAAAGGGGAAAAGTCGTCTTCGTACAGCGACGCGCTGAAGCGTTGGCTGATCCAGTTCACGAGCCGTGGCACGTCGGGCCGGACGCGGGCGAAGAGGTCGCAGTGGGCCCGGCTGCAGCCGTCGTTCCAGGCGGCGCTCGGCTCATAATGGGAATCGACGTGGACATAGATGTCGCGTTCGACAGTCACAAGGTAATCCGGCTTCACACTGAGGCGGGCGCGGGCAATGCCTTCCATGACGCTCGACAAATCGCGGCCGGTGTTGATGACCCACTTGGCCCCGCGCCGTTGCAAGTCGCCAAGCAACGCCTGCAAATCCAGCGGCACGGACGGGT
Source organism: Verrucomicrobiia bacterium (assembly GCA_035715125.1). Lineage (GTDB taxonomy): Bacteria > Verrucomicrobiota > Verrucomicrobiia > Limisphaerales > JADJPG01 > DASTLJ01. The sequence goes on from DASTLJ010000364.1 coordinate 830, forward strand.
TTTCGTAATCCGCGTGGAGGGTCCCGTCGAAGTCGGTCGAGATGAGTTGAAGGTTCACTCCTCCGGCGCCTCCATCCGTTCGCCCTCCAATCGGTAGATGCCGACGAGGTAGCCGTTTTCGCGCGCCTCGCCGACGCGCAGCGTGCCAAACAACGTCACGGGCTGGTCCATGACCGCCTTCACGCCTTTGGCCTTCATCTTCACGCTTACCCACTCGTTGATCTTCGGCGTCACGCCGTAACAGCACATCGATTGGTCGCGCATGATGAGCAATTCGGTCACCACGCCACTCTCCACCTTCAGCGGCAGCATGAAGCCTTTGATCGCCACGCGCTGGTTGTTCAAGGCGTGGACGGACTCAGGAATCATCGCGTCGGTTTTGGCGAGGACGGCAGCGAGGTCGTTCGTCACGGGACCGAGGAGTTCATCCGATATTTCGAAGCTGAAGCTGGCGAGTTTGTCGAAGTTTGCGGGCAGGTAACCCGGCTTGGCTGAAGTCGGGCTGGACGCAGCGGCGGCTGGCGGCAGTGGGTTGGTTGGCGCCGCGGAATTCGTGGCAGGTTTCGCTACGGGCCGGGCGATGGGCGTGCCGCGGATTTCGGCAGCCGACGCCTCGTTGGAAGCCTTCTCCCCGCAGCCAGTAATGGCCACTACCGCGAAGGCGAGTGCGATGACCATCGACAAGGCTGCTGTCCCTTGCTCAGGAGCCGCCAACGTAGGGCAGGCGTCTCGCCTGCCCTGGCCGCGAAGCGGCCACACGGGGACGCGCCTTCGGCGCTGGGCAGGCGAGACGCCTGCCCTACGTTCCCGTTCGCATCCCAAATCCGGCCCGCGCACTGGCGGGCTGCAAACGAATCCCGAGGTCATTTCCCCGTAGTTTTGCGGCCCGCGTCGAGCAACGCCAGCACGGATTCCACGTCGTAGACGCAGCCGCCCCAGGCGCCGCCGCCGGCTTGCTGGAGCGCGGCCCACAGGCGCGTGTCCTCGGGCAGCCCCACGGCGGGGGCGAGATCGGCGCGCGAAGGGCGCTGCGCCAGAATCTTTTCGCCTTCCTCGGGCGGGAAACGCCGCGTGCCTTCGCCAACAAAGTCGAGACGTCCTTCGAGCTTGTTGCGATCGATCATGATGCGGAGGGCGTCGCCGTCGCGGAGCTTTCCGATGGGGCCGCCCGCCAGGGCCTCGGGGCCGATGTGCCCAATGCACGCGCCGGTGCTTACGCCGCTGAAGCGCGCATCGGTCACGAGCGCGACGTGCCGGCCAAACGGCAGGTGCTTCAGCGCGCTGGTGAGCTGGTAGGTTTCCTCCATGCCGGTGCCCATCGGACCGCAACCCGCCAGCACCAGCACGTCGCCGGACTTCACGCTTCCGGCTTTGATGGCAGCAATGGCGTCGCGCTCGCGGACGAACACGCGCGCCGGGCCTTCGTGCCGGTAAACGCCATCCCCGCCAACAAGCTCGGGATCGATGGCGGTGCTCTTGATGACGGAACCTTCAGGCGCAATGTTGCCCCGCGGGAAGGTGAGCGTGTTTGTCAGCCCGCGCGCCTTCGCGCGATCCGGAGACATGATGACGTCATCCGGGTCAACGCCGTCCTGAGCGCGGAGGAGTTCGCGGAAGCGGCGGCGGCGCTCGCTCTTTTCCCACCCATTGAGAGTTTCATCAAGCGTGACGCCCGCGGCGGTGAGCACGCCCGTGTCGATCACGCCGAGCCGGCGCAAGTGCAGCAGCACCTCCGGCACGCCTCCGGCTAGGAACACGCGGACGGTGGGATGGAACTGCGGCCCGTTGGGCAGCACGTCGACCAGTCGCGGCACGCGGCGGTTCACGTCAATCCAGTCTGCGACCGTCGGCCGCGGCAAGCCCGCGGCGTGGGCGATGGCGGGCACGTGCAGCAGCAGGTTGGTCGAACCGCCGAACGCGGCGTGGACGGTCATCGCGTTTCGGACGCTTGCGCTGGTGAGCACGTCGCGAAGTTTCAGGCCACGCTGTTCCTGCTCGAACACCGCGCGCCCCGATCGCGTCGCGATATCGAGCCAGACGGGTTGGCCGGAGGGCGCCAGCGCGGAATGAGGCAGCGCCAGTCCGAGCGCTTCGGCGACAACTTGCGACGTGGCCGCCGTGCCGAGGAATTGGCACCCGCCGCCCGGCGACGCGCAAGCGCGGCAACCCAATTCGGCCGCTTCCTGGAGCGAGATCAGCCCGTGAGCGAAGCGCGCGCCGATGGTCTGGATTTTTCCAGCGTCTTCACCCGTCTCAGGCGGCAAAGTCACGCCGCCGGGCACGAGCACGCTGGGAAAATCCTTCATGCCGGCCAGCGCCATCATCATCGCGGGGAGTCCCTTGTCGCACGTCGCGACGCCGACGATTCCCGCGCGCGTCGGCAGCGAACGGATGAGCCGGCGGAAGACGATGGCGGCGTCGTTGCGATACGGGAGGCTGTCGAACATGCCGGGGGTGCCTTGCGTGCGGCCGTCGCACGGGTCAGAAACGAAGCCGGCGAAGGGCACGGCGCCGAGGCGCTTGAGTTCGCGCGCGGCGGCCTCGACTTGCAGGCTGATTTCCCAATGGCCCGTGTGGTAGCCAAGTGCTATCGGCTTGCCGTCGGGCGCGCGCAGGCCGCCTTGCGTGCTGAGGATGAGGAAGGCCTTTCCGGCGGCGTCGGCGGGGTTCCAACCCATGCCGGCGTTTTGCGTGAGGCCGAACAGGTCGCCACTCGGCCGGTCGCGCAGCATCTCGGGCGTGAACGGCAGCGCGCCCGCGGGGCCAGGGGCTTTGGTCCGGACTTCGTAGATCGCGGGGTTCTCCGTCGCGAACAAGTCGAGGTTCATGCGGGGAGGGTGGACGGGAAACGTGAAACGTAAAACGTAAAACGTAGCGCGGAGCGCCGAGCTCCTGCTCGGCGCGATCCAATCGCGTCAACGAGCCGAGCCGGAGCTCGGCGTTCCGGCAGGCGGGAGCTGCAATTCCCACGTCTTTGCATCGCGGAATCGGGCGCTGCCGAAAGGCCAGGCGGCCGGATCGAGCACCAGTTTCGCCCGTGCCGGATTGCCTTCGATGTAACGGATGGATTTGCGCTCCTGCTCTGCGTCGCGCATGTACGTGTCCCAGTATTCGCGCTGCCAGAAGCCGGCCGGAGCGCCGAGCTCCTGCTCGGCACGCTGTTGATATTTCGATTCGCGCCGAGCGGGAGCTCGGCGCTCCGCGTGGGTGGCGACCCAGGTCTTCCAGCGTTGCACCATCTTCCACAGCGGCGTGCGCCAGACGTGGACCAGCACATGGAAATGATTGGGCATCACGACCCAGGCCAGCATTTCGTACTGCTCTCCGTGCCGGTGCAGGATTGCCTGCTCTACCAGTGCTGCAATGTGCGAGTCGCGCAGTTGGCACTTCCCAATGCCGCGGTCGAGATATTCTTCGAGCCGGATGCGCTTCTCGCGGACATCTTCGATGGCAAGCAGGTGTTTCCACTCTCCGCTGCGGGAGACGGGCATGGAATCTTCAAGGCGAAAGGTGACGAATTGGACGAGGTCGGGAAAATCGCAGTGCGGGAGGTAACCTCGCTCGTGCCAGCCGAGGAAGCCAAGGGCTTTTTCCTCGGCGGTGAGGGGGCGGAAGGCTTGCTTCTTTCCCGCGACCAGGTGCTTGAGGTAGTCGCGCTTGGTCATGCCGCGGAGCGCCGAGCTCCTGCTCGGCGAGTGGGTGCTACTCCAATCAGTGTTAATCTGTTTATGTTCGCGCCGAGCAGGAGCTCGGCGCTCCGGTCACGCTTCCGGCTCGTGCTTTTTGCTGTGCTCGGCGATGACGGCCTGCTCGTGTTCGCGCGGCATTTCGGTGTAATGGCTGAACGCCTCGGTGTGGATGCCCCGGCCGCCGGTCAGGCTGCGCAGCACGCTGGCGTATTTGTAGAGTTCCTTCTGCGGCACGGTCGCCTTGACGATGCTGTAGCCGTCGGCGCTGTCGGTGCCCATGATGCGCCCGCGCCGCGAGGAGAGGTCGCCCATCACCGCACCCAGGCAATCCTCGGGGGCGCGCACTTCAATCTCGTAGATCGGTTCGAGCAGGCAGGGCCGGGCCTTGAGGAAGGCTTCCTTGAAGGCGGCCTTGCCGGCGATCTGGAAGGCGATGTCTTTGCTGTCCACGGGGTGCATCTTGCCGTCGTAGAAGTCGATCATTACGTCCACGACGCGGTAGCCGGCGATGACGCCCTCGGTGCAGGCGCTGTTGACGCCTTTCTCGACACTGGGGACGAAGCTGCGGTCGACGTTCTGGCCGGTAAGGGTCTGAGTGAATTCGACGCCCGTGTTGCGTTCCTTCGGCTCGATCTTCATCCAGACTTCAGCGAATTGCCCGGCGCCGCCGGTCTGTTTCTTGTGGCGGTATTTGGAGTCGGCGGGGGCGTGGATGGTTTCGCGATACGGGATGCGCGGCTCGATCATCTCGAAATCGACCTTGAAACGGTGCTTGAGCCGTTCGGCGACGACGCGCAAGTGCAGTTCGCCCTGGCCGGAGATAACAGTCTGGTGCAGCTCGGAATCGACGTGGAACAGGAACGTGGGGTCTTCCTCGTGCAGCGCGGCCAGGCCGCTGGCCATCTTTTCCTCTTCGCCCTTGGTTTTGAGCTTGAGGGCGACGTGGATGTTGGGCGTGGGATATTTGACTTTCGGCAGGGTAAGGATTCGCTTGGGGGAGCAAAGTGTGTTGCCCGTGTGGGTGTCCTTTAATTTGACGGTCGCTCCGATGTCGCCCGGTCCAAGGTCGGCGGCGGCAGTGCGGGTCTTGCCGTTAAGAATATAGATTTGGCCAACCCGCTCGGTGCATTTGCGGTCGGCGTTATAGAGGTCCATGCCGGCGTGGAGGCGGCCGGAGTAAACGCGGAAGAAGGAAAGCTCGCCGAATTGCGCCTCGCTCATGGTCTTGAAGATGTAAGCGGCCGGTTCGGCGCCGTTGAGGGCGACGTCCACTTCGGCGCCAGCCAGGTCGAGGGCGGCCACATGCTCGCGGTCGACGGGGCTGGAGCCGTATTTAGAGATAAAATCCATCATGCGGGCGACGCCGATGTTGCCTTCAGCGTTGGTGTAGAACAGAGGGATGATGGATTGCTTCTGGACGGCAGTATGTTCGCCGGCGCGGAGTTGTTCCTCGGTGAGGCTGCCTTGCTCGAAGAATTTTTCCATGAGCGCATCGTCGGCCTCGGCGGTCAGTTCGATGAGTTCCTTGTGCAACTGGGTGACACGGTCCGCGTTGGCGCCGGTGGCCGGGCTTTCGGTGTACTTGCCGGAACCGTCTGTGGCATAGGTGACGACATCGTTGCGCAGCACGTCGAGGACCTGGTTGAAGCCGGGGCCGGGATTGAGGGGGACGTTCAGCGGAAACACTTTCGCGCCGTAGCGGGAGCGCAACTGCGCGAGGATCACTTCAGGATCCGCATGTTCCTTGTCGGCCGCGGTGACGCAGATCATCTTCGGGATGTCGAACTGCGTGGCGTATTTCCAGACCTGATCGGTGCCGACGCCCGGCCCATGATTGGCGTGAATGACGACGAGCGCAAAGTCGCCCACGCGCAAGGCACCGAGCCCCTCCGAAATGAAGTCGAGGTAGCCGGGGGTGTCGACGATGTTGAACTTCTTCCCGAGCCACTCGCAATGCATGAGCGAGGTATGGATGGAGATCTTGCGTTCCTGCTCGTCGTCGTGAAAGTCGGAGACGGTGCTGCCGGCGTCGATGCTGCCCAGGCGGTTGATGACGCCGGCGCAGGCGAGCATGGATTCGCAAAGCATCGTCTTGCCGCTGGAGGCGTGTCCGACGACGGCGAAGTTCCGGATGTCGGCGGGAGAGTAGGTCTTGTTCATGGCGTGGCCTTTTCCGTCAGGCGAATGTTGTTCCGGTTAATGTCGCGATTATGAACGGAGGGGCTGGGCTTGGCCAAGCAATGTTTTTCGGCAGCCCCGTGAGGGGCGCATCTGGCTTTTGCGCACAACCAGGGCGGGAAGGAGTGTTGGAGTGATGGAGTAATGGAGTAATGGAGTAATGAAAACGAACCCGGGCGCACGATACCGCTTCAATACCGCAAAACTCCAACACTCCAATACTCCACCACTCCACCACTCCATCACTCCATCACTCCCTCTCCCCCGCCTCGCCTGCGTTTGGACTTTGTTTTCCGCCCCGGCTCTGTTTTATTCCGCCGCATGCCAAAGCGCACGGCGCAGGTGAAGCGCGAGACGAAGGAAACCCGGATTGCCCTCCGGCTCGACCTCGACGGACGCGGTGCATCGTCGATCCAAACTGGCATTCCGTTCTTCGACCACATGCTCACCCTCTTCGCCAGGCACGCGGTGGTGGATCTCCGACTTCGATGCGAGGGCGATCTCGAAGTGGACGGACATCACACGGTGGAGGATTGCGGTCTCGTCCTCGGGCAAGCCGTCCGCGTAGCGCTCGGAGACAAGAAAGGCATACGGCGCTACGGGACGGGATTCGACCCGCGCAATCCCTTCACGGGCGAAGCCTTCGTGCCGATGGATGAATGTCTGGCGCGGTGCGTGATCGATTTCAGCGGCCGGCCCTTCCTGGTCTGGCGCGGACTGGACGCCTTGCAGTTCAAGCGCCTCTCGAGACACGAACGGCAGCAGGACATGTCGAGTGCCTTTCGGTTCGGGCTCGCGCGGGAATTCTTCCAAGCCTTCGCCAACGAGGCCCGGTGCAACCTCCATCTGGAGCTGCTCTACGGCGAAGAGCCACATCACGTGGTCGAAGCATTATTCAAGTCCTTTGCCAAGGCAGTAGACTTTGCCCGTAAACGAGATCCACGCATTTCCGGGGTCCTGCCCAGCACGAAAGGAAAACTCTGATCGCTGCTGAATACGCCGCGGCGACCCCCCGTCGAAACATGGCGACGCATCCGGAAACCCCCGAAGTCAGCGATGAAAAACTGGTGCGCCGTGCGCAGCGGGGCAACATGCCTGCCTTCGAAGGACTGGTAGGGCGGCACCGCGACAAGATTTACGCCCGCGCCTTCAGCATGATGCGCAATGAAGACGACGCGGTTGATCTTTCACAAGAAGCCTGGGTCAAAGGCTGGCAACGACTGAAACAGTTTCAGGGCGAGTCAAGTTTTGTGACCTGGATGACGAGAATAGTTATAAACCTCTGCCTCGATCAATTGAGGAAACACAAACGGCAGAGGGCGGAATCCATCGAACAGCTCGAGGACGACCTCGGCGGCGTGGAGCGGCAAATGCCTGCCGTAACCGTGAACCCGACCGAAGGTCTGGAGAGGACCGAACTGCGGGCGCGCATTGACAAGGCGCTGGGGCAGCTCTCCTACGAGCATCGAACCGTGCTGATTCTCCACGAGTTTGAAGATTTGGAATACAAAGAAATTGCGAAGCGAATGCAGTGCTCCATCGGAACGGTGATGTCGCGGCTCTTTTACGCGCGACGGAAAATGGCCAACCTGATGATGAGCTGGAAACGCGAGCAGCAAAGTTAAGACGAATGATGAACGCTGAGCTAATATTGAAACTACAGGCCTGGGTCGATGGGGAACTCCCCGCCTCCGAGGCCGCGCGCGTCGCCGAACTGGTTCGCACGGACACAGCAGCCGCCGCGCTGGCCGCCGAGTTGAGGATGACCCGCGGCTTCCTGGCCGGCAATGAGCCGGAAGTGAAGCTGCCGGAGAGCCGCGAATTCCACTGGAGCAAAATCCAGCGCGCCATCGAACGGGCCGAAGCCGAACCGAGCGCTCGGGAATCGCTGCCGTGGCTCGCCGCGGTGCGCCGGTTTCTTGTGCCGGTGTCGGGTGTGGCGCTCGTGGCGTTCCTCACCGTGGTTTCCATCGGCATTTTCAACCGCAACACGTCTCCCGGCACGGTCGAGGAGCTTCTCGTCGAGGAAGAAACCCTCTCCAGGCACGTCGAAACCACCACCTGGCATTCGCAAGCCAACAACATGTACGTCGTCTACATCGTTAATAAGGATGAAGTCGATGATGACGCGATGGGCGTCGACCCCGAAGTCGACGAAGACATGGACGATTCGGTGATTCAATGATCCTCACGCGGTTTTCCAGCCGGCGAGGCCGGCTGATCTCCCTTGCGCTGGTATTCTTGCTCGCGGCGGTTGGAGCGCACGCCGAGGAAATCAAACTCGAGGCCAAGCTCATTTGGGCCAGCAACGAACCAACGTCGCCCAAGAAGGAACATAAGCTGGTCGACGAAGCCACCGCCGACAAGCTCCGGAAGATTCGCCCTCAGTGGAATTACTTCTTCGTTGAAACGAATGTGGTCAAAACGGTCCCGTCGCGTGGCAGCAACAGATTCGTACTCTCGAAGGAGTGCACGCTCGAAATCACTGAACTGGAAGGCCCGCGCGTCGAGGTCAAGCTGGTCGGCAACGGCAAGCCCGTCCACAAGACCATCAAGGAAATCAAGAAGGGCGGGTGGTTCGTCTACACGGGCGACGACAAGCACGAAAGTGCCTGGATCGTAATCGTCACTCAACTCGACTAATCGCAGCCAGCCCGGACTTTTCAGAGTTCGAGGTGGCCCTGACCATGCCTCCGAACGGTGGCTTCGGGCGCCTTCCTGAATGTTTCATCAACAGCCGCAACTGAAGAAGGACGTTCGATGCTTCTGCCTGCGATGAGTTCCCGGACCGTGCGAAGTTGGAGCCGGGGATAAGTCTTGCGGTTGAACTCACCTTCAGACTCAAGACTTCAACGCAAATTCCGCCGGTGCCGGCATGGTCGACCAATGCCGCCAGATCTCAATCATCTCCTCGCTCTCCAGGTCTTCCACTGGCGCAAGCCAGCCAACTTGCGAGCCGTTCACGTAGGGGCAAAACCAGCCCCAGTCCATCATGCCGAGAATCTCGAACGGCATCCGGCGGACCTTGCCGGGGCCGTCGGAGGTAAATTCCTGATATTCGATTAGCCCCGGCTCGATCCGCGACCAAGGGGCGATGATGAGGTAATCGTGCTCCTCGCCCTGGTTCGAACAGAGGGCCGCGCCGCGGCGGATGAGAGCGCGGGCGGCGTCCAGATACACAGGTTGCCGCGCAATGGTCTGCTGGCGCGCTTTTTCGTAGTCGATCATGAGCGTCGCGATGGGAGTGATCTAAATCCGCGCACCGCCAGGCGTCATCATCAACCCGAAGCGGATCTGTGTCGGCTTCTCTCGCTCAACTCAACTCCAACGCAAAATGATGGGCGGTGATGCTCATCCGCTGCCGCAGGTAAAAACGGTGCGCGTCAAAACGTTGCACGCCCGAATCGAGGTGCAACTGCGCGCAGCCGTTCGCTTTGGCGCGAGCGACGAGCCAGTCGAATAACGCCTGCCCGTGGCCGCGCGAGCGCTCCGCCGAGGCGGTCACCAAGTCGTCCACGTAAAGAATCCTGCCCCACGCGAGGAACTCCGCAAAGCGGAAGCCGGCGACGGCCCGTACCGCGCCGGACTCGGCGACAAACGCCAGATGGTAGCCATCCTCCTGTTGTTGCCGTCGGACGCGCTCGACGAACTCCCGCTCGAGAACGTGCGGGCGCAACTCCGCCATGACCGGGAAACACCGGCAGATTTGTTCCTCTGATTCGGCCAGACAGATGTTGATCATTGCCATTGGGTCATCATTTCACAGCGCGACGGGGGCGCAACGGAAACAGTCGAATCGTTAAATCGTTGAATCGTTGGATCGTTGAATCGGGGCCGGGGGCGCTGCCGCTTCGGTGATTCAACGATTCAACGATTCAACGAGTCAACGAGTCCCGGCGTAAGAACCACTTCGCGCGCGCCAGCCGGAACCTCGACCAGGTTGGTGCGTCCGCCCGGCCAGCGGCACCAAACCCCGGTCACCGGCGCAGTGCCGGACAGGACTTGCGTCGGCGCGTCTTGCGACCAGTAACCTGAGCCGGCGTGCACTTCCCGCACCGGCCCCGGCTTCCCCCCGCTCACCAATCGAACGATCGCGCCGATGCCGTCAGGATTGCCCGGCGCGCCTTTGAGCTTCACGCGCAAGCCGGGCCTCGCGCGTGTGTTGCGATACAGCCTGGTCTCCGCGCCGTTCTGCGTCACGGCGATGTCCACGCGCCCGTCGCCATCAAAATCGCACACCGCCGCGCCGCGTTGCTCGCCGTAAACCTTGATCCCGCTCTCCTCCCCGGGCACCGCCCGGAATCCGCCCTTGCCGTCGCCGGCCAGGAGCAAGCCGCGGCCCGCGTCGTGGCGCGATGTGTCGCCATCGAGGGCGAAGAAATTCTGGCTCAGGAAAACGTCCTCGTTGCCGTCGCCGTCAAAGTCGGCCACGCAAAGGCCGAACGCGGGGGAGAATTGCGCCTCGGCCGGCAGGGGCCGCGCCTCGAATCGGTCGCCCCGATTGAGGAACAAGGTGGTCTCGAACCACGAGGCCTCGAGCGCCTTGGCCTCGTTGAACTTTGGTCCCAGGATATCCTGGATGCCCGCGCGTCCAAACTCTTCGTAGCTGTTGAATCGTTCGGAAACCAGCGGCAGCGACCGTGCGACATTGGCGCTGGCCCACGGCACGTACTTTTTCAAGCCGTCGTCGAAATAACTCTCGAACGTGAATACGACGCCGTTGCCCATCCACTCGCCGAAATAGATGCGTTGCGGCTGCGCGCGGTGGCTTTGAAACCTTGTGTTGCGGCCCCAGTTGCCGGCGACAATGTCGAGCCGGCCGTCGCCGTCGAAGTCGCCGGTCGCGACGCTGTTCCACCAGCCGTTCAATTGGTTGAGAGTTGAGAGTGGAGAGTTGAGGGCGGAGACGGGGACGGGCCACTCGGTGAATCTGCCCCGTTCGCTGCGGAAGATCCTGACTGGGCCCCAATCGCAAGCGAGCACCAGCTCGGGGAGGCCGTCGCCGTCCAGATCGCTGAATACCGCGCCGCTCACCATGCCGGCGCGGGCGATGGCGCGGGTCGCTGCACGGTCGACGACGAAGTTGGTGCCAGTGCCGCGGAGCAACAACGAAAACGGCTCCTCCGGGTAGCGCGCCGGCATCGCACGGCCGCCGATGAACAAGTCGAGCACACCATCGCCGTCCCAATCGGCCATCGCCAGCGGGCCGGTGCTGCACTCCCAGGCTGGAAAATCTCCGCCGATGGCGCCACCCGCCGGGTCGTATTCCCGCACGCAGCCGCCCCGCGGCGCGGCATCCTCATAATTCGACGAGCCGGCCAGCAGCACGCGCCGGCCACCGGACTTCGCCCAGCCGAGAATCGTGGTCAGGTCGCGCGGTTCGGGCCTGTCGAACGGCGGCCCCGTCACGCGCTGAAAACCGCCCTTCCAGTCATTTCGGAACACCGCAATCCGGCCGTTGACGCCTGTGCCGACAGTCAAATCTTCCCAGCCGTCGCCATCCACATCGAACCAGCTCACGCCAGGACCGAGCTGGCTCAGTTTGCGTCCGAGCGTGGGCTGGCGGCTGAAGTCATCGAAGGCATCGTCGGTGTGGGTGTGGTTGAGGAGAGGACTGACGTCGGAAAACAGCGGCGTGTTGCGTGTTGCGTGTTGCGTGAATGGCTTCGCGGAGGCTTCATCGACTTCATAGAGGTAGTTTGGCTTTACGCCGCGGACGGTGCTGACGGCGCCATTGCGCCACGTCACCTCGATAGTCATCGGGCCGCCCGCCGCGCCGGCGGCGAACACCCGGACCGTGTCGTCGCTCGACAGATAGCGTCCGCCGCAGATCATTTCCTGGGCTTGCGAGGAGACCGCGCCGCCGAGCAGTTTGATCTTCGCGCCGATGCCACGCGTGTTGGGCGCGCGGCCCTTGAGCCGCACGGCGACGCGCGGGGCGGAGGATTCGTTGCGATAGAGGCCCGCGACGTCGTTGAAGGGAACGATGATGACGTCCAGATCGCCATCGTTATCGAGGTCCGCAAGGCACAGGCCGTGCGTAATGCCGACGTAATCGAAGCCCCACTGGCGCGCAGTGTCCTCGAACGTGAGGTCACCCCGATTGCGGAAGCACTGGGTGGAGGTGCGGAGCATCGGGTAATATTTTTTCTTCAGTTCGCGCTGCTCCTGGTCGGTGAGCCGGCGCTTGTCGCGCTCCCGGTGGATGGCGCTCACGGCGTCGGCGTGCAGCGAGTCGCGCTGGTGGCCGGTGGTGACGAGCACGTCCTCGAACCCATCGAGGTCCACGTCGAGGAAAACGGGCATCCACGACCATTCGGTGGCTTCGAGGCCTGCGTATTGCGCAATTTCGGCGTAAGTGCCGTCACCGCGGCCCAGGAAGAGGGTGTTGCGTTTGTATTGCGGGCGGTTGTCGATTTTGCCAACCGGCAGGAAGATCGGCAGCACGCCGCTGATCTGCGCCTTGCGGCTCACGTGATCGCGGCTCAACATGTCCACGACGAAGAAGTCGTCGATGCCGTCGCGGTTGATATCCGCGAAATCGATTCCCATCGAAAAGCGGCAGGTGTTGCGCACGGCCAGATTCGACATCGCGCGGAAACGCCCGCGGCCGTCATTGAGCCAGATGCGGTCGGGCGGAAAGAGATCGTTGCAGACGTAGAGGTCCGGCGCCCGGTCGCCGTTCATGTCGCGAAACATGACCGAGAGGCCGAAGTCGTACTCCGGCAGCAGGAGCGGCCTGCCTTCCTCGTCGAGAAACGAACCGCCCGTCCATGAGACCGGCTGGAAATGGCCGCGGCCGTCGTTGACGTAAAGCACGTCCGGCTCACCGCGCTCGCGCACGACATTGCCGGCGTCAACAAAGTAGCGGTTCGTCAGTTCGGGGGAGGTCAGCGGCACGCCATCGATGGCGATGAGCACCGGCTTGCCGTCCACGCGCTTCGTGTCGAAGCGGGCGTTTGGACGATCCTCAATCTTCGTCGTGGCGTAGTTGCAAACGTAGAGGTCCAGGTCGCCGTCCCCGTCGATGTCGGCGAGCGCCAGCGAAGTGCTACCGAACCTGCGGATGAGGCCGGAATCGGTTGACTCGGTGAACCTGCCCTTGCCGTCATTCAGGAACAACCGCGTTCCGCCGCCGAGCGAATTGACGAGCAAGTCCAGATCGCCGTCGCCGTCCACGTCGGCAAACGCAGCGCCGGTGGCGGGAGTGTTCGACACTGTCAGGCCCGCCGCGGCCGTTGCGTCCTCGAAGCGCCAGTTGCCCAGGTTGCGATACAACACACTGGGCCTCTCCATGCCGCAGAAAAACAGGTCGCACCAGCCGTCGCCGTCGACGTCGCCCGCGGCCACGCCGCTGCCGCCGGCGCGCAGGGAATTCTCGAGTTCCTTCTGCTCGGAGACGAAGTTGGTAAACGCGATGCCCGTCGCAGCCGGCGCGAGGCGTTGCAGAAACGTCCGGCCTCCGGCCGGCACCGCCAGCGCGCGGCTGCGGCAGCCCTCGCCCGCCAGCCAGTCCGCGGCGCGGGCGTGCGGGCCTGGCAAGGCGAAGCCCAGGGCCAAGGCGAGCGATGAGAGGCGGCGAATCATTTCGCGCCGACGATTCCCGCGGAAACGTCCACGGTCAACTCCCGACCGACGAGATAAGAAAAGAGACCGGGATTGCTCCCGGTCTCTCGTCGTGGTTCAGAATGTTACCGATTCGGAGAGGTTACGGAACATGATTGGGTTCGCATTCGATGCTATCGAGCATCTTTTGCGTCAGCGCGATGATTTCGTCGGCCAGCGCCGGATTTTCGTGGCCAATTTGCGCGCGGACCTTGTTCTGGAAGGCCTCCAACTGGTTGACGCCCGAGACGCAGTTGCCGCGGTCGAACGAGGCAATGGCCGCCTTGAGCGTGGCGATGAGCGGCCGCTTGTTGCGACGGCCGAGGTCGGCGTTGTTAACCTTATCGATCAGCACCTCGATGGCTTCGCCGGCGCTCAAGACTTCGACGGTGAGCGAGGCTGTCCGCGTGCAGCGGCCGTCATCCACCACAAGCGTGATGGCATGCTCGCCCAATTCGAAGCAGTTGGTGACGATGGCGCCCGAGGCAAACGGCACGCCGTCGGCCAGCCACAGGTAGGTCAGCGTATCGCCGTCGGGATCGGAGGACATCGAGCCGTCCAGCACCACGCAGGCATTGGAGTTATTGGCTGAGATGACGATGGTATTGGTTTGGTTGGGCCCGAGCTGGACGTTGGGCGAGGCCTTGGCCACCGCCGTGGGGCACTGGTTGCCATTGCACACGACCGTGACGGTGAAGCTGCACGAGGCCGCATTGCCCGTCCCATCCACCGCCCGGCACGTGACCGTCGTCGGGCCGCACGG
>DASTLJ010000365.1:0-7903 GCA_035715125.1 Verrucomicrobiia bacterium
CGCCCCGGTCGCCGTGCGCGTGAACCCGGACGTGGACGCCGGCACGCACGCCAAGATTACGACCGGCACCTACGAGAACAAGTTCGGCATTGCGTTCGAGGAAGTGGAAGGCGTCTACGCCCGCGCCAGCCAGCTGAAGCGACTCCGCCTGCGCGGCATTCAGATGCACATTGGCTCGCAACTCACCGAGGTGAAGCCCTACGAGCTGGCCGTGAAGAAGATGTTGCCGCTGGCGCAAAAACTCTCCGCCCGGCACGGTTTTGAGTTCTTCAGCATCGGCGGCGGATTGGGCATCGTTTACGACCCGGCGTTGGAAAGCGGCTCGCCCGCGTGGTGGAAGAAACCCGCCGCGCGGAGAATCCTGACGCCCGCCCGCTACGCCGCGACGCTCGTGCCGCTGTTGAAGCCGCTCGGCCTGAAAATCCTCGTCGAGCACGGCCGGTTCATCGTCGGCAACGCCGGCATTCTCGTCACCCGCGTCGAGCACGTGAAGCGCACGGGCCGGAAGAACTTCGTCATCGTGGACGCGGCGATGAACGATCTCATCCGGCCGGCGTTCTACGATTCGTATCATGAGATTCTCCCGGTCGCCCACCGCAATGGCGGACGGATCCGCTCCGACGTCGTCGGGCCGATCTGCGAATCCGGCGACTACTTCGCCAAGGACCGGCCGCTGCCCAAACTGGCCGAAGGCGACCCGCTGGCGCTTATGAGCGCCGGGGCGTACGGATTCGTCATGGCTTCCAATTACAACACCCGCGCGCACGCCGCCGAAGTGCTGGTCCATGGAACCAAGGCCGCGCTGGTCCGCCCACGCCAGCGCCTGTCGGAGATCTGGGCTGGCGAGAGAATTCCGGCCTGGCTGAAGTAGAGGCAAACTCAGGGCGATCGATTTCGTTCGTTCCCTCCGGGCTGAAAAACTGCTGGAATCGCCCGCCCGGCTCACACTCGAACGTATTGGTCCGGCCCCCCCACGGTCGCGCTCGCCAACAAAGCAATAGCTCTTGGAAGTGTAATATCCACCGACAGGTTGCATAAAGTCCGATCTATCCCGAAAAAGGAATAATATGATAATGATTTGGAATACGAGCACAACTAAAGCGGCTGTAATAATGATTACTTTCGCAAGTTTTGCACCGATCGCTATTTTGGAAAGTGCGTAGAGAAGAACGGCTGCGGCTGCGACCAAACCACCCGCTATGAATGGAATACTCCGGCTGGGGAAAAATTCCGACATACGCATCTCTTCTTGTTGTAGGACTAGCTGCCTTACAGGCCACAGTAAGAACAACACAGCAAGAGTTACAATAGCAGATACCCAGAGGAGTACTTTTCGGTATTGATGTATGTTGTTTGTCATAGTTCTCACTTGTTAAACTGATTAAGTTTCTCAATTTCGGCTGTTGTCGGTGGCCGCAAAAACGCGCAAGAGGCACAAAACGGAATCTTTTTGCGCCTTTTGTGCCTTTTGGCGGCTAACATTATTGCGACGGCGACAATCCAGCTACCACCCGCTTCGCAATCTCCGCGATGATCCCCCGTTCGTTGGCGTGGTCCGTCGTGAACGTCACCAGCACAAACCGCGCGCCGTTCGGCAGTTCGACATAAGCCGCGTCATGCCGCGTCTGGCTCGTCAAGCCGGCCTTGGACCAGAGTTTTGCGCCGGGAGGCAATCCCAAGGCAGTAAAACCGTGCGCCTGGCTTTCTGGATCCGTCGATGGGACGGCCCGGTCGCGCTTCATCAACTCGAGCATCTCCGCGGAGCGCTTCGCCGTCACCGCCCGGCCTGTCACGATTTCCGTCAGCAACCGGGCGGTCGCGTCCGTCGTGAGCATGTTGCGACTGGGCTTGTGGCGCTGGATGGACTGGGTTTCCCGGCCGTAGGGGCCCTCGCACCACGGCTTTTTGTTGGCGTTGACGTTCGTGTAGCCAAGTGAGTGGAAGTAACGGTTCACGGCGTTGCGCTTCTCGAACCATTCGTCGATCTCGCGCTCGGGCAGTTCCGGCCCGCTGGTCGTTCCGGTCAGCAAGTCGACGACGTAGTGCGTCGCCTCGTTGTAGCTTTCGACAATCATGTCGCGCATCGCCCGCCGCAATTCAGGCGTGTCCGCGAGCCGGCCGTCCTCCATCCACTGGTGCGCCGCGACGAGATAAAAGAGTTTCACGACGCTGGCGGGATAAATCACCTCGCCACCCCGGTAAGCCGCCTGGACGGGCTTCGATTGCTCTCGTAAATCGACAAGTGTGACGGCGAGTTGATTGGACTGAAGCTGCTTCGCGGCGAACTCCTCCAATGTCCCGCTCACCGCGGAATCGACCACTCCCTGAAGGCCGCGAGCATCGAGAGCCACCGGCGCGGCTTCAGCGCCGCGCATTTGGACCCCGAGAAAGCAGG
The DNA here is from genome assembly GCA_035715125.1 of Verrucomicrobiia bacterium. Lineage (GTDB taxonomy): Bacteria > Verrucomicrobiota > Verrucomicrobiia > Limisphaerales > JADJPG01 > DASTLJ01. The sequence goes on from DASTLJ010000365.1 coordinate 2,396, forward strand.
AGCAGGCGACAAGAACCATCGAGCCCACGAACCGGTGCCGCAGCAACGTAGGGCAGGCGTCTTGCCTGCCCTGGCCGCGAAGCGGCCCAAGGAAGGCGCGCCTTCGGCGCTGGGTAGGCGGGACGCTTGCCCTACGTTGCGCTTCATGGAGGAGGCCTGACGTCACAACAAGTTGGATTTCGGTCTGAACTTTCATCACGGCCCGGATCGTATCCGAACGTGCCCTTGACTCAACTGGCAACTCGCCCTTTTCGCTCGCTTGAATTTTCTCCGGCGGCCCAGCGTATTATGGGCCGTGCAAACGCACTGTTCTCCACCTCCGCTGGTTCCCCCGGCGCTGCTGGCTGCGCTGGCATTCCTTTTTCCCGCTCACGTCCGTTCCGCCGACTGGCCGCAGTATCGCGGGCCGAACTTCAACGGTGTCACTTCGGAGAAGTTCCTCAAGACCTGGTCCTCCGAGGGTCCTCGAGCAATCTGGAGGACGCCGTTGAACAATGGGTACAGTGCGTTCGCCGTCGCTGGAGGCAAGGCCTTCACGCTGGTCAATCGCAATATCGAAAACGTGCCGAATGAAGTTTGCGTCGCGCTCGATGCCGACACTGGCCGGGAGCTTTGGGCCGCCCCGCTCGGCTTCGCGAAGTACGACGACGGCGGCGATACCGGAGCGCCCGGCAACACCGGCGGCGACGGCCCGCGCTCCACGCCCGCGGCCGACTCGAACCGCGTTTACGTGCTCACCGCAAGCCTCGGCCTCTTCTGCCTCGACGCCCGGAATGGCCGGGCCGTTTGGAAGAAGGACCTCCCACGCGACCATGGCGCGCGCAACATCCGCTGGCAAAACGCAGCGTCGCCTATCATCGAAGGCAACCTCATCTTCGTGTGCGCCGGCGGGGCGGGACAGTCCCTGCTCTGTTTTCACAAGGCGACTGGCGCAAGGAGAACGATCTCATCAACCACTGGAGCACGCCCGTGTATCACGAAGGGCATCTCTACGGCCTGTTCGGCTTCAAGCAATGGGAACAGGGCCCGCTCAAGTGCGTCGAACTGGCGACGGGCCAGGAGAAATGGTCGCGGAACGGTTTCGGCCAAGGCGGCACGATACTCGTCGACAACCACGTCGTCGCGTTGGCAGAGAACGGCGAACTGGTCGTCGTCGAAGCGCGGCCTGACGGATACAAGGAAGCCGCGCGCCATCGCGCGGTGACGGGCAAGTGTTGGAACAACCCGGCCGTCACCAATGGACGCATCTACGCCCGCAGCACCAAGGAAGGTGTTTGCCTCGAAGTCGCACCGCGTGCTGCGGCAAGGTGACGCGGTGCCGGTTTGGCCCTGGTCGGCAGGGCTGAAAGCCCGTGATGTGACAGCCTGGGGTGCAGCGCGGAGCGCGAAGCCCCAGGTGAGCATCCCAAACGAATCTGCCCGCCCTGTAAGGGCGGGACGTTGGGCACGAGGCGGAATGCCGCAGAATTGTTTCGGCCCTTCAGGCCTTCGGGGAGTTTGCGGGACTCGTTACCTGGGCCTCCGCTCGCGATGCTCGCTCCAGCCCAGGCTGTAACATGACGGGCCTACGGCCCTGCCGAGGCGCCGAACACAGACCAGTTTTTCCCCTACAGCCAACCCGGTAGTGGCGCGGGCGGATTGCCTCGTGCTCGTCCCAATGGCATCCGAGCTCCTGGCGAGGCACCTTGGTAGCGCAGGAACATACGTGGAACGCCGGCAGGAGTGGGCGAAGGGGAACCGCTCCTCCTGCCGGCACCACCACCGAACCATGCAACTGATCACCCAAAGACGAACGCTCCACCGTCCGCGCCGCCGCCCCGCCGGGCGGTGCACCGCCCGAGTCAGCGCGCTGCGTCCGATGGCACCGCGCTTCCCGGCATTTCTCAGCCACCAGGGCGCGCTGTTGTGCGGTTTTCGCGGGTTTAGCACACGAGCGGTTTGGCTCAAGCGCTGAACCAGCAGCTGGCTAATGAACCGCTGCACTTGGTTCATCCAGCCCAATCGTGAAGATGTTCCTCACCAGCTTTTCGGCACGGAAGCTTTCGGGATTGGCTCCCCCAAACGCGTAGAATCAGCGGGGATTAGCGGGGATTTGAGGTTTGGATCTGAACCTTCAAACCGATTTTGAACCGCTAATCCTCGCTAATCCTCGGCCTGTCGCTAAAATGGAAACGTCGCTTGGTTGCTCGCGCTTGTTGGAGCTGGAACGCGAAACGCAGCCGCGGACAACTCCGGCTTCGCGCCCGCGATGCCCGCTCGTCGACAGGCCACCGCAAACAGCGACGCAATCTGCTCCGCAAACGTTCCCTCGCCGCGCATCCGCGAGCCAAATCGCGGATCATTAAGCCGGCCGCCGCGCATTGCCCGCACCTGGGCCAGCACTTTTTCCTTCCGGTCCGGGAAATGCCGGTCCAGCCATTGCTCGAACAATCGCCCAACTCCGTGTGGCAGCCGCAGTGTCACGTAGCCGGCGAATCGCGCCCCGGCGGCCGTCGCTGCTGAGATGATGTTCGGGATTTCGTGATCGGTGACCGCCGGGATTACCGGCGCCACCAGCACGCCCACCTGGATGCCAGCCCGGCGCAGCGCTTCGATGGCCGCCAGCCGGTGCGCCGGCAATGACGCCCGCGGCTCCAAATTGGGCGTGAGGGCGGCGTCGAGCGTCGTCACCGAGATGAACACCGCGGCCGCTTTGTGTTCGGCCAGGCGCTGAAGGACGTCAATGTCGCGCGTGACCAGATGATTCTTCGTCACGATGGCGACCGGATTGCGGAACTCAGCCAAGACTTCCAGGCAACGGCGCGTCAGCTTGAGACGGCGCTCGACCGGCTGGTAGCAATCGGTCACGCCGCTCATGGCGATGACCTGCGGCTTCCACCGGCGCGCGGCCAGCTCGGCGCGCAGCAGTTCGGGCGCGTCCGCCTTCACCACGATGCGCGTCTCGAAGTCGAGCCCGGCGGAGAACCCAAGGTACTCGTGAAAAGGCCGCGCGTAACAGTAAATGCAGCCGTGTTCGCAGCCGCGGTAGGGATTGATGCTCGCTTCAAAGCCGAGGTCAGGACTGTCGTTGTAGTTGATGAAGGACTTTGAGGCATCGCGCAAGAACTGTGTGCGCGGCGCGGGGTCTTCGGACGGGTCCCAGTCCGCGTCGCGTTCCAGGTGGAGCGGCTCGAAGCGGTTCGGCGGGTTGCCGGAGGCGCCCCGGCCGCGAGGCAATGGAGGGTGCGGCGACATCGCGATAAGATTAGGAGGGGAAACTTTCCGCGTCAGCCGATTTTTCAAGCCGGATGCTGCGCCCGCGAATTCTGGACGGATGTCGGTGCCCGCGCGATGGCTAAATGCAGGCCCGAGGCAAGCTCTATGGAGTGCGCCGGCAGAGCGCAGCGACGACGGCGCTTTGGCTACAAGCCAACCCATGGCCACATGCGCCAAACCGGTGTCGCGCTACGCTTGCCACCGCAGTCCAAAATCATTGGCTGGACTTCCGCGCTGTCGCTTCCGACACTCGCGGGCCGTGGCGCGCATTGTCCTCGAAAAAGTTTGCAGGACTTACATTGGCCCCAGGCGCCAGCGCGTCCAGGCGGTGCGGAGTTTGAATCTCGACGTGGCTGACGGCGAATTCATCGCGGTCCTTGGGCCTTCCGGCTCCGGCAAAACCACGATGCTCCGACTGATGGCCGGATTGGAAAAACCGGATGTCGGGACCATCACGATTGACGGGTGCGCGGCCAACGACATCGAGCCGCAGGACCGCGACGCGGCGATGGTCTTTCAGCATCCGGCGCTGCTGCCGCACCTGACGGCCTTCGACAACATGGCTCTCGGATTGAAACTGCGGCGATTCCCGGGCAAGGAGGTTGAAAAGCGCGTCCGCTCGACGGCGGAATCGCTCGGGCTCGAAAACCTGCTGGAACGTCTTCCCAGGGATCTCTCCGGCGGCGAACGCCAGCGCGTATCCATCGGCCGCGCCCTGGTGCGCGAGCCGAAGGTGTTTCTGTTCGACGAGCCGCTCACGCACCTGGACGGTCCGTTGTGCGCCCAGACGCGGGCCGAGATCGTGAAGCGGCATCGCCGATTTGGGACGACGATGCTCTACGTGACGCACGATCATGCGGAGGCGTCGGCCCTGGCGCGGCGCATCGTGATCATGAACTTCGGCGAGATGCAACAGGTGGGCGAACCGGCGGCGATTGGCGCCCGGCCGGCCAACGAGTTTGTTGCCGGGTTCTTCAAGCCGGCGGGCGGGTAGGGATGGCGCGCTGCGCCGTCCGCGCCGCGTAGCAGCGGCGCAATCGGGCAACGTTCTGTCGCCGAACGATTCGTTGACGTCGTGCCCGTTTATTCCGCCCGCTCTGCGCGGTCGGGGCCATCGCAGCGCGATGGCCCTACCAGTACTCCAACTCCGCGCTTGCCAATCCCTGGCCACCTCGAATCATTCCGCCCGTTGCATGTCTCCGGGCCTCAATTCGTGCTAGAATCTGTCGATGGCTGACGCTGCCCCGCAATCCAGCTCCGCGCCGCTGCTCCTGTTGCTGCGGGTCAACACGCTGACGCTCTGGCGGCGCCTGCGATCCATCCGCGACCAGTCCCGGCTGCTGACCGCGGTCATTTTTCTGTTTCTGTCCGGCTACATCGTGCTGGCGTTCTGGCTGTTCTTCTCGGGCTTGCGGTTTATCTCAAAATTCCCCGGACTGGGCGCTGAGTTGACGGAGCGGCTGATGTTTCTGTTGTTTGCGTTTCTGTTCGTGCTGCTGCTGTTGAGCAACCTGGTCATCAGCTACACGAACCTGTTCCGGAACCGGGAAACGTCCTACCTGCTCACGATGCCAGTGAGCACCGACACGGTGTTCCAATGGAAGCTGGTCGAGTCGACGCTGCTGGCGTCCTGGGCGTTTCTGTTTCTCATTGCGCCGCTGCTCGCCGCCTACGGGCTGACGCGCGGCGTGCCGTGGCATTTCTATCTGGTCACCGTGCTGCTCGTCGGCTTGTTTATCGTGCTGCCGGCCGTGGCGGGATCGTTCTGCGCGGTGAACCTGGCCCGCTACATGGACCGGCGGCTCTTCCAGGTGCTCGCCGTGACGGCGCTGTTGTTGATCCTCGCGGGCGCCGCCTGGTGGTTCCGGCCGGAACCGGCGCCCGAGGGCGAATCCGAGACGCGCGTGCTGGCCGTGCTGGACAAGACGCTGCACAGGACGCGCTTCGCGCAGTTCGCCCTGCTCCCGAGCTACTGGCTGAGCCAAAGCGTGCTCCAATGGGCGGAAGGCGCGGTGCTGGCCGCCGGCTTCTTCGTGCTCGTGCTGCTGAGCCACGTTGCATTCTTCGGAACGCTCGCCTTCACGCGCATGGGCAACTTGTTCTACGACGCGGCCTCCACCGTGCAGGGCCGCGGCAGCCTGTTCGCGCGGTGGGGCTGGTTTCGCGCCCGCAAGCGGCCTCTCCCCTCCCTCGGCTACCGGCCGGGATGGTTCGAGCGATTTCTGGAGAACTACACCTGGCTCGACCCGGACG
>DASTLJ010000366.1:0-10954 GCA_035715125.1 Verrucomicrobiia bacterium
TGCCTGCGGCGCTGAAGGCATGGAGTCCCGGCTTTAGCCGGTTGGGCATCCGGCCAGAACCAGCCCGCCATAACTTCGGTCGCGCTGCCGGCTAAAGCCGGGACTCCATGCGGGGAGCGCCGCCCGCCGCTAAACAGATACTCACTGCCGGGTCCAGATTCGTTACCGACCAAGCCCCGAAGCGACGGCCGAGCCCATCCAATGTCACGCGTCTGCTCCTCTTCCTTTTTTTATGGCAGAAATTCGACTGTCCCTTCGGGACTCGATGTGCCTATTCGACGATCCCAGCCTTGAAAGGCTGGGCTACTCTCAAATCTCCCTCCGGGAGACCGCAGACGAACAGCCGCGGCTCTTTAAGCGATAGAAGGCCGTAACACGGCCCAACATCAGAGACAGGCTTGAAGCCTTTTACCACTCACACCCGCTGCCAGTCTGGTTTGTGCGCGTAGACCCAGCGGTAGTAGGCCGCCCGCTTGAGTTTTGCAGCCGACTCGTCGTCGAGCACGACCACGCAACTGGGGTGCATCTGCAACACCGTCGCCGGGCAGTCGGCGGTGATGGCGCCCTCTACCATCTGAGCGACGACTGCCGCCTTGCTTGCGCCGGTGGCCATCATCAGACAACGGCGGGCTTCCATGATCGTGCCGATGCCCATTGTGATAACGTGCCGCGGCACGCGCTCCGCGCCGCCAAACGGCCCCGCGTTGTCCGCCGCGGTCTGCGGCGTGATGGTCTTGAGGCGCGTGCGCGACGCCAGCGAGCTGCTCGGCTCGTTGAAGCCGATGTGCCCGTCGCGGCTGACGCCGAGTAGTTGCAGGTCGATTCCGTCCGCGATTCGAATCGCCGCCTCGTAGTCCGCGCACTGTCTGGGCAGGTCCTTGGCCAACCCGTCGGGGACATGGATGTTCTCGGGCCGAATGTTCACCTTGCCAAACAGGTGCTCCTGCATGAACTGCCGGTAGGAGCACGGATGGTCCGGTCCCAGCCCGACGTATTCGTCGAGGTTGAAGGTGCGGATGCGGGAGAAGTCGATCTCACCACGCTCGTGCATGGCGGTCAGCAGCGCGTAAACGGGGATGGGCGTGGAGCCGGTCGACATCCCGAGCACGCTGTCGGGCTTTTCGCGAATTTGACGGCGCAGGATGGCCGCCGCTTCCTGCTGCGCCTCGGCAACCGAAGGCTTGATAATGATTTCCATGCGGAGGCGGAGGATAGTGGCCGCCGCAAGCGAAAGTGAATCAAATTTTCCAGTGAGGAAGTGATTGGTAGTGCAATGGTTTCTCTGCGCAGGTCAGGGTGAGAATTCCCCGAATGAAAGGGTCGCGCATTGACCCCTGCACCGCGGTAGGGACGCGCTGCCGCGCGTCCGGGCCGACCGGCAGGTCGGCCCTACCAGGTTCATGGGAAGCCTCCTCGATTCCCAAATCACGCATTGGGGCCATGAACGGCGGCTGCTGGCACGGAGTCCCGGCTTTAGCCGGCCGGACGTCCTGCCGCCTGAAGGCGGGACTCCTTGCAAGAGCCGGTTCATGGAGAGGGGAGTGGACGCGGGGACGAACCGGCGCTAGTTTACAGCCATCCGTATTGTTGAGCCTCGACCTCGCGCCTGGGCGCAGTGCAGGAACATGAAGTGAAAGCTATGAAATCCCTCGTCTCCGTCGCAATCGTGTTCCTCGGCGTCGTCACGGCGCGTGGCGCCAGCAGCGTGTCGGCGTGGGTGCCGATTTTCCAAGGCATCGATCAGGCCAAGGGCACCAATGACGCGTCCTACTTCGGCACGCTTTCCGCCAACGCGTTGCGGGTGGATCTCCAGAACCCGGACATTCGGCTGATGGTCACGCCGCCCGTGACGAACAATTACATTCCCGACCAGCGGGAGACGTTCCTTCAGACCCCGCGCGAGTTCGTCACCGAATTTGGCCTTCAGGCGGGTGTCAATTCCGGATATTTCTCACCGGGGGGTTACTTCAATCCGTCCGGCACGCCCGCCTGGATCCAGGGCTTGACGATCTCCAAGGGCCGTCTTGTCTCGGCTCAGACCAGTTCAAATGACTGTCTTTCGACCATCCTGTTCACCACGAACAATCAGGCGACCTACGTGCCCATCGACTGGCCGGCGACCAACATAGCCGGAATCTATAACGCGATTTCCGGCCTGTATCCGCTGGTGAGCAGCGGCGAGAACATCGGCTACCGCTACACGAACGCCTTGTCTGAAACGATTCATCAGCCGCAACCGCGCACGGCGTTTGGCCTGTCGCAGGACAACCGGTATTTGATCCTCATGACCATCGATGGCCGGCAGAATTTCAGCGATGGCGCGCTCGATTATGAGACGGCTGAACTCCTGCTCCTGTTTGGCGCCTGGAACGGCATGAACGTGGACGGCGGCGGCTCGACCTGCATGGTGAAGGCCAACGAGTGCGGCGTCCCGGTGGACATCAACCAGAACAGTTTTCAGCTCGCCGTCGGACGGCCCGGCTCGCAGCGGCCGATCGGCTGCAACTTCGGGGTCTCGGCCCTGCCCCTGCCCAGCCCGATGAAGGACGTGGCGGTCCTGCCCGGCACGACCACAGCCATCATCACCTGGCAAACCGAAGTCGAGTCGACAACCCAGGTGCAGTATGGGCTGACCACGGGGTATGGCGATGCGACGCCTTTCGATGATGCGCCCAGAAAATTCCACGTCGCTACGTTGTACGGGCTCATCGCAGGCTCAACCTACTACTACCGTGCCGTGTCGATGGCCAGCCCGGAGGAATACTCGCTGGCCTGCACCTTCTCGACAACGAACGCGATCTCGCATCAGCTGGTTATCCCCATGACGGGCAGTTGGAAGTACTCAACCAACAACCTGGACAGCGTCAGTTGGAAGGGCCTGGCTTATGATGACACCGGCTGGATGGGTCCGAACAACGCAGTGCTGCACATTGATAACAGTATTGGTGCGTTCCCGCCGAGAAACACACTCTTGCCCCCGGGTTTCGTGACACCGATCTTTCGTACTTATTACTTCAGAACCCCGTTTTCGTTTTCCGGCACCACCTCCAACCTTTCCCTCACGTTCTCGAATTACATCGACGATGGAGCGGTCTTTTACTTGAACGGCACCGAACTGAATCGGGTTCGCATGCCGTCGGGCGCGCTCAACAACGCAACTTTCGCATCTGCCCCGGTCTCCTGCGGTGCGGTTAACGATGCGGTTTGTCCTGACGTGTTCACCATCAGCGGAAACCTCCTGACCAATCTTGTTCAAGGGAGCAACCTCATCGCCGTGGAACTCCACAATTACCAGAGTGGAAGCGACATCCTCTTCGGCTCCGCCCTGACGTTCAACCGCCCTGGGCTGACGATCCCAAAACTGTTCATTGCCTCGGAGGCCGGCCAATCAACCCTCTACTGGAACGGCGAGGGCTTCACCCTCCAGCAGTCCACCGACCTCTCGTCAACGAACAACTGGTTCGACGTGATCGGGCCGGTGATGCAAAGTCCGTTCACCACCACCACCAACGTCGATGCCGCGTTCTTTCAGTTGCGCAACTGAATGACACGCTGCCGCCCCATGCACCGCGCGACCCTTTTCTCCGCCCCGCAAATCGCGAGTGAATCTGGTTTGACACCAGCACCGCCGCGGCTACCGTCAACTTAATTGCACCCGTCAAGACACGAGAATACTGGCTTATGAGAGCAGCCTATCCATTGCGTTCCCGGGCTTTTACCCTCATCGAACTGCTGGTGGTGATCGCCATCATCGCCATTCTCGCCGCCTTACTGCTGCCCGCGCTGGCCCGCGCCAAGGACCAGGCCAAGCTCACCGAGTGCATCAACAACTGCAGGCAGATCGCCATCGGCCTGCGCATGTGGAGCAATGACAATGAGCACAAATTCCCATGGAAAGTGGATGTCGCCGACGGCGGCAGCAGCCTGATGCCGCCCGAGTGGATCGATCACTTCCGCGCTGCCTCAAACGAGTTGATCACGCCCAAACTCCTCACCTGTCCCAAAGACGCCGCCAAGGTCGTCTCCACGGAGTGGGGGTCCACGGCCGGGTTGGATAACGTGAGCTACTTTGTCGGCCTCTCCGCCGACGAACAGCAGCCGCTGTCTCTGCTCACGGGCGACGCCAATATCTCGGGCGCCAACGGAAGCCTGGACCCGTCCTGGAACAATTCCTTCGGCAGCTCGGTTGATGCGACGTTTGGAACCAGCGTGCATGCGAACCGAGGAAACATTTGTCTGTCCGACGGCAGTGTCTCCACGATGACTTCCCAGGCCCTCAAGGACCACATCAGCGCGATCCTCGCCGCCGCCCCCCGCGGCGACACCAACGCAAACGTCACCCTCTCCATGCCGCGAGGAACGCTTTAATCTGGGTTGCCTTTTGTTCGCACCAGCCGCAGCGATGCGGCGTCGAACCACGCTTCGCCCGCGCTGGCCCGCAGCGCGCACACCAGGTCCACTTCGCTCTCGTGCCCGCGGAGTTCAAATTCGACTTCCACGCTCGTCCATCCCGTTTCTCCCGCCAGAAGTTGCGGACGCGACGTTTTGGTTCCGACGACTCCGAGGGAGGCGCCGTGGTTTTTGCCGAAGGCGAGCGGCTTGACCCCGGCCGTGCGGGCCTGTCCCTCGAATCGATACCGCCCGGGCGCCAGCAGGACCTTCGCGCGCCACGAAGCCGAGGTCGTGGGGCCGGCGAGCAGGTGCAGCGCGGCCCGGCCATCGGGCGCGGGCGCGTGATCGAGCCGCCCACCCACCGGTTCGTCCAACGCCCGCCAGCCGCCGGGCCGGCCGACGCCATTCTCGAAACGCAACGGCTCTTGTTCCGGCGCCGCCAGTTGCCGGCCGGCTTCGAGCACGCGGCCTCGGATCCGCTCGCAGAGGTCCGCCGCCGCGTGCTGCAACGCGCGCGCTTCGTCCCTGGGCAATACTGTCGCCAACCGCGACGCGTCCTGCCGCACCCGGTTGGTGAGCGACGCCACCTGAAGCACGTTCGTCAGGAGCGCTTGCATCCGCTGGCGGCACGCCTGGCGGCCCTCGGGTGTTTCCATCACTCCGCGGGCCACCAGACCGGCCATGTGGGGCCGGACCGGCAGGTCCGTGCGGCCGAACAACTGGTCCATGCCCGCCGGCAGGAACACAAACTTGTCCGAAGCAGGATCGTGGTAGAGCCGGTAATTGTTTCGCGCCAGGCAATAGCCGTCCCGGTGTCCGATCAACACTTCCATCGCCATGAACGAAAGAAATCGATCCAGATCGAGCACCCCGCTCAATTGCCGCCAGCGATTTGTTGCGTCGGGGTCCTGCGCCGCGCTCGCCAGCCGTTGCAAAGCCGCGTCCCCCAAGGCCCGCGAGCCTTCGCGGCGGGGCAGGCTCGTAATGTCGCCACCCGCGCCCGGATCGTACAGCGCGCCTTGAGCCCGCTCGAAGTGGCGCGCGAGGAATCCCTCCGAAAATCCCTCCTTCAACACGTAAAGCCCCAGCCGGCGTCCGTTCAGCTCCACGAGCGCATGGCCCACGCGCGGAGCGGGCACGCCCGCCGCGCGGAACAACTCGCCGCCCAGTTTCTCGTTAAGACAGCTTGGATCCTCCACCGAGTTGTTCAGGTGAAACTTGCTCAACCCGCGAAACCGCTGGCCCGGCACGAACTGGTCGCAACTGATCGTGAACGCCGGCTTGTCATCCAGCCGGCGAAAGCTGCCCGTTCGGCCCTTCAGGCGCACGCCGGCTTCGCGAAGGATGTTGGTCCCCTCGCGCAGCGTCGCAGGGACGTATGTGCGGCTGTCACGCCGCAACGACTCCAGCCCGCTGGCAGGAATCTCAAAACGGATGCTCCAGACCGACTCACTGGCGAACATCTCACCAACCGCAGCGGGACCGGATTGCGCAGGGACGAACAGCACCAGCGCCAGCACGGCTCTCAAGAATCTGGCTGTCAGCTTCACCATTCGTCATTCGTTATTCGTCATTTCTCATTTCGACCGGCTGAACCACTGCCCGAGAAAAGTTTCCACCGCGGCCAGCAACAGGCAAAGTATTGCGATCGGCAGCCAGAACTCCAGGCCCGTCCGCCCCTTCTCGACGCTATCCCGGAACGAAAGATCCGGACGCCAGACCACGACGCTGGCAACGTCCCGAAGCGTCGCCAGTTGCGCGGGGGACAGTTCGTCCAGGCTCGATTCGCCGGGGTCGGACTGCGCGGCGAATTTGACGTGGACAGGCGGGTCGCCGAGGGTCGCGTCGTAGACGCCGGCGAGATCGGTCTGTGCGAATTGCACCGTGGGCCAGCCTTGGATCAACTCGACACGCGAGAGTTCGCGGACGACGTCCGTCTGGCGTGGCTTGAAGAAGGTGGCATCCTTGTCCAAATATTCGGCTGCAACGCGGCGGACGAATTTCTCGCCGACCCGGATGTTGAGGCCTTCGTCCTGCCGTTGAACGATGTGGCCCAGCGTGCGGTGGAGCAGCGGCACCCATGCCAGGCGCACGGGCAGGTCGTTCCATGCGGTGTCGGCGGTGCTGCTGAATTGCACGACGCGCCCGAGCCCCCAGGCGCGCTCCATGACGGCGGGCGCGCCGTCTGAATACTTGAGGACGATGCGGGGGAGTCCGGCCTCGCTGGCCTGCTCGGTGGGAGAGCGGGAAAGCGGGAAAGCGGGAAGCATGGAATTCTCGCTTTCCCGCTTTCCCGCTTTCCCGCTTTCCACGGGAGGCGGCTTCAACTCGAGAAACTTGAAAAAACGCGCACTGGCGACCTTGCCCGAACCGGGGTCGTTCCAGATCGAGACGATGGGATGCTCGTAGTCGCGCTCCTGAAAGGTGATGAATTTGTCCTCCTGCGCGGCCTGGCCGCGAGCGGCGCCGAACTCGGCGGGGAGCATCTTCAGCCGCCGGAACAGTTGCTCGTTGTAAAAGCTGGCGTTCACCCGGTCGCCGGGAAACACCATCAAGCCGCCGCCACGACGCAGGTAACCCTCGATCGCGCGCAGGGTGGCCTCGGAGAAATCCGGCACGTTGGCGAGCACGACCGTGTCGTAGCCATCCAGCCGCGCCTGTGAAAGCTCGGGCGCGGTAATAGTGGCGGTCTTGATGAAATACTCCGCTGCGGCGTCAGGCGGCACCGGCACGAGAGCGTTTTGCAGGAAAAACACTTCGCTGTCGCGCGGCTCGTTGCCGGGATCCCCGTCCACCAGGAGGACCTTGACCTCTTTGATGGCGCGCACAGCGACGGTGCGGAGGTCGTCGGCGGGCAGGCGGTCCTCGCCGATGCGCGCGGTGACGGCATGGAAACCTTCGCTGCGAAGCTTGGTGAAGAGCGTGACGCTCTTGGTCGCCCCGGCCGGGAGGGAGTCCAGTGTAAACTCGTCGGAGGGCGCCTCGCCATTCACGCCGAGGCTCACGCGCGTGTTGCGGGCCTCTTCCTTGCCGTGGTTGGTGACCCTAGCTTCGAAGCGCAGCGGCTGGTTCACCGGGCTAAGTCCGCTAGCCAGACGCAGGCCGCTCACGGCCAGATTGTGCTCCTCGTGCTCATTGACGAGGATGAGGTGGGTCTTGATTTCGCTTTTGGACCGCTCCAGGGCGCGCTGAATTTCCGTGAGCTGCCGCCAGCCCGCAGCCTGGCCGTCGGTGATGAGATACACCTCCTTGCGCAAGGCGAGCCGGCCACTGAGCGTATCAAGGGCCGCCTGCAGGGCGGGGAACAAGTCTGTCGCCCGGTCGGTCAGCGGCGCTTCACGCAGCGTCTTGCGGGCGAGGTTCAGATCGAACGTCGGTTCGGGGATGGCGCCGCGCACGATATCGCTGGCGAACAGCACCGCGGTCGCGCTGCCGGCGGGCATCGAATCGAGCGCGGCCTCGGCGGCGCGCCGGGCCTTGTCGAGGCGCGTGGCCGTGCCGTCGCTCACGCCCATGCTTTGGGAGTTGTCGAGGATGATGACGCCGGTGACCTTCGACTGGCCGAAGACCCCACTGGCGTTGGAAAGAATCGCCGGCCGCGCCAACGCCAGCGCCAGAAGGGCCACCAGCAGGCAGCGTAGCGCCAGCAATATCATGTCCTCCAGACGCATGCGCCGCTGGTTTTGCTCGACGGCGTTTTGCAGGAACCGCATCGCGGCCCAAACGACCTTCTGGAACCGCCGCCGGTTTAGCAGGTGGATGAGAATCGGCACGGACACCGCCGCCAGTCCAACCAACATGATGGGATTGAGGAACGACATGCTCAAACGCCATCCCGGCTGCGGCATCTCGGGTGACCGAACAGGCGGCGACAGCCCTTCGCGCACAGGAACGTCGGCATGCGATGAGGCTACGGCGGCTGGGCACGATTGACAAGTCTGCGGAGCCAGCCGGGCGCATCGGGCCACCGCCCCCATTCGTCGCCTGCGGACTCCCACTCCTTCCTGCGAGGCCGGAGGCTTAGGCTTGGCGATTTCTCAGCCCTCCGTCACGCAAACGCAAAAGGCTATTCGTCCGCCGTCTCCCGAAGGGAGACTTGAGAATAGCCCACGCTTTCAAGCGTGGGGCTATCGAATTGGGGGGCATGGAGTCCCGAAGGGACGGCTGAATCATTGCCGCAATAACGGGTATTTGAACCGACGCATGAAATTCGCTGAATTCAGCCGTCCCTTCGGGACTTGTGGAACGTCGAATCTGGACCCGGCAGTGAACTGCCGGGCTATTCTCAAATCTCCCTCCGGGAGAGAACTTCATGGCCTTCCCCACTTCTGCGTCGCGGGAAGTGGAAGAAACCGGCAGCAGTGTCAAGATGCACCCGAGGCAGCCAGACAAGCGTTTTCTCAATTGCCGCCGCTACGTGTTGTGAACATACTGCGTGTAGAAACGTCAGAAAGTATAACCATGAACGCCATCCATCGCCGGAATTTCCTCAAGCGCGTCGGGCTCTCCGCCGCGTCGCTGCCGTTCGTCGTCGGTCTGCCGAGCCTTGGACTGGCGGCGCCAGCCCGGCCGCGGCAGCGGCTAATCGTCCTGTTCAGCCCAAACGGCACCATCCCGCCGGCCTTCTGGCCTGACGAGGCAGGGAATGAATTCAAGCTCAAGGAAATCCTCTCGCCACTCGAAGCGTTCAAGGATCGGATGCTTGTCCTGCACGGCTTGTCCAACAAGGTGCGCGGCGATGGCGACAACCACATGCGCGGCATGAGCTGCCTGCTCACGGGCATCGAACTTTTCCCCGGCAACATCCAGGGCGGGTCGCACACGCCGGCGGGATGGGCCAGCGGCATTTCCATCGACCAGGAGCTGAAAAACTTTTTCCAGAGCCGGGAAGAAACCCGCACGCGCTTCGGCTCGCTGGAGTTCGGCGTGGGCGTCCACGACCGCGCGGATCCGTGGACGCGTATGAGCTACTCCGGCCCGAACAAACCGGTCGCGCCGATCTCGGATCCTTACCAGATGTATCAAAAGCTCTACGGGCAATTGAAGGACAAGGAGAGCTTGCAGAGCATCCTCGACGACGTGCGGGGCGACTTGAAGAAAGTCCGCAAGCTCATCAGCGCCGAGGACCGCCGGCTCCTTGAGGACCACGAAGCACTCGTCCGCCAGATGGAGAAGGAAATCGCCACCGCCGGCAAACAAAAGCTCCGCGTCACGCCGCCCGCCCTGGAGGAGGGCATCGCCGACCAAAACGACAACGTCCCGCGCCTGAGCCGGATGCAGATTGATTTGCTCGTGAACAGCTTCGCCAACGACATGGCGCGCGTGGCCACGCTGCAATATACCAAGTCCGTCGGCATGGCGCGGATGAAATGGCTCGACATCACGGAAGGCCATCACGAGCTGTCGCACGAGCCGGACAAGGAGGAGGCCAAGCAGGCCAAGCTCGTGAAGATCAACAAGTGGTTTTGCGGGGAGCTTTGCCACCTGGCGCAGCGGCTGGCGAACACGCCCGAACCGGGCGGCGGCGGCTCGATGCTCGACCACACGCTCATCGTCTGGACCAACGAGCTGGGCAAAGGCAACTCGCACACGCTGGACAACATCCCCTTCGTGCTCGTCGGCGGCGGTTTCGGCTTCCAGATGGGCCGCGCGCTCAAACTCGACAAGGCGCCGCACAACCGCCTGCACCTGGCCCTGGCTCATGCCGTGGGCCATCGCCTCGAGACGTTCGGCAAGCCTTCGCTTTGCGAAGGCGGACCGCTCAAGTTGGGTTAGCCGCCAATGAAAGAGGCCGGGATTGCTCCCGGCCTCTCGGGTTCACTTCTGTCTCAGACGCTGCCGAAAACCAGCGTCCGCCCGGTCCATTACCGGTGGGCGGGCCGTCGCCGTTGCCTTACTGGCAGTCGATGCTGTCGAGTATCTTTTGCGCGAGCGCGATGATTTCGTCAGCCAAGGCCGAATTCTCGCGGCCGATCTGCGCGCGAACCTTGTTCTGGAAGGCCTCCAACTGGTTGACGCCAGAGACGCAACTGCCGCGGTCGAATGAGGCAATGGCCGCTTTGAGCGAGGCGATGAGCGGCCTCTTGTTGCGGCGGCCGAGGTCGGCGTTATTGACCTTGTCGATCAATAACTCGACCGCTTCGCCGGCGCTCAAGACTTCAACTGTGAGCGAGGCGGTTACCGGTGTCGGACAGTGACCATCGTCCACCATGAGCATCACCGTGTAGGTGCCGAGCTCGAAGCAGTAGGTGAGGATGGCGCCGGAACCGAGTGGCTCTTTGACGCCGTCGCCGTCGAGATCGGCCAGCCAGACGTAGGTCAGCGGGTCGCCATCGGGATCGGTGGACATCGAACCGTCCAGCGTCACGCAGGCATTGGAGTTATTGGCTGAGATGACAATGGTGTTGGTTTGGTTGGGGCTGAGCTGGACGTTGGGCGAGGCCTTGGCCACCGCCGTGGGGCACTGGTTGCCATTGCACACGACCGTGACGGTGAAGCTGCACGAGGCCGCATTGCCCGTCCCATCCACCGCCCGGCACGTGACCGTCGTCGGGCCGCACGG
>DASTLJ010000367.1:0-4889 GCA_035715125.1 Verrucomicrobiia bacterium
GCTTTTTGCCGAAGGCCGGCTCTCGCGCACGGGCACCCTCATGAAGCTTTTCGACGGCACCGGCTTCCTGTTGCACAAGACCCACGCCAACGTCATTACCTGTTACCTGCGCGGCGCGCACCGGCTCCCTTTCTCGACGAACCGCGACGGGAAGAAGCTCTTCCCGAGGGTTTCCGCCCACTTCAGCGCCGTCCACACGCCGCCGCGGCTGGAACAACTGACCACCACGCAATCGCGCACTCACTTCACGAACTGGCTGCGTGACCGGATGGTCGAGCAACAGTTCGCCGTCGAGATGGAGTTCGGCCCGCGCACGCTTCCCGAGGCCATCGTCGCCGCCTCGCGAGTGCGGCCACGGCGTCCGGTGCTGCGGGATGTGAAGGGGCCGATGAACTACCGTCGCTTGCTCCTCGGCGCGGACCTGCTGGGCCGCCAACTCGATCGCGCATTGCCGCCCGAACAAAAGCGCGTCGGCGTCCTGCTCCCCAACGTCAACGCCACGCCCGTTGTGCTGATGGCGCTGTGGGAATCCGGCCGCATGCCCGCGATGCTCAACTACTCGCAGGGCCCGGCGACGATGCTGGCCTGCGCGTCGCTCGCGGGCCTGAAGCATGTTGTCACTTCCCGCGCGTTCATCGAACAGGCCCGGCTCAAGCTCGGTGCGTTGCACGACGCCGGAATTCACTTCATTCACCTCGAAGACCTCGGTGCCAACATCAGAATGGCCGAGAAGCTCATCGCGCTTCTCCGCACGCGCTTCAATCCGCGATCCGCAATCCGCAATCCGCAATCCGCCCATGACACCGCCGTCGTCCTGTTCACCAGCGGCTCGGAAGGCACGCCCAAGGGCGTCGAGTTGACCCACGCCAATATCCTGTCGAACATCCGCCAGATGCTCGCCGTGTGCGACCTCCAGGACTGGGACCGCTTCTTCACGGCGTTGCCCTTGTTCCACAGCTTCGGGCTGGCGGTCGGCACGCTGCTGCCGCTGGTGCGCGGGTGCGGCGTGCTGCTCTACCCTTCGCCGCTGCATTACCGCGTCGTGCCGACGGCGTTCTATCACGGGGACTGCACGATTCTGCTGGCGACCAACACCTTCCTCAACGGCTACGCCCGCAAGGCGCACCCGCAGGATTTCCGAAGCCTGCGTTACTTGTTCGCCGCGGCGGAAAAACTCCAGGAGGCGACGGCCAGCGCATGGGCGCAACGCTTCGGCGTCTGCGTGCTCGAAGGCTATGGCGCGACCGAGTGCAGCCCCTGCGTGAGCGTGAACACTCCGCTCGCGCCCAGGCACGGCTCGGCCGGACGCCTCTTGCCGGGGATGGACTACAAGCTGGAGCCGGTCGAAGGCGTGCCCGAGGGAGGCCGCCTGTTCGTCCGCGGCCCCAACGTGATGCGCGGTTACCTCAACGCGGACGCCAACGCAAAGTTCCAGGCCCTCGGCGGCTGGTATGACACCGGCGACATCGCGCGGATCGACGATGAGCGGTTCGTATTCATCCTCGGCCGGCTGAAGCGTTTCGCCAAGATCAGTGGCGAGATGGTGAGCCTCACCGCCGTCGAGGATGCGCTGGCCGGCGCGTTCCCGCACTACGGCCTGCGCTGCCAGGTCGCCGTTGTGAGCAGACCGGACGCGGACAAGGGCGAGGTGCTCATCGCCGCGACGAACGAGCCGAAGCTGCAATTGGATGAAATCCGCTCCGCCATCCGCGGGCGCGGCTTGCCGAATCTCTGCGCTCCGCGTGAAGTCCGTTTCTTGAAAGAGATTCCCAAGCTGGGCACGGGCAAGGTCAACCACCGGGAGCTGGAGAAGATGCTTTGAACGTTTACGATCATCCAACCTTTCGCATGGCCTGCCAGCAGTTCGATCTGGTGGCCGACTATCTTCAGATTCCCGCCGACGATCGCGATCGGCTCAAATTCCCCAAGCGTTCGGTCTCCGTGGCCATCCCGATTCACCGCGACGACGGCCGCACGGAAGTTTTCATGGGCTACCGCGTCCAGCATCACCTCACGCTGGGACCGACCAAGGGTGGCATTCGCTATCATCCCGACGTGGCGCTTGGAGAGGTGGCGGCATTGGCGATGTGGATGAGCTGGAAGTGCGCCCTGTGCGGCCTGCCCTACGGCGGCGCCAAGGGCGGCGTCGCCTGTGATCCGGGAAAGCTTTCCGCCGCGGAACTGGAGCGCCTGACACGGCGCTTCACCCAGGAGATCATTCCCTTCATCGGGCCGCTGATGGACATCCCCGCGCCCGACCTGGGCACAAACGAGCAGGTCATGGCCTGGATGATGGACACTTACTCGACCCACATGGGTTATAGCGTGCCGGGGGTCGTCACCGGCAAGCCGGTGTTGCTGGGCGGTTCGGTCGGACGGCGCGAAGCGACCGGCCGCGGCGTCGGTTACCTCGCGAACCGAACGATGGACGTGCTCGGCCTCGACGCCGGGAAATCCACCGCGATCGTGCAAGGCTTCGGCAACGTCGGTTCGGTCGCCGCCTATTCGCTCGCCAGGTACGGCGTGAAGATCATTGCCGTCAGCGACGCCCGCGGCGGCGTGTTCAACAAAGCCGGGCTTGACTTGCGCGAACTCGAACGTCACGTCGCCCGCGCCGGCACCGTCGCGGGCTTTCCCGGCGCGGAGGCGATCACCAACGCGCAACTTCTCGTCACTCCGTGCGACATTCTCGTGCCCGCCGCGCTGGAACGACAAATCACCGCGGCCAACGCGGCCCAAATCCAGTGCCGCATCCTCGCCGAAGGCGCCAACGGGCCGACCACGCCCGAGGCCGACCTCATCTTGGACCAGCGCCCCGAGATCTTCGTCATCCCGGACATCCTCTGCAACGCGGGCGGGGTGATCGTGAGCTACTTCGAATGGGTGCAGGACTTGCAAAGCTTCTTCTGGAACGAGACCGAGGTGGTCGACAAATTGTTCCGCATTCTCGAAGGCGCCTTCACGCAGACGCTCAATTTCAGCCGGAAGAACAAGGTCAGCATGCGCACCGCGGCGCTCGCGCTCGGCCTGCGGCGCGTTCACGAGGCGAAGCGCGCGCGCGGGCTCTTTCCTTGAACCGGAGCGCCTCACTCCCTCACCTCCCCACTCCCTCCCTCCTTCAGTGCCAAAGGCTCCGCCACTCCACGCTTGCGCGGCTTGAAGGGCTTTGCACACTCCCGGCATGTCGAACGGAACGAATCCTCCGAAAAAACGCGGCTGTCTGTTCTATGGCTGCCTCACGCTGATCATCGTTGGCCTGGCGGTGGCGGCGATGCTCACCATCGGATTCTTCGTCGCGAAGAAGAAGCTGATGGCGCTGGTCGACAATTACACGGACGCGGCCCCGCAGGCCATCGAGACGATGACGTATCCGCCGCCCGAGCGAGCCGCCCTGCAAACCCGGCTCACCGCTTTCAAGGAGGCCATCGACAAGAGCCGGGCTGGTGAGGAGCTCGTGTTGACCGCAACCGACCTGAACGTGCTCATCGGCGAGAACGCCGATCTGAAGGGCAGGCTCTTCATCATGTTCGAGGACGACCAGGTGAAGGCGAAGGTCGCCATGCCCCTCGATGCGGTCGGCGAAGCACTCGGCTTTCAGAAACTAAAGGGACGCTATCTCAACGGCGCCGGTGCGCTGCGGGTCGCATTGGAGGCCGGCCAGTTGGATGTGCGCGTGGAATCCATCCAGGTGCGAAACAAGCCGCTTCCGGCAATCATCATGACCGAGTTGAAAAAGAACAACCTCGCCCGCGACGTGAATCGGAATCCGGAGCAGGCCAAGGAACTCCAGAAGTACGACTCGCTCCGCATCCAGGACAACAAGCTCATAATCCGCAGCAAATGAGCGAGGATGGAAGTCGAGAGGCCCACGAAGTTCTGTGACGTGTTCGAGAGGTTCGACCTGTCGTCGGAACCGCAGAGTTGACGCCAGCCTCCGTCCTATTTGGTCACTGGCAACCCGAGCCTCTGGCGCGCTTCCTTGCGAAATGCCTTGCAAGTCCTGAACGCACGCTGGGCTTCGGCCTTGGTGAAGCTCCCGCCGGGGTAACGCGGCAGCACTGCCGCATCGCCAAGGCGCTTGACGGCCGCGCTGAACGCACCCCATAGCGGTTCGAGCGCCACCGTTTGATTGAGCAACCGCTCCAGATCGTGGGTCTTGTGAAACAGCACGGAAGCTTCGTTCAGCCGGGCCTTCAGATATTTCTCGACGCACTGTTGGGCGTGGAAACAGAGGGGCGCCCATAATGGTCTCTTTCGGGGTCGCGCCAGCATGAGCGCGACAGCGAAGTCCTCTTCGGCTTTCGCGATCCATTCACGCGTGCTGGCTTTCATACATCACCCGGCCTTGCGTCACCACCAGTTCAATGAACATGTCCCGCTCGCGTCGCCGGCGGGCGATGAACTCCGGTTTACGCACGATCAAATCCAACGGGAACGGTGTGTCGAAGCGGGATCGGATCTGGATGGCCTTGGCGACGTCATTGCCCTTGAAAGGCAGGATCACCAGCAAATCCACGTCCGAGTCCGGGGTCGGTTGGCCATAGGCGTAAGAACCAAAGAGAATGATCTGGTCGGGGCGGAACTCACGCGCGATGGCATCGCAATACGACTGGATCCGATTGCAGGGGACGACGCCAATCCCGGTGCACACTGAATTCTCAGCACGCCCAGAGTGCCTTCTGGACGGGCCTGGCGGGATTGCGTGGGCCGCAGGCCGTACGCTTCCCGCGCGACGGGCGTTGAGCGGGAGGGGGGGCTTGCTCTGAACCTCGGCCTTCATCGCTTGATTCTTAGACGCTCGCAGGATGTGTTCGAGGTTGGAGCGCTTCATAGCGGCGCAGAATCCGCACCCGTTCGTCCTGAGGCATGATGACCGCGAACCGGCTGCT
>DASTLJ010000368.1:0-14947 GCA_035715125.1 Verrucomicrobiia bacterium
GCGTCGGGATTGCTCGATTTAAACGGCTTCGGCGAGAATGTGCGCAACCTGATCTTCAATGGCGGCGATGTCGATGCACCCCTCCCCGGCAGCATCCTGCCCACGGGCGACATCACAGTCAACCGGAACACCAATTCGCGAGCCATCATCAGCGGTCGCATGAGCGTCTTGAGCAGCCCGATCATCAATGTCACCGGGCACTTCTTCTCGCCGGATTTGAGCATTACGGCCATCCTGATTGGCGCAGGGAACCTCACCAAGAACGGCGTGGGCGAAGTCGGCCTGAGCGGCGTGAACACCTACTCGGGCTTGACCACCGTCAACGACGGATTTCTGATCGTGGACAATTCCTCCGCGCTGGGAAGCACTGCCAATGGAACGGTGGTCAACAGCGGCGCGGTGCTCGCGCTGCGCTCCGGCGTGGATGTGCCGGCGGAAGCGCTCTCGCTGGCGGGCACGGGGCAATCCGGGTTCGGCGCGCTGAGTTCCTCCTTCGGCTCCAACTCCTGGGCGGGGAACATCACGTTGACCTCCAATGCCACGATCTCCGTGGACTCCGGGGATTTCTTGAATCTCCTGGGCAGCATCACGGGCGGCTTCGACATCGCGAAAACCGGCACCGGCACGCTGATCTTCAGTGGGGGCACTGCAAATAGCTTCGATGACATGCACGTCAATGCCGGCACGCTCCTGCTCGAAAAAACCATCGCCAATGCGGCCGGACCCGCGGACCTCACCATCGGCGACGGGTCGGGCACCGACATCGTTCGACTCGTGAACGACAATCAGATTGCTGACACCACGGAAGTCCACATCAACCTCGGCGGGCGTTTGGACGTGAATGACATGATCGAGACGACCGGCGCCATCGATGGCCGCGGCCTGATTGATCTGGGCAGCGGCACGCTGCGGGCTGGCGCGGACAATGATTCGTCCACTTTCGCGGGTTTGATCATTGGCACCGGCACTCTCTTCAAATTCGGCACCGGCACCTGGACGCTCACGGGCGACAATACTTACACGGGCCAGACCACCGTGAGCGCCGGCACGCTGACCGTGGACGGCGACCAGCACCAAAGCCCCGTCACTGTCAACGGAACTGCCACGCTCATGGGCGATGGGATCGTTGGGAACCTCCAGGTGTTCGGCACCATTCGGCCCGGCGCCAGCCCCGGAATTCTGACGTGCAGCAACGTCGCCTTCGCAATGCAGGGCGATTACTTCGTGGAGCTGAACGGTTCGACCGCCGGCGCCGGCTACGACCAGTTGAACGTGCGCGGCACGAACCAACTCGGCGGCTCCACGCTGCACGTCACCGTCGGCCCAGGCTTCGCGCCGGTCGAGGGGGAGCGGCTGACCATCATTAACAATGACGGCTCGGAGGCCATTCAGGGCACATTCGCCGGCCTGGCGAATGGCTCGGTCTTCACGGCCGGTGGTCTCGAATTTCGCATCCTCTACTCGGACATCTTCCTCAACGACGTTGTCCTCGTCGTCACCAATACCGCCCTCAAACTGGCGGCCGCCCCGGAAGTGAGCACGGGCAACGGCAATGGCGAAATTGAGCCGGGCGAGTGCAACCTCCTGCACATCGCTCTTATGAACAAATTGGCGGGCATCGTCAGCGGCGTCAGCGCCACGCTCTCCAGCACCAACCCCGCTGTCACCGTCACGCAACCCTTCTCCACCTACCCCAACCTGCCGGCCAGCGGCATGAGGACGAACGTGACGCCGTTCCAAATCAGCACCGCGCCCGCGCTGGTCTGCGGGACGAACATTGACCTCGTCCTCACCGTCAGCACCGCCACCAATGGCAGCTTCAGTGTGCCCATGCGAATGTTCACCGGCGTGGCCGGCAGCGCACAAAGGTTCAACCGCACGGGCGACCAGGCCATCCCGGACCTCGGCACGCTCGATTCCACCATCGTCGTCTCCGGCGTCGCCACGCCGACGCACCACGTCGTCATCTCCCTTCACCTGTCCCACACCACCGATGACAACCTTGACTTCGAGCTCGAGGATCCCGACGGCTCCAATGTCCTCCTCAGCAGCGACAACGGCGGAACGTTCGACGACTACGGCACCTCGTGCGCCGACGCCGACCGCACCACGTTCAACGACCTGGCCCTGCTTCCAATCGCTGGAGCCAGTGCGCCTTTCCGGGGCAGCTTCCGTCCCGAGTCGCCGTTGTCGGTGTATCGCGGCAAGTTCGGCAGCGACGTCAACGGCACTTGGCACCTGCGTATCACCGACGATACCGCCGGCGGCGTTGGAACCCTCCACTGCTGGTCGATCATCATCTTCCCCACAGCCTGCACACCTGGCGGCGGTGTATGTGACCCTCCTTGCCCCGGCTGCCCGCAGCGCCTCGAAATCGCCCACGATCCGAGCAGCTCCAGCCGCGTGCTCCTCAAATGGTCCACCTCCGCCGTCGGCTTCAATCTGGTCGGGACCAACAATCTCCAGAACCCGCCGAATGCCGTCGCGCCCATCGGCCCGCCCCCGGTGGTGGTGAACAGCAAATTCACCGTGACCAACGCGGCCAGCGGCGTCAGCCGATTCTACGAACTGCGCAAGCCGTAACTGAGCCGCGTCATCGCGCGCCGACGGCCGAGGCCTTGTATTGCGCGGCAATCGTCAACCTGCCGGAGTTGGATGGCGCTGAGGACCGCCCGACGGCGGAGGAGCTTGACCGCGGGCACCGTGTAAAGGCTTTGAGCGTCGAATCCGCCAGTGCTGAGACCGGGGACATCCATCGGCGCCTCGTAGCGCGACCCACGCAGAGCCGTCGTGTGATACACCGCAGCCACCAACACACGATCCTCCTCGGCGATATCGCAGCCCAGGACCAGGGCGGGTCTGACTTTGGCGGCCAGGCCGAAGTCAATTTGCCAGACCTCACCTCGCCTGGCGTTTGGCACATTCGGCTTCCCGTCGATCCAATGCCCTTGCGCCCTCCGCGGCGACGGTCATCAACTCGTTATCGTTCAGCCGGTCGTCCATGTGGTTTTGCAACCATCGGGCGAGCGCCAGTTTCTTGCGCGGAGGCAACTTGCTCACCGCTCGCTTGATTTCCGTCACCGTGCTCATGGGCGCAGAGTAATCGGATTGGCGCCTGCCTGCAAGTCCACCGAGCCCATCGCCGTCAGATGCCAGTGGAATGTCAGGCGGCGCTGTCACGCTCATTTCTTCTCCGGCTCGGGCGTTGCCTGCTTGTTGCGCTTCCACACGGACAGTGTACGACCGTCACCAGGCTTGCTGGTGAATTCGGTGGGCCGCTCGGCGCCAGGTTTGCCGAAACATGACCTGAAGGTGTCTCCCTCCACCTCGTAGATCCCAAGCTGCTTTTTGCCTTTGGTAAATCCGTCGATCATCTGGTAGTCAATGGTCTTGGGCTTCTTCGACGGGTCGATGGTAATCCTGGCTTTGAAGAAGAGCTGTCCTGCGCTCGTCGTCGTGGTCTCATCTCCTTTGCAGATCCGTTTCATCTGCTTGCGCATTGGCTCGGGCACGGGCTGGCCGTCCGCGGAACCGGACACCATCGACCATTCGCCCTGCAACTGAGCCAGGTCTTGCTTGACGGCTTCGTTCTCCTCGGCCCAGGCCGGCGCAAGGGCCATTGCCGCCAGACTGATAAGAAATACAATTCGGATTGGTTTCATGGCGGTGCTTGAAGGTTGGCGGTCGATTTGGCCTTCACCCGAAGGCATCCTCGTCCGGTAATTCCACCGGGCTCGTTCAAGAAACAGTCGCTTTGAGGCTACGCGAGATGACGTCCTCCCCGTTTCCTGGAAGTGTGGCGCGCTCCGCTCAAAGCTACCCTGAGAGTTAGGCCACAATTTCATGGTTCACTCCCATTCGAGAAGCATTGCGACTCGGGCTTCCCGTGTCTCTTTTGACGCAGCGGAAATGATGACCGGAAGCTTCTTTTCATTCCCGCTGCGCTTCATATATATCGGTGATGCACTGAACATAGTCCCGTTGGCGACGGTAAAGTCCGCAGCGTGGACCCAGTGGAGCCAGTAGGGGTTAGTGACCAGCTTGCCCTCTTGTAGCCCAACAAAACCTGGCTCAGGACCCCAGGAGTTTCCGACAACAGTATTGGTGTACAACGCTGGAGCATAGAACTGGATTAGAAGATGATCTGCTGCTCGTTGGCCTGTATTTGATATGGCAATCCGCACCTCTCCGGACTCCGGAATATGAACCACGAAGTTCGTAGCGTTGCTAAAAGTTGTAAGTTCACCGAACTCTGGGACGGAAACAAGGCAGTTAGTCGGAACCTTTAGCCCGTTCACATAGAACTCGAACGAAGGCCTTTCAAATGCAAGTTGCCGCAGGATTCGTGAATCGTCGGATGGCAAATAGTTGTTCCAGATTTGCTGCGCCGCAGGTCTGAGAACAGCTCCGACCAGCAACAAAACAATCGACCCAAGCAGCGCCTTGCCCCACGAGTGGTGCAGGTGGCAATATCGTGACCCAAGCATGGCTTTTCTTTTGCATTGCGTCCCAGTCGCCGACACATGGGCCTGGCATTGTTTTCTCTTATGCATGGTGCCGCGGTGTTGCGGCCGTACCACCCAGCACATCGACCCGGCCGGCGACGGGGATGATATGGCAACCAGGGCCCGATGGCCAGGTTAGAATGTCATGAAGGAGTTGAGTGAGCGAGCCAACGGGGCCACGCTCGCGTTGAGAGTCAATCCAAACCTCAAACCCATTCATGACATGAACACGACATCACAATCCCCCGCCCAACGCAATCCTCGAATCTACGTTCTCCGTCCCTTGGATGCATCTCACTTTCTGGACACCGGTTGACTGCGAGCTATGCATTCCCCCTCACCCCAGCCCTGTCCCCAGTAACTGTTTCGCGTCCGCGAGGACGCCCGAAAATAGCCCAGCGATTCATCGCTGGGCATTCGAGCCGCCAGCCCCTCAAGTCCCGTAGGGACGGAAGAACTTCTCGTTCTGCCGTCCCTGCGGGACTCCGAACGCCGACTCCCCACTACCCAGCGATGAATCGCTGGGCTATTTTCAACACGTCCCTCACGGGACGCTAAACAGGTACTCTCCCAAGGGAGAGGGAGCCACGCATTCCGTCTTTCGATAAACCCGGGCGCTCGGATCCGTCGCACCGTCTGCCGGCGATTCTCCCTCTCCCTTGGG
Source organism: Verrucomicrobiia bacterium (assembly GCA_035715125.1). Lineage (GTDB taxonomy): Bacteria > Verrucomicrobiota > Verrucomicrobiia > Limisphaerales > JADJPG01 > DASTLJ01. The sequence continues at coordinate 5,170 of DASTLJ010000368.1, forward strand.
GAGAGGGCCGGGGTGAGGGGAAAGAAACCAGACTGCGCGACGGCTTTCCAGAATGTGAGCTGCACACTGAGCCATGCGTTGGCTCACTTCTTCTCGATCGCGTCGAACAGACTTTCCAGGCTGTTGAACGCCGGGCCGCGGGAGGGATTGGGATTGAGGGTCTGGCGCAGGAACACCAGCGCGTCCTGAATCGTGCGCACGGATTTGGGCATCGTGGCCCCGGCGGCATTGGCGTGGCCGCCGCCCTGGAGTTTCTCGGCGACCTTGAGCGCCTCGCCGTTGCGGCTGCGCAGGCTGGCGATGACCACGCCGTTGGCGCGCCGAAACAGCGTGAGCAACACGGGGTAGGGCGTGGCCTGCCGTTCCAGGAGTTGATAGACAATCATGTTGTTGTTGCCGATCACCGTGTCCACGAACCCCACGGTGGGGCTGAGTTCCTGCACGTTGCGCCGGCTCCACTCGAAGCCGAGCGGGTCTTCGATGCGCCGCTTGGCCTGCATGATTTCCAGGAGCGGATGGTCGAGGAGTTTTTCAATTTGCCCGTCGATGACGGCGTGAAGGTTCCAGAATCCGTAAACCTTCACCAGGTTCGCCAGATCATTGGCGGCCGTGAAGTCGGGGTCGTCCTCGAGGAACAGGTCGGCGATGTTGTTCAGGTGGACCAGGCGATCCAGTTCGGGCGAGCGAATGCCGTGCTGCTGGCACAATTCGTAACAGAGCAGGCCGGCGGACTTGCCAAGGTCGTGGATGAATTGCGCTCGTTTGGGGAGGGCCTCGGTGGCGTGATGGTCGATGATGAGCCAGTTCTGGCGGTCCAGGCGCGGCTCGAAACTGAAGTCGCACACCCAGGCGGTGTTTTCGCGCGGTTCGCGCTGGCGCCAGGTGTGATAATGGTGCGCCTCGAGGGGCGCGCGCAAATCGAACAACGTCAGCGCCAGCCTTTGCAACAGCACGCCGCTGACCAGTCCGTCGAGATCGCTTTCATGGGTGAGGATGACTTCGGGCTTGGGCAGGGGCGCCATGCCCTGAAGCTACCGGAGCCGGCGGACAATGGCGAGAGAATCTGGTAGTGGCACAGAATGGTGGGGCGAGCGTCCTCGCGAGCCGGCTTTCTACTCAGGACACTGTGCTTCGCCTGGAAGCCCACGCGACCAGCGCCAATAGCGCAAAGATCCCACCAAGCGTCCCCAGCCGGACTGCGCCGGACGCCGCACGCACGGCCTTGGCCTCCAGGCTCAGGCGCAGGTCCGCGAACGTGTCCACTTGCACTGCGCGCCGGAAGGTGAGCAACCGGCCTTGTTGCGGAATCGCCGCGCGGATGGCCGCGGGCGCCGTGACGGCGGCGTCCTGCTGTTGGATGAGCCGCTCAGCCAGGCGCATGAAGGAGTCGTTCACTTCGGCGGTGTTGTTGTCGATAATCTGTTTCGCTTCCTGTTGGGTGTAGGCGACGTCTTTGCGATTGCGAAGCTCCTTGAGATTCGCTGGGGCCTGGACGGCGTCGCCCCCGGCGGCGGCTTGCCGCACGTTCAAACCCACCAGCGCCTGCTGGAGCTTGAGGTTGTGCAGTTGCACGCGGGCGTCCTCGTTGAACGCGCTGTCGTGCGTGCTCAGGCCGTAGGCGCTCTGGAACGCGCGCCGGGCCTGCGCCGGATCGCCGCGTTCGAGCAGCGTGTTGCCCATGGAAAGATATTCCTCGGCCTGCCGGGTCTTGTCCCGGTTCTGCGCGGCTTCGGCTTGAAGGTAACCTTGCACGTCCACGGCGGCCGGCGCGACCACGGTCTGGTCCTCCTGCAATTGCAACGTGCCCTTCCAGTCGGCCAGGCGCCACTTTTCGTTCAAATAGACCCGCCAACTGATGTTCTCCAACGGCAGATCGAATTTCGGCCCGAGCAGTTCCAGATCGAGGGCGCTTCCACCGGAGTTGCCGATTTTGCTCGAATAGAACAGCTCGACGGTCATCGGCTTGTCGGTGCGCGATTGCTGCTCCAGCGGAATCAGGATGCGGTCCTGCTCGCGCCAGGGCCACACTCCGTTCTGGTTCACGAAGGCGAACCAGAATCGCGCGTCCTTGGGCAGCGTGAAGTGCAGCAGTCGCTTGTCGCCCGGGACCATTTCGAGCCGCGCCTCGGTGAGCATGACGCCTTCGTCGGAAATCACCGAAGTGAGGGTCACGGCGTTCACGCGCGCGGGCAGAAGCTTTGTGGCTTCGTGACGCTCAAGCTGAAGCACGAGTTGATACGCCGGCTCGACCAGCCGGAAGGTGTAGTTGGCCGTCGCGGCCTCGATGTCCTGCCGCAAAGCGCGCGGGATGCTCTGCCACTCGGTGGGCTGGAGCGCGGCGGGCGGCGTGTCGGCGCGCACTTGGAGGCGCCCGCCCGATTGCACGGTCACGAAGCCGCGTTGAAGATTCACGTCCGCCGCCTGCACGCCGCGAGCCGACGCGCTGGCCGAGTTTTCAGCGACGGGCGTTTGCCAGGTCGCTTGCAGGAGGTATTTGCCGATGATCCGGCGGTGGAGCTTGACCTCCCACGTCTGCAAGCCGTCCGCCACCGCGCCGGCGACCGGGAGGAAGTCCGCCACCTGCTCGCCGCGGAAACGGACGCTCTCGGCGTTGGTCGGCACGCGCACGCGGAGCGCCTTGAGGCCGGTATTTTCGATTTGATACTGGAGGTTCGCGGCAACTTTGACGAGCGCCTCAGTGACGGTGAGATGTTGCAAGCTCGTCACCTGCACCCAGGGGTCGACCTGCTCGATGTCCAGCGCGAGATTCCACTGCGACTGGAGCAGGCGGAAGGCGAGCACGCCCTTCTGCCGGATGCCCGATTTCTGCGGGTCGAGCTGGGTGACTCCGTCGCGCGTCGTCACCTGCAAACGCATCCCCTGCTCGGGCACGATGACGAGCTGGCCCTGCTGCTTGCCGGCCTCGCGCAGCACCAGCCGCGGCGCCGCGTAATTGGTCGTCGCCTTCGTCCCCGGCCCGGCCAGGCTGATGGCGAACTGCTGCTGGCCTTCGGTCTTGCCCTTCAAGTGCAGCGTGATGATGCGGCCCTCGGGCGCCTTTAGCTCCGTCCAGTGGCTCAACGCCTGGCCGCTGAGGGACTCGACGTCGAGCGCGCCTGGCAGCACGAAGCTCAGGCGGAAAATCCCGGCGCGGGTGATGGTCGCCGCGAGGTTCGCCGCGAGCACCGTGCGGTCTTCGCCCAGCGAGAGGGTCTCCTGCGTCTCGACGCGCACGTCGGCCTCGACGGGCGAAGCTTTGACGACGAGAGCGCCCTGCGCGACCGCGTAACGGAACGCCCGGCGCAACGTCAGTCCGGAAAACTGCGCGCCCAGGGGTTGCAACACGGAGACGGGGAAATCTTCGAGATTGATGGGTGAGAACGCGTCGGCGGTAGCGCTGTCCAGTTGAACCTCCGAACCGGTCGCCACGCCGAGCGAGCCGAGCTGGCCCGCGGCATTGTTCACGCTGAGCAGGCCCACCGATTGCTCGAACGGCAGCGGCCCCGTGGCGACTTGTGAGCGCACGAAGAGCATAAACGGCCGCGACTGTGGAGGGTTCAGGCTCACTCGCAACTTGCGCGTGTCGGGGTCGAAGCGCCACAGTGAAACCAGAGAACTCGACGCGCCCGGCGCCTGCGGATTCTTGGCGTCCCCCGGCTGGCCAGCCTTTGCCGGGTCGATGACATCGGTAATGGTCGCCCCGCCGGGCACGTCGAAAACCAATTCGCTCAACTCTCCTTGCGCTGGGCGCACGAGCACCTGATGGACGCCCTCGACCACGCCGGCCGCGGGCACGTAAAGCTGGAACAATTCCGCGAAAAACACAGGCTTCTCGCGCTTCACGTCACGGCTGCGCGGCTTCCATCCAATCCACGCGTCGTTCACCGGCGCGAGCACGAGGTTGAACAGCGTGTTGGAGCGCAGCGCGCCGCCGGGGTTCGACGCGGTGTCCCGTTCGACGGAGACGGCCTGCGGCGAAGCGACGTCCGCGTCCACGTCGGTGAGCGTGAGTGCCAGGCGATTGACCAGCGCGTGTTGCGTGGGCAATGTGAAGCCGCTCTCGCCGTCCTTTTTCGCGACGTGGAGTTGGTATTGCGCCTCGATGTCGAACGTGCCGTCCTGCTGCGCCAGGAGTTGGTGCGCCCGTTTGCCGCCGGCGAACGTCTGCACGAGCTTGAGGGCGTTTGCCGGGTAGTCCACGCGCGTGAGGACGGCCGGCTCGAAGACGAGCGGAAGAAGCTGGCCCTTCGTCGCGTGCCATCGCACCTTCGCCGTGGCCAGAACGAACTTCTCCTCGACGCGGATGGTTTGGACGATGGATTCGGCCAGTGGCGCTTCTTTGGCGCGGGAGGTAGTCGGGCTGGTTGAGGGGCTCCTGGTTGTGGCGGTCCTGGCCTGGCCCGGGTTGGATTTAGTTTCAGTTGGCGCGGCTTGGGCGAGGAGCACGCGGGCGGGTTCTCGGGCGGGGACCTGCAAACTCATCGCTGCTCCCACATTCCCCAGCCCCAACCACACCAACCCGCCCAACATCAGCGCTGTCACGGCAACCGCGGGGCTGCCTTCCGGGGGCGCAATGGGTTTGCGCGGAACTTGAATCAAGCGGCGAACGTTCGGCAGAACCACCTGAGTCAACAGGAACGCCAGCAGCACCACGAAGAACGCCGCCGCCCCATTCGGCCAACGGAGTGCGGCCCACGCGAGCAGCGTCCAGCCCAGGATCACGCCGATGGGGCGGAGCCATTCGCGAGTCGTCAGCCAGGCGTAGCCCCAGACCAGGATCGCAAGCAATGCCGGCCACGCCTGCGTCACCACCGCCCACATCGAGAACTCGTCGCTCAGGTTCGCCACCACGACTTCCAGCGCGCTGCCGCTTTGCTGCACGGGCGCGAGGAACGACAGGCCGCGAGGCAGCGCCTGGTTCTGCCCGGCTGCCAGATCGCGCAGCATCGCCAGCACGATGACCGCCAGCGCCACCGCCGCAATGCCCACGAGCGAGCCGCCCAGATGCCGCAAACTCAATCGGTGCGTTCCGTTACCCATCGCCCAGCGCCAGGCGCCAATCGCCAGCGCAAGCAGCGCCAACGCCGCCAGCAGTTGCACGAGGGCGTCCTGGCCTCGCGGGCCGGAGAACATCCGCGCCAGCCCGGCGAAGCCCGACGCATCCACTACGCCGCCTGTTGGCGCGAGCGAGCCATGCCGGTATGACAGCCGCTGGCCTGTGTCCGGCTCCAGCTTCCATTCGGCAAGCAGGACGGGCGCGGTCACGACCGGCACCGCGGCGGTCACGCGCCGCGGCGTCTTCGATCGGGAAGCCAGCTTCAGGTCGAGCTGTTGCACCGAATTCGGGTCGGCGCGCTGCGGGAGCGGAATCAGGCTGGACGCGCCGTTCTTCACGGGGACCACCGTCGCGCCATTGACCGTGGCCGACCACAACTCGGTTCCCGGCGGCAAGGCGAGCTCGAAGTGCGGATTGCCGCGGTTTTTCACGAAATAACGCGCGTCGGTCAGCACTTCGCCATCCTTCGAGATGCGCGTGGTGAAGGTTGCACGGTCCACCACCTGGCCGAGCGTCTCGCCCTGCGCCAGCGGGCTGAGGGCAAGCTGGAGATTGAACGGGCGCGTCGAATAGCGATACGCCTTGAGAATGGGGGCGTCGAAAAACAGCCGGTATTCCGCCGGCACCTCGGCGGTTTCGAGCGCGAGCAGCCCGGCCGAGACGTTCGCGGGCTGCACCTGGAACTGATAGGCGCTGACGACGATGGTGTGGCCCTGCTCGTTTTGCGCGTCGAGCGGCCGGGCGCCGGTGAAAGTGAGCGTATCGCCCTGCGCCTTGAACGTCCGCTCGTAAGTCGCCAGCAGCGTAAAAGCGCCCGCCACCGGAGTGTGAAGCTGCACGGTGTAGCCATTCGTCGTCTTCTGCCAGTTGCGGACGTCCTTGCCGGTGAACTCGACGTTGAAGTACTCGTCCGACAGCACGACGCGGAAGGTCGCGATGGGCGCGCCGGAAACGAGATAGTTCATCGTGCTGCTGCCATACGCGATGCCCTCGCCGATGGAGAAGAGGTGGAAGACGTCGGCCTGGATGGACTGCGGCAAGCGCTCGACGCGCAGCGCCGCTTCCCACGCCGGCTCGCTAAGACGAAACGCGGCCTGAATGCCGGTGACCTTGCGCGGGAAAAACGCCGTGGCGATTTCGGTCAGCGCCTGCGTGCGCTCGGGCGTCAGGCGAAAACCCGCGTCCGCGGACACCGCGATGTGGCCGCGGGTGCTCTTTGCACGAACGAGTTCCAAACGCGGCAACGTCCAGGTCGGCTGGCCCAGCGCGGCGTTGCGTTCCAGCCGGAGCTGCACGACCTGCCGGCCGGAGATCGGCTGGCCGTAAACGAGCCGCAGCTCGGCGTCCGGCTGGTCGGCCGGTTCGCGAAGAAAATAGTCGCTCAGACCGGAGGCGTTGAGGCGCGCGGTGGCGTAGCCTTTCGGCACGCGCAGGAGCAGTTCGCGCACGGGCGCCTCGCGGATGTCCAGTTCCAGCTCGGCGTCGATGGCCAGCTCGGTCTCGCCGAGGTGATACGCGATCAATTGTGACACGCTCAACTCAGGCAGCACGTTGTCCGCCTGCACGCGCAAGGCGAAGTCCGCGCTGGAAAACCGGTATGCGAAGCGCTGGCTGGCTTGCGTGCCGAGCAGCGCCTTGGTCGCGTCGCTCTCCGGGAATTGCTCCGGCGAGATTTGCGACAGGCCGCTGGCTTGCAGGACTTCCAGCCGCACCGCGCCCTCGTTCACGACGCGGAAATGCCCGGCGAAGCGCGTTGCGCCGTCGGCGCGAAGCTGCATCGCATCGACCGCCTGCGGGAAGGCGCCCAACTCGGTCTGCATCTGCACTTGCAGCCCGAAGGCGTCCTTTTGCGGCTGGTTGAACTGCACGACGAGGCGGCGGTCGGTCGAGTTCGCGACCGGCTCGACGTTCCACGAGAGCACGTTGGCTCCCTGCACGCGCGTGACGTTGCCCGGTCCGCGCAGCGAGAGCGTCACGCGGCTCAATTCGCCCTGCATGACTTTGAACTCGAGCAGCGCAATCTGGCGCATCAGCCCGGAGCCGATGCTAATTTGGGAAAGCATTTCCGCCGAGTAGAACAGCTTGCCCTCGACTTCGGGCCGGGCTTCCTTCCACGCCAGCTTCACGCTGCCATTGGCGGGCAGGAAGCTGGCGAAGTCGCCGCCGCTGCGCTCGGGCCGGGCGGCGTCGTTGAATTCGAACTGCGTGTCCGCGCCCAGTCCCTCGAACGTGACGGGCTGCAAGGGGCTGGAAGCGACGCGGAAGTCGAGGTTGTTCCAGCCATTGCCCGGGCGCACGGCGGCGTTGAATTTGAGGCGCAGCGGAAACTCGCCGGGCTTGTCGAACACGAGCACGAACTGGCCGGCGTCAAACCGCAAGCGAAAGTCCGGATGCGGCTCCAGTTCGGTGAGCGCGACGGCGCCGGAGAGAAGATTCAGCGAGGCGCCGCGGGGGTTCTTCACGCGCGCGGTAGCCGTGAGCGTGAAGGCGGCGGTCTGGTCGGAGAGCCGGCCGTTCAACTTGAAGTCGTGCAGCACGACGCGGCGCAATTCGGGGTCGGCCGTGGTGACGATGAGCGGCAGCGTGTAAGCCGAGCCGTGGAACCGATACGCCAGCGGCTCGGGGACGTCGGCCTTGGCGTCGGGGCGCAGCGGCTCGGGAAGAAACCTCACCTCGATGGGCACGAGCCCGGTGGGGTTCGACGGCTGCGCGTCGAGTTCGCCGGTGGACTCGACCTTCACGTAGCCGTTGAACAGCGCGGGCTGCGCGGGCGCGAGCGTCAGCGGCTTAAGTGGGTTCGACCACGAGCGCAGGTCGCGCTCGGCGACGATGGCGACGACCAGTTGCGTGAGCGGCTTGTCCGTCTTGCGTGGCCGGAGGACAAGCGTGCGTGCGTTGTTGGTTTCCTGCCGGATGCTCCAGTCCTGAAGCGCGGCGCCGGTGACGCTTTTGATCTCGCCGTCGCCGGTCAGCGTGAACGGCAACTCCTTGGCCTCGCCCTGAAGGATGTCGATGGTCGCGGTGATGTTGTGCTCGAGCTTGTCGCGCGTGAAGCGCATGGCGTGCTGAAGCGAAGTGGCGAAGAGCAGGCGCTCCTTGTCGTCGGTCAGTCCCTTGAGCTGCGCGTCGATGACGAGCCGCGCCTTGCCATCCTGGATGCCGCCGTTGATGGAGAGGTCTTTGATTTCGGCCTGCGCGGCGTGCGTTGAAGAAACGCCGGCGCTAAACAACAATGTGAGAACGAGCGATAGTTGGAACTGTTTCATAGAGATTCAAAAGGAGGAGCGGCCAGGCAGGTAGCGAAGAGTTTTTTAACCGCAAAAGAACGCATAGAACGCAGAGAGGATCTCCATTCCCGCAAGGTTCTTTGAGTTCTTTGCGTTCTTTTGCGGTTATCATGCTTGGGCTGCTTCGCCGGCTCGATTATCTTGCCTCGTTTCCCCATGCGCCGTGTAAGCCCTGTGTAAGTTCATTTCCCGGCCAGGCTTTTGGCCTGGCGAATCATCCACTCCAGCTTCTTCGGGCGCGGGTCGGCGGCGCAGGTCTCGGGCACTCCGCTCAGGTAACCGAGCAGGCGGTCGGGCGTGACTTCGCCGGCGAACGGGCTCGAAACCAGCCACTCGCTGAACGCGGAGGCAGTCGCCGCCAGACGAAGCGGCGCGCTGGATTGTTCGAGCGGCGTCGCGGCGCCCGAGTAAGGCACGGCCCACTCGTGCTCGCGATAGTCCGACGTGCCCGGCACCTTGAAGCGCACGCGCACGACGCCGAGCGGCCCTTCGCCGTTCGGGTTCACCTGCACCGTGTAAAGCGCGTTGCCCTGCTCGGCGGCGCCGATCTCGGCGGCGTCCACGGTGTTGTCGCGGAACTGCTCCTTTTTGAGCTGATGTTTTGCGTAACCGATCTGCCGCCAGGCGGTCACGCGGCGCGGGTTGAACTGCACCTGCACCTTCACGTCCGAGGCCGCCACGCGCAACGCGCCCGCGAGCTGGCCGGCGAACTCGCTCGCCGCCGCCTCGGGCGTGTTCACGAAGCCGTAGCGGCCGTCGCCGTTGCGCGAAAGGACTTCGAGCAAATCGTCGTTGTAACCTTCCCAGCCGATGCCGAAGCAATCGAGCGCGACGCCCTGCTTGCGGTGCGCCTCGACTTTTTTCTTGAGCGACTCGGGCTCGACGTCGCCGAGGTTGGCCGCGCCATCGGTCAGGAGCACGACGCGGTTGACGCCGTTCGGCAGGAAATGCCGGAGCGCCGTCTGGTAGGCAAGGTTCATCGCGTCTTCGAGGTTCGTGCCGCCATCCGGCGCAAGCTGGCCGATGACCTCCGGCAGGTTTCCGGCATCGCTGCCGGAGAAACCGTCCACCACCAGCCGCGCCGTGCGCGCGAACGCGACGACGCTCACGCGGTCCTGCGGTTGAAGCTGCCTGGTCAGCACGCGGATACATTCGTGGATGACGCGTACGCGGTCCGCGCGCTCCATCGAGCCGGAGTTGTCGAGCAGCAGAACAATGTTCAGCGGCTTGCCCGCCTCGCGTCCCTGCGCGGCGGTCCTGACCGAGAAGCGCACCACATCGCGGTTGTGCGCGAACGGATAGCGCGCGCGTTCCCACGCAAACGCAATCGGCGCTCCCGGCGCGGGCATCGGGTCGCGATAATCAAAGGCGTTGATAAACTCCTCGCTGCGAATGTTCGCCACTTCCGGCATCGCGCCCTTCTCCAAACTCGCCG
>DASTLJ010000369.1:0-6334 GCA_035715125.1 Verrucomicrobiia bacterium
GATCGTGAAGCCGCCCCAGTTGGCCCCCTCGCCGGGGAGGCCGCCCGGCGCGGCGCTGAAGCGGATCCGCGCAGTGTCCACGCCCTCGGCCAGGAGACGGCCGCCATTGGCGACCGTCAGGCCCACACCGGGGCTGAGGTAAACCGTCGTGCCCGGCTGAATGGTGAGGGTGACGCCCGCGCTCACGGTGAGGCTGGCTGTGACTTGATACGGGCCATTGGCGGCGGACCAGACGGTGTCGGCCGCAACGGCACCGGAGACGCTCGCCACATTGCCGTCGTCGTACCAGATGTCCACGGTGGCGCGGGCGAACTCGACGTCGTTGGAATTGAACGACTGCATCAGCACTCGGTTGATGCCGGGCTGGAGGGTGACAGAGTTCGTCCAGCGCGCTTCCCACGCAGACCAACCGGCAAGGCCACCGTTGACTCGCACGCTGCGAGTGTCGATGGCGTTGGCTGTGCCGAAGAGTGTGACCGCCGGTGTCGCGGTGAAGGGAAAACCGCTTTGGGTCGCCAGCGTGTTGCTCACGGTGAGAGCCAGCGGCACTTGTGTCATCAAAGCGACGCGGCGGCTGGCCAGGTAGTTCTTCATCGGGTTGATGGTCAGCGTCTGGTCGGGCCCCCAGCCGGAGAGGATCTGATCGAGCACGGGATCGGCCTGCGCTGGGCTGAAGGGGCCGTCGGCCAGGCGCTTAAGTTCCGCGAAGTACACCGGCGCGTGCTCAGGATGGCGCATGAAGCGCAAGAGCGTCGTCTGCAACGTCGCCGGGTCGCCGTTGGGGTTGGGCGGGTTGAGCATCATCCAGATGTGCGCGTTGACCACGGGCCAGTAAGTCGGGCTGTCCCCCTGGCCGAGGATGGTGTCGAAGTCGTGGGCGAGAAGGATGAAGCGCGGGTCGTTCAGGCCCCGATACATGGCGTAGTCGTCCCCGATGCCGTTGCAGAGAGCCGTCTCGCCGAAGCCAAAGAAGGTGCAAACGGCGAAGTAGCGCATCGCGAATTGGAGGTTCAGATTGGTGCGGACGGCTTGGACGTAACTGGCATCGGGCAGGCCGGTCGAGAGCACGGCGGTCAGGCTGGCCAAATCAGTCCAGTCGTTGTCGCTCTGGTTGGAGGTCTTCGAGTAGCCACGCACGTAGTAGAAATCCACGTTCGTCCCTCCGGAAGCCAGGTCGGCGTCGTGCGTGCCGCTGGACGCCCGATAGACATTGCCCTGGCTGTCGTTGGGAAAGTGGTTTGCGGCGAAGTCGCCATTGATCGGCTCGACGAGGATGTAGGCGCCGAAGCCCCCGCCGGTGCCGCCGCCGTTCTGGGGCGTGCCGGACGGGGCGAGGTTGTTGCCATTGAGGCGCACTTGCACGATGCGCGCGTCGGCCACGGGCAGGCCGGCCTTTTGAGACAGGACGCTGCCGGCGAGCTGGGAGTGGATGAAGCGGGTGTTCAGGTTGATTTCACTCAGGCCGTTCCAGCGGTTGTCGGTGGGGATGTTGAGGCGCCAGTTCTTGGGCGTGCCGTTGCGGCTGCCCGCGCCGCGGATGCGCAGGCCGCAACCGTAGCGCACCTTCGCTCCATCGCCGTCGAGGCTAATGAACGTGGCGTTCATCTCGGCGTCGCTGTTCTGGTTGATGGCGGCGAACTCGGCGCGCTCGGTCTCCGTCAGCACGAGGCGCAGGAACGGCATGTTCGTCGAGGAGGACTGGTCGTCCACCTGGTAAAGTGCGTTGGGGGTCTGGGCGTAAGTGTTGTTGGTCTGCCAGGCCGGGGCGGGCCAGGTGCGCGTGAGGCCGGAAGTGTCGGCGGCCTGAAGATAGAACTCGATGACCGTGCGGTCGGCCTGGGGCGCAACCGAGGCGGCGTAGAGCCTGTCATTGGCCACGCCGTCGTTGTGCCCCCCGTCGTCAAACATCGGCGCGGACGTGAAAGGGCCGGGCGAGGTGGTGCTGTGATTGCGCCAGAAGAGGGTGACGGCGGCGACGCCATTGCTCATTTCCTCCTGCACGCGGGCGCTGATGGTCACGGCGTTGGTCGAGCGAGGCACGGGCGGGAAATGAGCCGCGTCGAGGATGTACGGCGCGACGTTGGTCGCGCGGGTGGAATTGGAAGCGCCGGGGGTCCCCTGAAGGCTGGTGCTGGCGGCCCAGTTCTGGCCAGCGCTGTTCGGGAGCGAGGCGTTGACCAGTTCGAGCGAGCTGCCAAAGCCGTCCGCCGCCGAAAACCAAGACCAGCCCGAGGCATTGTTGTCCAGAATGTGCCGGCAAACGATCGTGCCGGTGGCGGGCGAGGCGGGCGCGCCGGGCACCGTGATGGTGAAGGTGCTGCTGCCGGCGTTGGCGATTACGAAGCGGCCGTTATACTCGGGCTGATTGGCGCCGCTGAGGAACACGGTCTCGCCGTTGTTGTAGCCGTGCTGCGGCACGGTGACGGTCGCGGTGGTGCCCGACAGCGTGATGCCGGCGACGCGTTGCGCGGGTCGGCCGCGGGCGCGCGTGGCCCAGTCGCCCTCGCTCGCGTAGTGGACGGTGTTGACGCTTTCGCCAAGAGGGGTGACCAGTTCAAGGGTTTCATCGGAGTTGGCCAGCCGTCCGGTCCAGTTGCCGATGACGTTGTTCACACCGGGATAGCGCGCACGGAAGGCATTGGTATCCGCGGCCACAACGAGGTAACCGCCGGCCGGGATGGCCACGTTCGGGAAGATGAAATCCGCGCCGCGAGCGAAGCGCCAGCCCGCCAGGCTCACGAGGTTTGAAGTGACGTTGTGCAACTCGACCCATTCGTCGGCGAGAAGGTCGGACGCCGGATGGAACATGATTTCGCTGAAGATGACCTTGCCGGCGAAAGCGGCTGCCGGGTCGACGATGTAGGTCCATTCGCCCCCGCCAAAGCTGTTGGGCAGTGGGGTGGCCAGGTCGCTGATCGCGTGGCCGGGCGCCCAGCGGACCTCGGCGACCCCATTGGAAGGGGGCAAAAAATTGAAGGTATACGGTCCCGCTCCCGACCCGTTGACGGAGAGGGAGCGCCGGTTGTTGAGGAGCAGGTCGTTCGTGTCCACGCCCGCGACCGGCTCGGTGAACGTCACCGCAATCCGCGTGAGCGAACGCAGAGTGACGAATGGGGCAGGATCGATGGCGGCGACGGCCGGCGCGAGCGTATCTGGCGTCGTGTAGGACCAGGTCGCGCCCGGACCCGTGGCGTCGAAAGAATTGGGCACGGGAGCCAGGTCACGGATGCCGTGATTGTTCACCCAGGTCACGTTGAGAAAGGTCGCGTTGGGCTGTGCGAAGGTGAAGGCATACGTTGAATCGTTGAAGCGTTGAAGCGTTGAAGCGGGGGCGTCGTTGATGAGGAGGTCGCTGGCGTTCACGCCCGTCACCGGCTCGGAGAAGGTAATGGAGAGTTGCGTGAGGTTGGTGACGAGTGCGCCGGCCGGAGGCGTCCTGGAGACGATGGTCGGCCGGACTTGATCCACCAGTGTGTAGCTCCAGGTGCTGCCCGGCCGCGTGCTGTCGAAGGGATTGGCGGCGGGCTCGGTGTCCGTAATGCCATGGCCCGTGACCCAGCCGACGGCCACCGCGCCGTAGGGCGGCTGCGGGAAGGTGAAGGCATACGTTGAATCGTTGAAACGTTGAAGCGTTGAAGCGGGGGCGCCGTTGATGCGCAGGTCGGCGGCGTCCACGCCTGTGACCGGTTCGCTGAATTGGACGGTGAGTTGCGTGAGCGTCGCGACCGAAGCGCCCGCCAGGGGCGACTGCAACGCAATCGTGGGCGCGCTCGGATTGATTAGCGAATACTGGAAGGTCGAACCAGCCGCGGCGCCGTCGAAGGGTTTGGGAGGCGAGTCCAGGTCCGTGATCCCGTGCCCCGCCGCCCAGGTGACGTTGACCGGGCCGAAAGGGGGTTGCTCGAAACTGAACGTGTAGGTCGTGTTGGTCGTGCTGCTCAGACCCGTGGCCGGCACGCCGCCGATCAACAGGTCGCCCGCATCGACGCCGATGACCGCCTCCGTGAAGCGCACGGTGATGTTCGTCAGGGAGAACACGCCGCCGGCGGCCGGGCTGACGGTGCTCACGCGCGGCGGAATCTGGCTCGGGTCCAGAACGAAGGCGTAAAGTTGCGCGTTCCAGCAAAAATCGCTGCTGGTGGCGGGCTGGTTGTTGAAGCCGTGGACGGCGATGACGTTCGGGCCTTCCACCAGATAGTTGTTTGCGTTGGCCAAAGTGAAGCTCGTGTAGGGGACGCCGTTGTTGCCCGGTTCGTTGGCCGCGGTGGGGGCGGAGCCGTTGTAAGGGATTTCGCCGGCGGCCATGTTGTTGCGGAGGACTTCGGTGCCGTTGATCCAAACGATGGCGCCGTCGTCGATGGCCGCCACGAGAAAGAGGTTGGTGACGGAACTGGAACCGACCACGTTGAATTGTTTGCGGAAAAAGATGCTGCTGTAAGCGCCGCCAAGCATGTCGGTCACCGCGGTGCCGGGATTGGCCGCGTTGGTGAAACTGGTGTCGCCGTAGAAGAAGGGCGACGGGGCGTTGGACCAGCCTGAATCGTCGAACGCGAACTGTCTCCAGGCGTCGATGGGCCCCGAGGCCTCAGCGAAGCCTTTGAGGAACCGCCAGGTGGAGTTCGATTGCACCAGCACGGTGCGCAGGTCGAGCGTGTAGTTCCAGGTCGCACCGGGGCCGGTCGCATTGAATGGATTGGGCGTATCGGCCAGGTCTGCGATGCCGTGCGCGCCGGCCCAGGAAATGCTGACGGGGCCTCCCGCCGGTTGCGCGAAACTGAACGTGTAGCTTGAGCCGGCCTCGCCGGCTGGCACGCCGTTGAGGCCGACCGCGGGCGTGCCGTTAATGAGCAGGTCCGCGGCGTCCACGCCGTGCACCGGTTCGCTGAAAGTGACGGAGACTTGGGTGAGGTTGGTGACCGTCGCGCCGGCGGCCGGAACGCGCGCGGCGATCGTCGGGGGCACGGCGTCGATCAAATTGTAACCCCACGCGGCCCCTGGGCCGTTGGCGTTGAACGCCAGGTTGGAAGGATAACCAATGTCCGTGATGCCGTGGCCGGCGTCCCATCGAATATCCACTTCACCATAAGGCGGTTGAGGGAACGTGAACGTATAGTTCGAGATGCTTCCGCTGACAGTCGTCGCCGGGAGGAAGTTTACCAGCAGGTCGGCGGCATCGACGTTGATGACGCGCTCGCTGAAGGTGACCGTGACGCTGGTCAGGCTGGTGACCGTGATGCCGGCGGCCGGGACCTGGGCGGCAATCGTCGGCGCGACGGTGTTGGTCGGCGGGGCGATGATGACGACCGTGATGTCCGGGGAGTATCCGACCCGGCCATCGGAGTCGGCGGCCCAGACAGCGAGGGTGTTCGTGCCGAAGGCAGCGTTCGTCCAAACGACGCTGTAGGGGCTGGTGTTGTCACTGAGGAGGTCAACTCCATTAGTGAGGAAAAGCACGTCGATGACGTCGCGCAGCGCCGTAACGCGCGCGGAGAAAGCGAGGTTGGTCGGGCCGTCGAACACCGAGCCGTGGGCCGGGCTCAGGATGTCCACGAGTGGAGTCCCAAGAGAGTCGTAAACGGCGACCGAAATCTCGACGAAGGAGGAAGCGCCCTGATTGTCGGTGGCGACGGCTCGCAAGGTGTGCAAGCCGATGGGCGGGGTGTTCCACACAAAGTCATAGGGCTCCTCGGTAACGTTGCCTAGCTTCACGTTGTCGGCGTAGAATTCGACGTTGGTGACGGAGCCGTCCGGGTCGGTGGCCGAGGCATTCAGCAGAATGGACGACGGGGCCAGGAAGGGGGCGTGGTTGGTGGGGCTGGTCAAGGCCAGAGTTGGAGATTGGTTGCGAATGATCGTCGGGACAGCCGACAGATCCATCTCGAAGCTGATGTCGGAACTGGTATTCGTAGTCTGGTGAATTCCCACGGCCAGGACGTTGTTGCCTTCGACCAGCGGACTGAAGGGGACAGCCGCCGGGTAAAAGTTGGCGCCGTCGTCGGTGGCGTTGAGCGCGAGGGTCAGGTAGGAGACCGGCCCCGGGTTCATGTTGAAGCGGGCGATTT
Organism: Verrucomicrobiia bacterium; assembly: GCA_035715125.1. Lineage (GTDB taxonomy): Bacteria > Verrucomicrobiota > Verrucomicrobiia > Limisphaerales > JADJPG01 > DASTLJ01. Next base: position 6,063 of record DASTLJ010000369.1, read on the forward strand.
CGACGCCGTTGAGGTAAACCACGGCCCCATCGTCGCGCTTGACGTTCATCAGGAGGCTCGAATAGCCGGCCGCATTGGTCAGGGTGAATGAATGGCGGAAGTAGGTCGTGATGAAGACGTTTTGGGGGTCGCCGCCAAAGCCGACCACGGTGGCCTCGTCGCCGTCGCCGTAGCCGAGTTCGGCCGGGCCGTTGGTCCACGAGCTGTCGTCGAAGCCCAGCGTGGTCCAGTTCGTGCCCTGGTCGGATCCGTTGTCGAGGTATTTCCAATTC
>DASTLJ010000370.1:0-6571 GCA_035715125.1 Verrucomicrobiia bacterium
GGCACCAACGACGGCGACCCTCACGCCAGGGCCCCTCGCCAGCGAATTGAAAGGAATTCAGGGCGCTTCATGGCACGGTTACGGTCCATTCAACTCGTTGAATGATACTGGAGGCCCCGGAAGAGGTAAACCGCAAAACGAAAATCCTCGTCACTCCGCAACGGATTTCTCATCTTCTCTCCGCTTTCAGCCGATCGAGCACCGTGCTACAGGCCATTACACTCGCCGCGCGCTCGCGAACTCTTTTCCGCGCGCGCCGCTTCCCAGTTGCGTCGATGTCGCTCGATGCCCGGGCATGAACACCGATTCAGCTTCATCGAAGTCCCGCCTCGCCGCGCTGGTGCTGGCAGCGGTCACGGTCGCGGCGTTTTGGGGCGTGTCGAGAAACGGGTTCCTCAACTACGACGATCCGGATTACATCACCAGCAACCCGATCGTCCAGCGAGGCCTTACATGGGAGGGCATCCGCTGGGCGTTCACGTCGGAGCACGCTAGCAACTGGCACCCCGTGACGTGGCTGTCGCACATGCTGGATTGCCAGTTGTTCGGAGTGCGGCCTGCTGCGCACCACGTCGTGAACGTGCTGCTGCATGCGCTGAACACGGCGCTGCTGTTTGGGCTCTTGCACGGGATGACGGGCGCGCTTGGGCGGAGCGCATTCGTTGCCGCGCTGTTCGGCTGGCACCCGCTGCACGTCGAATCGGTCGCCTGGGTTGCGGAGCGCAAGGACTTGCTCAGCCTCCTTTTCTTCGTCCTCACGCTCTGGGCGTATTGGCGCTACACGGTCCGGTCCCGATGGCGACATTATGTGGCGGCGCTGGTGATGTTCGTTTTGGGGTTGATGTCCAAGCCGATGCTGGTCACCACCCCGTTCGTGCTGCTGCTGTTGGATTGGTGGCCACTCCGCCGGCTTCAGCCCATAGGATCGGAGCCAGGGAGCGTTTTATTTACCGCTGCGACGCTGAAGAACCTCGGGCGGCTCATCCGGGAGAAGGTCCCCTTCTTCCTGCTGGCTCTGGCTTCAAGCGTCATCACCCTCCTCGTCCAGCGAACCGGCCATTCGGTGGTCGCCGTCGAGCAACTTCCATTGGGTTCGCGCCTTATCAATGCCCTGGTTGCCTATGTGGCTTATCTCGCCAGGACGATCTGGCCGACCAAGCTTGCCGTCTTCTATCCGCATCCGGGCATTCCCCCGTTGGGGCAGATCGCGCTGGCCGTCGTGGTGCTGGCAGGAGTATCGGCACTGGTGCTCCGCACGATGCGCTCCCAACCGCATCTGTTCACAGGCTGGTGCTGGTATCTCGGCACGTTGGTTCCTGTGATTGGAATCGTGCAGGTCGGCATTCAGGCGATGGCCGATCGATACACTTATCTGCCGCTCATCGGCATCGGCATGGCTGTTGCGTGGGCGGCGGCGGACCTGGCGGCGCGGTACCGTCTCGCGGCGCGCGTAATTCCGGCTGCCGGCTGCGCGGTGGCGGCCGCGTGGGTGTTCTGCACGGTCCAGCAAGTCGGTCGATGGCGCGATGACGCCACATTGTTCAGCCATGCTCGCGCCGTCACGACAAACAACCATGTCGCCACCGCGATCATCGCCTGGGTCCACTCCAAGGCCGGGCGCTACGAACTCGCCGAGCAGCTCTACCAGGAAGCCCTCGACATCAGTCCGGATTACGCCGAGGGCCGGACCCAGTTCGGCCTGCTGCTTCTGGACCGCGGCCGGGTCGATGAGGCAATCGCTCAATTCGAGCGGGCCTTGGCCGCGCTGCCCTCCCAACCTGAGGCGCTCTATGGCTTGGGCGTCGTGCTGCTTCGCAAAGGCCGGCCGGCCGAGGCCGCCGAGCAGTTTCAACGCGTGCTGCGCGTCAACCCGATGTCCGCCGATGCTTTTGCCCAGCTGGCTTTTGCCCGCCAGATGCTCGGCCAGTCCTCCGAGGCACTGTCTGCCGCACAAGAGGCCTTGCGACTTCAACCCACCTCGGCCAGCGCCTGGCTTGCAACAGGCAACTCGATGCTCGCTCAGCGGAAATTCGGCGAAGCGATTTCGCATTTTCGGCGCGCGGTTCAATTGGAGCCGGACTCGGTGCCGGCGCTCAACCGCCTGGCCTGGCTCCTGGCCACCCACAGCGACGCCTCGATGCGCCACGGCGCCGACGCCCTCCGTTTCGCCACGCGCGCCTGCCAGCTCACGGCGAACAACGACCCGCTCAGTCTCAACGCCCTGGCGGCGGCGTACGCGGAAACAGGGCAATTCGATCAAGCCGTCGCCACCGCGCAGCGGGCCCTGGACCTCGCCACAGCTTCCGGCCAGACTCCGCTTGCCGGCATTCTCCAAAAGCTGGTCGACCTTTACAAAGCGAAAACGCCCTACCGCGAGTAGCAAGTCCCATGTTTCACCGCCACCACCGCCATCGTGGCCCCGCGAGCGCAAGCGCCGGCCAGCAATGTCATTGGCAGGCTCAACAAGGAGAGCGGCGCCGCCAACAACAGGGTCAGGGCAATTTGTCCGACTCCGGCCTCGCGCTCCTGCAATACCTTCGCTCCGCGGCCCCGCAGCAAATTGTAGAGCAGATTGTGTCGCAGCCCGATTCGGTTCAGCGCCGACTGCACGAAGCTGAAGCAGTCGTACTCCGGAGCGAAGAACGAAACGCGGCGGACCTCGAAGCCCGCGGAAGTGAGCGCCGAACTCAGCGATGCCTGGGTCAAGTGTGTCAAGTGGCGCGGCACGTCGAGGTGGAACCATTTGTCCCGCGCCCAGCGTGCTTCCGGGCTGCCGAAGTTTGGCGCACCGGCGAAAAGCACGCCATCGGGCTGAAGGACTCGTGCCGCTTCGCGCAATGCCGCACGGGGGTCCGGCACGTGCTCCAGAACGTGCCACATCGACACCGCGTCAAATGTGCGATCCGGCCACGGAAGCGACGCGGCGGGCGCGACCGTCACTGGGATTTTCAGTGCGTCGCGCGCGAACGCCGCCGCGGATTCGCTCAACTCCGTTCCGTCCACTTTCCATCTGCGTTCGCGAAATGCGCGCAACAACAGCCCCCGCCCGCAGCCAACGTCCAGCACCCGGCCCGGACAGCGGCGCAACTCCCGTTCGACCGCACGCGCGCGCCGCCCATACAGCGCGCTTTGCAATCGCTCGACCGCAGCCGGAAAACGCCGGCCCGAGGCGCTGCCGTAATAACCGGTGGGATAATACTTCGCGATCGCTCCTTCCACGGGCGCGGGCAGCGTCACCACGAACCCGCAGCCACCGCAACGGCACACCTCGAACCCATCGCCCGTGATGTAATCCCGTGCGGTGAAGAGCGACTCCCGCTCCGCCTCGGGATGCGCGCAGCCGGACATGGTGCGGCGGACGCTAGCGCGGAGGAGATCGAAGCGTCAATCTGGCAGGCTTCTTCTCGTTGCCACTCCCTCGACCCGCTGGCAGGCTCACGCCCGATGAGCCACCTGGCACGTGCCCGCGAAGTCTTCGACATCGAACTGGCCGCCTTGCGCGCCGTTCGCGGTCAACTCGACGATGCTTTCGATCTCGCGGTCGGACTCGTCGTCGATACACTGCAACGGCGCGGCAAGCTGGTCGTCATCGGCATCGGCAAGAGCGGCAACATCGGCCGGAAGATTGCCGCCACGCTCACGAGCACCGGCTCGACGAGTGTCGTGCTCAACAGCGTCGATGCGCTGCACGGCGACATCGGCGTCATCAACGACGGCGACCTTGTACTGGCGCTAAGCTATTCAGGCGAGTCCGAGGAACTCGTCAGCCTGCTGCCCGCGCTGAAACGATTCCCGGTGAAACTGATTTCCCTCACCGGCAGCCCAAAATCGACCCTGGCCCGCCACAGCGACATCCTCCTCAATGTCCACGTGCCGAAAGAGGCCTGCCCGTTCAATCTAGCGCCGACGGCGAGCACGACCGCGATGCTCGTGATGGGCGACGCGCTGGCGATGGCGGTGTTGCAAGCCCGCGGTTTTCGGCGACAGGACTTCGCCAAGCACCACCCCGCCGGCGCCATCGGCCGGGCGCTGCTGCTCCAGGTGCGCGACATCATGCGCCGTGGCGCCAAGAACGCCGTCGCCGCGCAATCCCTTTTGGTGAAGGAGGCGCTGCTGGTAATGACGAAAGCCAAGTCCGGCAGCGTGAGCGTCGTCGATGCCCGCGGCAGACTCTCGGGCGTCTTCACCGACGGCGATTTGCGACGTCACATGGCTGGTGACGGCGAGGTCCTGGCCCGCAAGCTCTCCGAAGTGATGACCCGCCATCCGATCTGCGTGCGCGATGACGCGCTGGCCGTCGAGGCGCTCAAGATTTTCAACGAGCGCAACATCGATGATCTCATCGTCGTTAACGCCCGCCACGAGCCGGTCGGCCTGGTGGATTCCCAGGATTTGCCGAAGCTCAAAATCATGTAGTAGAACCTGGGAGCGCCGGCATCCTGCCAGCGAGTTTCTCGACTCAAGGCCAAGCCACCCGCCGGCAAGATGCCGGCGCTCCCAGGGCAGGCAGGCCAGCCGCCCGACCTACGATCCAGTTCGTGGGTAGGCGGTCCGTTCCTTCCAGAGTCGGCACCGCAATCAGCGGAATTTGATCGGAGCCCACGCCTGACTCCTGACTGCTCGCGTTCAGGAGGTAAGGCTGCGGCGCCTCTCGATTTGCTCGATGGCCCAGCGTGCGTGCTCCGCGATGAGGGGTTCGGAATCCCGGGAGGCCTTTTCGAGGGCAGGTAGCGCGCGGGTGTCGGCCGTATTGCCGAGCGCCACGCACACATTGCGCAGCAGGCCGCGGCGTTTGACGCGCCGCAGCGGCGTCGCGGCAAATTGATTCTGGAACCCAGCGTCATCCAGGGAAAGGAGTTCCAGCAGACCGGGGTTGTCGAGATCGCGCCGTCGGTGCGGAGCCATCAAGCTGGCTTCGCGGGCGAAGCGGTTCCAGGGGCAGACCGCGAGGCAATCGTCACAGCCGAAAATTCGGGCGCCCATCAGCGGGCGCAGTTCGACGGGGATGCTGCCTTTGAGCTCGATGGTGAGGTAGGAAATGCAGCGGCGAGCGTCGAGCTGGAAGGGCGCGGGGATCGCATTCGTCGGGCAGGCGGTGATGCAACGGGTGCACGTACCGCAACGGTTTTTCTCCGGCGCGTCCGGCTCCAGTTCCAGCGTAGTAATAATCTCGCAGAGGTAGAACCAATTGCCGAGCTGGCGGCTGATCAAGTTGGTGTGCTTGCCGATGAAGCCGAGTCCGGCCCGCTGCGCCAGGTCCCGTTCGAGCAATGGCCCGGTGTCGACGTACCAGAGCGAGCGCGTGCCGGGGCCGCCGAGTTCATCGATGAAGCCGGCCAGTTGCTTGAGCGGGGCCGCGAGGACGTTGTGGTAATCCGTGAAACGGGCGTAGCGGGCGATGATGCCAGTTTTCAGTGTGCAGTGTTCAGTATTCAGTGGGGAGCTTATGCCGGTAGCTGCGCCATCCGGCTTCTGAACACTGGATACTGAATACTGATTACTGACTTCTCCTCGCGAGTAGCTCGCCCCCAGCGTCACAATGCTTTTGGCTCCATGCAGGACTCGTTGCGGCTCGACCCGTTTGTGAGCGTTGCGCGCCAGGTAACCCATTTCGCCGTGCCTGCCGGCGGCCAGCCACTCCTGGAAGCGCGCGGCGCTTTCGGGCGGGGCCGCGCTCGTGACGCGGCAGGCGTCGAAGCCCAATTCGTGGGCTCGTTGAACGATGCTGGCTTTCACTCTAAACGAAGTAGTTGAAACCACGGATGGACACGGATGAACACAGATGAAACCGATTGGCAAAAACCGGGCCGCTCACCCACTTGGTGAACGGACTTTTCCGAAATCCGTGTTTATCCGTGTCCATCCGTAGTTTCCATTCCTTTTGCCACATCGAACTGCCGGGTCGAGGTTCAGGGCTGCTGCGCCGGCGACTCCGAGCGGGCCCCCTTGAATTGGTGCAGCACGTGGTCGGCAACCTCACGGAGGCTGCGCAACTCGGTGTTCACGAGCACGTCGGCCTGTTTGTAGAACGGCGACCGCTGCTCCAGCAGGCTGCGGATATTCCCGAGTGGATCGGGGCCCTGCAACAACGGCCGATGGCCCTGATGCCGCACCCGCTGCCAAATCGTTTCGACGGACGCCCACAGACAGACCACCAGGGCGTGTTGCTTGAGGCTGGCAAGGTTCGCTTCGTTCGCTCCCAGGCCGCCGCCGGCACAAATCACCTTCTGACGCCAGCCGGCCATCTCGGCGACAAGCTGCCGTTCCATCTCGCGAAAGGTCTCTTGCCCCTGCTTAACGAAAATCTCCGTGATGCTCTGGCCCGCGCGCTCTTCGATGATCTGATCGGTATCGATGAGATCGAAGCGCAACGCCGCCGCGCAGAGCCGTCCGACCGACGACTTGCCCGTGCCCATGAAGCCGATGAGGGCCAAGTTGTGGATTTGGCGGGTCGCGGACATGAAGGGAACGTAGTGCGGCAGGTGGCGGAAGGCAGGCTTATTTCAGCGAGGTAGAACGTGAAACGTAAAACGTAAGACGTGAAACGTAAGACGTGAAACGTAAGAGTTGG